>JBFRWB010000016.1:0-43430 GCA_051439375.1 Microcystaceae cyanobacterium
AGCAAGAACAGGATTAACAAAGTATCAAGATTCAGGTTAATCGTTAATGAGCTAAGCTAATACGTATTTAAACTGGGTATCATCAAATTCTTTGAAAAAACAGATAAACCCTACCATTCCCCATTCCCCATTCCCTAATCTTCATAAACCAATTTAGATGCTTAACAGCTTATTAACAAAAGGGACTTTGATAGATTCTTGAGGTTTAAAATCACGATTCACAGGGTTGTAAGGTGGTGACTGCACAGCGTTCAGGGGATAAATAGCGACTGGCTAATAGTTGTATATCTTCAGGTTGAATCTGACGAATAGCAGTGGGATAAAGGGTAGATAACTCGGCTGAGGCAATGGTGTGATAATAACCGTATAATCCTGCTAATTGGCCGGGGGTTTCTGTGGAGAAAATATAGTCATTTCCCAGCATTCTTTGTGCTTTTGCTAATTCTTGATGACTGATAGGGGTAGTTTGTAAATCATATAAGCGATCGCCAATAATTTGTTCGACTTCTCCGATCATTTCTGAGGCTAACCAGACCGTAATTGTAAATAAACTAGAGTCTTTTTGCAGAGAAAAACTACTATCTATATCAATCACTAATTGTTTTTCTTCTCGTAGCTCTCTCACGAGACGAGCATTTCTACCCCCAGTTAATAAAGCCGCAATCAGATCTAAGCCAAATCCCTCTTCAATTTGATTGATTCCAGGCCCTATCCAACCCATTAATAATCTTGACATTTCTAAACGGGGGAGAAACAATTGACTCCTTCTTTTATTAATTAAAGGGGGTTCAGCTTCTATGGTGGTAGGCGGGCATTCTGAGGGAACTTGAAAGTGAGAAAAGGCTTTATCCACTAAATGAAGTGCCATTTCCTCCTCGATTCCTCCGACGACCACAACTGTCATATTGTGGGGTTGATAATGGGTACGATGGAAGCAACGCATCTGATTAGGGGTATAGGTCGCCAACTGGCATTCTTGTCCTAAAATGGGTTTTCCGTAGGGATGGTGTTGATAAATGCTTTCACAGAGTGCTTGAAAAGCTAACCAGTCTGGATCATCTAAACTGGCTCGGATTTCCTCAAAAACCACCTCTCTTTCCCGTCCAAATTCTAGATCGGGGATTGCCGCTTGGGATAAAATTTCTGCTAAATAAGGGAGAGTATCAGGTAGGTAACGAGCAGCAATAGTTAAATAATAATGTACATAGTCGTAACTGGTAGCTGCATTGGTAATTCCGCCTAAATTTTCCACAACTTGGTCAAAAAGACCGGGGGTAATGCGCTTACTGCCTTTAAAGATCATGTGTTCTAAGAAATGAGCCATCCCTCGCCACTGTTCGGGTTCAGCGATCGCTCCTCCCCTAATCCAGATATCTGTCACCACAACGGGTGTCATTGGCATATATTGATGAATGAGAGATAGACCGTTAGGAAGACGGTGGATATTTCCCGCAAAGCAATTAGTGGGTGAATGTTCTCTTAGCAGTACCAATTTTTTAGTTTTTTCTTAATTTAACCTTAATGTCCATATTATAGGAGCGAAAGACTGAATTGAGTATCAATAATGTGATTGGTTGCTAACTTTGGTATCTTGATCATTAGGAAAGTGTTGGCGCAGGGGTTGCGGATTTAAGCACTGACTTAAATCTGAGGAAAGTCCGGACTCCCCAAAGACCAAACGGCTGGATAATATCCCAGTATTCGTGAGAATGAGGAAAGTGCCACAGAAAAATACCGCCTTTCTTACTTTTTTAGTAAAAGAGGTAAGGGTGCAAAGGTGTTTCGGTAAGAGCGCACCAGTAGTGTCGAGAGATACTAGCTCGGTAAACCCCCGTTGGGAGCAAGGTCGGAGAGGGTCAGGTTGGTCTTTTTTCCTCCCTCGTTTTAGGTGAACCGCACAAGGTGTTTGGTAACAAGCGTCTTAGATAGATAACCCCCATTGAACAAAATCCGGCTTATGTCCAACACTTTCCCCATAATTTAGCAATTTTTCTCAGAAAAGAAAGGCAAAGGTCATCCTCAAATAGTGTTCTTCCTAGTAAAATTAAGTGTTCGTTCCTAAAAATAGGTCACAGCAATTTTACTTGGGAATCATACTATCTAAGTAATGACCCATTGCTATATTGTTATTCCCTAACCATGTGTATTTTGAATGTAGCTCATGTCTATTTACAACCAAAATTAAGGAACTTAAGCAAGAAGATAAGAAAATTGAGAAAATTGCCTGAATGCTCTTGTACTGTCCTTAAGTTAACTTCCTTAACTTAGAGATGAAAGAATCGGTTACAATTTAAAAGCGAACATTAATTAATAATAGGGATAGCGTATGCAATCGACCTCTGAGGCAATTTTAAAGGAGTTAGCCAAAAGCGGAAATCCAGCAGCGATCGCCACACTCCTCAATCAAGTTTTTCACCCTCATGATATTACGGTTAAGGTTTCTGTCAAAGAGACGACTCTCAAGGTAGTTTTGGTTTCCCAAGGAATGGCAGATAAATCTATCTTAATCTTTTTACTAATGCAAGCCATTAATCCTATTATTCCCCTACCTTTTGCTAACCTGAAGGTACATTTTCATCAAAGTGTTAAATACTTTGTTCAAAATAAAAGTTGTGAAAAAATTCGCTACAATGTTTGGGTTCATAAACAAGAATTAAGCCAAGAAAATGAATATTCTCAACCGCCTTCTGATGTTCCCCTAGATGGTTAAAGAAGTCGGAAGTTGCTTTTGCAGGGTAGGATTTATACCTCGTTCCCAAAACGTTCTGTCTTAAAAGACAGGGTTTTTGACTTAAGTTATTTCGATAAAAAATCTGTTTTAACCAATAGCTAACTTAATAAAAATATTATTTGGAGAAAATCAGCTATGAGTAGTTTGTTTGATTCAGTTATCCAATACTTTGAAGATGATGACTGGAAATTTATGGAAGTGTCCCCAAAGGAAGCTTTGAAAATGGGGGTATCGGGTCGTAATGGGGAATATGATTGTTATGCGATTGCTAATGAGGAACGACAAACTTTTCGCTTTGTTTCCCAAATTCCTATTAAAGTTCCTGAGAACCAAAGAGTGTTAATGGCTGAATTTTTAACAAGAGCAAACTATGGTCTAAGTGTTGGTAACTTTGAAATGGATTTTGAAGACGGTGAAATTCGTTATAAAACCAGTATCGATGTAGAAGGCGATCGCTTGACCCCCGCATTAGTAGAAAATTTAGTTAACATCAATGTGATTACGGTGGATCGGTATTTTCCGGGGATGATGAAGGTCATTTATGGCGGTTTATCACCAGAAGACGCAATTCAGTCCGTTGAAGAAGGGGAGTAAGTGGTTACTCGGATAAAATAGAACATGGGTTTTGAGTAATTTTATGGAATAATGCTAAAAATTACCAAGACTCATTATGTATAAACACTTACTTCTGTCTTTAAGTACTGTCATCCTTTCACTGAGTTCAAATGTAGTAGCTCAAAATCCTGTACCATCAGGTTGTTTTCAGCCTTCAACCCTTTCTTCCCAAACAAAGTATGCTGTAGAGCAATTTATTGTTAAACGTCTGCGAAGTAGTCGTGTGATTGCTCCACGGGAAATAGAGCGAATTATTGGCTTTGAGGGATGTTTGCAACCACAAGGATCGGGTCGTTCGCCTAATATTTATGTTTATCGTTGGGAAGCTATAGATGGGAAAGCAATTGAGGTTCGTTGGTATAATCAATTTTTCCAAAGATGGAAAGGAGAGAATTTTTAGGAGTGACGCAAATTGTGGATTAAACGACCATATTTAGTAGGGTCAATTCATGAATTGACTCTACATCTATGGATAGTATATCAGTTGCTATATAATTGATTTCGAGCTAATAAAGCTGTTCCATACGCGGCTTCTGTCTGGGAAGAAATCGTCACTGATACGGGTAAATAACGTTGACGAATTTGTTGCCAAACTTGGTTTTTTGCGCCTCCTCCTGCGGTATAAACATGGATTAAAGCCGTTGCGCCTAATTCTCTCAATCTCTTATATCCTAGTGCTTCAATTTTTGCCATTCCTTCCAATAATCCCTGTAAAAATAAGACAGAATCTTGGGGTTTGGGGTCTAATTTTGGCAATAAATTCGGATCATTGTAAGGAAATCTTTCTCCTTGTTTGAGTAAAGGATAATAATCTAAATCTGTTGGATAATTAGGATCAATTTCTTGACTGAAAGTTCGTAAGGCTTCATCATTAAAAAAATGTTTTAACACTGCACCACCAGTATTCGATGCACCCCCTGTTAACCACAGATTTCCTAAGCGATGACTATAAATTCCTGCTTGGTAATCGTCAACTTTTTGCTCGCTTAATAATTTTAAGACAAGGGTTGATCCCAAGGAAGTTACAGCTTCTCCTGCTTGGCTTGCACCACTGGCTAAAAAGGCGGCTATACTATCGGTTGTTCCTGCACAAACCATACAGTTTTTAGGAATATTAAATCTTTGAGCAACGTCTGAGGTAATAGGGGCAATTTCTTGTCCGGGGGTTAATATTTTGGGTAACAAGGGATAGTAAGTTTGATTAATTAGCCAATCAGGATAACAAAGCTTTTCGACATCATACCCTAGTTTAAGTGCATTGTGATAGTCACTGATGCCTAATTTACCATGTAATAAAAAGCTTAACCAATCTGCTTGATGCAAAAAGTAATCCGCTTCTTTAAAAATCGGTTGTTTTGTCCACCATTTTAATTTTGCTAAACTAGATGTTGGACTTAATGCTAAATGGTTTAAGGGAACATAAGCTTTTAACTCATCGATAACTCCTTTTCCCCGTTGATCATTATATAAAATGGGTGCATCTAAAGGATTTCCTTTTCTATCGCATAAAAGTACCGTGGAAGATGTTCCATTAATAGCAATCACTTCTAAATTTTGGCGCAAGACTAAGGGAATTTTTGATAAAAGTTGATATAGGGTCTGTTGCCACATTAAAGCTGAATTATAACTAGGATTTTTCTGGTAGTTTTCTTTGATTTCTGCTTGAATCTCTAGATTTTTATTGATGACAATAGCTCTAGCACCTGATGTACCAAAGTCAATTCCAACTGTTAAACTTTTCATGATTAAATTGACAATTGAGGACGAAACCCATAGTAACGATACTGTTGATAATCTTTGAGAATTTTACCATGATCAAAACACAGTTGAGGGGGTAATTCCCAAAGATCAAAGATTTTGAGTGTTTTCGCATCGTCAGCCGCTTTGGGTACTCCTGTTGCTGTTGCAATGAAGACAATACTCAGGGTATGTTGACGAGGATCTCTTTGAGGATCTGAATAAACTTGGAATTGTTCAATTAATTTAATATGAAGACTAACCTCTTCTTTTGCTTCTCTGATAGCTGCGGTTTCTACTGATTCTCCATAGTCAACGAATCCCCCCGGAATTGCCCAACCATAAGGTGGATTTTTTCGTTCAATTAATATAATAGGACGATGGGGTTGATCAATTAGTTCAATAATTATATCAACGGTTGGCGTTGGATTACGATAAGCCATTTTTAATTCTATTTTTCTTAAAAGACTACTATTTAACGATAACATAAATTTATTAATCTTGATCTATATTTAACAAGCCCAGACATTTTTTGATGATTAATAATAAAGCAAAAAATATTAATTTATTCATACTATTAGAGCAAGATAAGCCAATATTATATATTTCTAGTTGGGTTGAAAAGTTTTTCACATCTTACTGAGCCTGCGGTTGATCTTTGATGTTATAGTAAGGGGAGTGATATTTATTTGTCTCTTGAAATCAATGACAAAAACAGCCCAAAACATCACAATTGTCGGTGGAGGCGCATGGGGAAAAGCCCTCAAAGAATTAGCAGAGCGAAATAACCACGAGGTCAAGATTTGGTCTCGAAAAGGTTCTGAAAATTTAGCCGATCAAGTTAGTAATTCTGATGTTATTATTTCAGCTGTCTCAATGGCAGGTGTTCGTCCAGTTGTTGAGCAATTGGGTCACCTAAAATTACCTCCTAATACTATCTTAGTATCTGCCACCAAAGGATTAGATTCCCTCACTAACTGTACCCCATCCACTTTATGGAAACAAGCCTTTCCTAACCATCCTTTAGTCGTTTTATCAGGGCCTAATTTATCGAAAGAGATTAGGCAAAACTTACCTGCAGCAACCGTCGTTTCTAGTATAGATTCTGCCGCATCGGAAAGGGTGCAAACCCTCTTTTCATCAGAGCGTTTTCGAGTCTATATTAATACCGATCCCATTGGTACAGAATTAGGGGGAACGCTCAAAAACATTATTGCGATCGCTGCTGGTGTTTCTGATGGATTAGCATTAGGAACAAATGCGAAATCGAGTTTATTAACACGAGCTTTACCTGAAATTATACGCATTGGTAAGGCATTAGGTGCAGAGGTAGAAACCTTTTTTGGGTTATCAGGATTAGGCGATTTACTTACTACCTGTAGCAGTCCATTATCTCGAAATTATCAAGTAGGGTATCGGTTAGCGAAAGAGGAAACCTTAGATGAAATTTTAAAAACTTTAGAAGGTACATCCGAAGGTATTAATACAGCAAAAGTTGTCTATCATATTGCTCAAGAAAAACAGTTATCTGTCCCGATTACTGAACAAGTCTATCATTTATTAAATAACAAAACTACCCCAAAAGTAGCTTTAAATGCTCTGATGGAACGGTCATTAAAAGCAGAAATTATTGAATTTTAAATATGAGCTATTCTTTTATGGTTTTAGGATTCATGTTAGCTGCTTATGGCATTGTGGCCAACGATGCGATTCAAACATTAGGAACATTTTTAAGTTCCAATCGAGAGCGGCCTTGGTGGTTATTATGGTTATATGCTTGTGGCATTTTAACGGTCGTTTTCCTCTTAGGATGGATATTCTATCAAGGAGATATTTCCTATGGACGCTTGGAAAAGTTTCCTTTACCTCATCCCTTCACTTGGATTTATTTAATTCCCCCTTTAACAGTTTTATTACTAACTAATTTTGGCATTCCTGTCAGCACAACCTTTTTAATTTTAACCGTCTTTAATCCCGATAATTTAGGCAATATGTTGACAAAATCTTTAGTGGGGTACGGCGTTGCTTTTATGGTTTCTATTCTTATTTATAACGGCTTAATTATTAAATTAGAACAATCTATTTTGGAAAAGAGTTTGGAAACAAAGCTATGGCTTTGGATTATTCTACAATGGATTTCAACGGGTTTTTTATGGAGTCAGTGGTTAATTCAAGATTTAGCCAATATTTTTGCCTATTTACCTCGTCATTTATCCCTTCTTTGGCTGCTTTTTTCCTTGATAATTATGTTTCTTTTACACGCCATTCTTTTCTACCGACATGGAGGAGAAATTCAGCAAATTATTAACAGTAAAACCAATAGTCAAGATATTCGTTCTGCTACCCTCATTAATTTTATCTTTGGTCTAATCTTATTAATCTTTAAAGAATATAGTAAAATGCCCATGAGTACCACATGGGTTTTTATTGGCCTCTTAGCTGGACGAGAATTAGCTATTACCTTTCATCTCAAACATCATTCATTATCTGATACAGGAAAATTAGTTTTTAAAGATGGGATAAAAGCCCTGATTGGGTTAGGAGTGAGTGTTGCGATCGCCTTAACACTCCCTTATTTAACATAAGTTCTGGTAGGATGATAGTCTAAAATGTAATTAAAAACCATCTTAGAAAATGCGCTTAAAAACTTTAACCCCTTTACTCTTTCTGATTCCATCTTTTATATTACCTATTCTCTCCGTTACGGCTCAACCAGAAGCACCAAATGACCAAAAACAGGGAATTTATCAGTTAATTGAACAGTATAATCAAGCTAGAGAGAATAAGAATCAAACAGTCCTTAAACAGATTTTAACATCAGACGTTGATCAACTGGTTTCTTCGGGTGAATGGCGACGTGGAATAGAAAATTCGATGGCAGGAATGTTACGAAGTTCTAATCGTAATCCGGGACAAAGAACGATTACTATTGAGGAAATTAGGTTATTAGATACTAATGTCGCTATTGTTGATACTCGGTATGAAATACGACTGAGTAATGGAACTATCCGAAATTTGTGGAGTACCTTTATAGTCATCCGTCAAGATGATATATGGAAAATTGCAGCTATCCGCAATATGTCCCCCACTCGACAGCGTTAATTATCTTTCCTGAAAGGGACAATAATTACATATAATGTAGGATGCTGTTATTTTCTCACCCAAAATTATTATGCCTTTACCAGCACCTCTTGCTACCTTAGACGGAACATCTCTTTCTCCCGCCGAATTAGAGAATAAAGTTATCCTCTTTGTTAATGTCGCCAGCCAATGCGGTTTAACACCTCAATACGCTGGTTTAGTTGAACTTGACAAAAAGTACGGTGAAAGTGGCTTTAAAGTCATTGGTGTTCCTTGTAACCAGTTTGGCGCACAAGAACCGGGAAGTCCAGAGGAGATTAAAAAGTTTACCAGTAGTAAGTACGATGTTGAATTTGTCCTGCTTGAAAAGCAAGATGTTAACGGTACAAACCGCAGCCCACTTTATCAGTTTTTAGTCAAAGATGGTGAAGATATTGGCTGGAATTTTGGTAAGTTTCTAGTAGGACGCAACGGTGAAGTGGTTGAGCGTTTTGAACCAACGACACCCCCTGATGATGCCAATTTGAAAGCTGCAATTGAGAAAGCATTAGGTTAATCAAGAACAGCAGAACTTAAAACTTGTAGGAGCAATTGATGAACTGCTTCTACAGGTGTTCAATCATTATTTCATACTTGAAGGTTGAATGGATAAAAAAGCTGTCTTTGCTGCTGCTTGTTCTGCTGCTTTCTTAGAGCGTCCTTGACCATTTCCTAAGCATTTTTCCTTTAACCAAACCTCTGCACTAAATCGTGTCTCTTCTGAGACGAAAGGATGGACTTCTTCTACTTTATAATGAGGCAGACATTTATGATAAGCTTGTGTCCATTCTTGTAGGGCATCTTTATAATTTTGTCGGGCGGGATCTTGATAAATTTCTGCGGCTTTATCGAGCAATAATTGATCTAACCAACAGCGAATTAAATCCATATTATGGGTACTAAGATATAATGCCCCTAAGAGTCCCTCAAAGCTATTTGCTAAACGAGAAACTCTGCCTCTTTTATCTTTTGAAGCCGTCTCGCTTTGTAATAAATAGGGTTCTAAATTAATGTGATCCGCAAAATCAGCTAAGGTGCGATCGCTGACCATAACTGACCGTAAAGCAGCGAATTCTCCCACTGTTTCTTGACCATAATATTCCATTAAAATTTCACTAGCGACTAAGCGAATAACCGCATCTCCAATAAACTCTAATTGTTCATAGTTACGGGTGGCTGAAAAACTGGGATGGGTTAAGGCTAAGTCCAAATCATGCCAGTTAATTAACCTCAGATCAACTAATCCTAATGATTTCATCAATTGTTTAAGTTGGGGATGACGGTTTGAATCTTTCTTCATAGTTCAGTCAACGAGTTAAATTTAAGGGCTAACGGTTTATTTTGAGGCAAAGATCAATTATGATTAATAAGCTGCTAATAAAAGTTTGAACTATTAATTATTTCCATGCCGTCAAATTCAGAGAAAATTGGGGTAGCGGTTGTCGGAACAGGATTCGGACAAGCCATTCACATACCGGGATTACAACATCATCATCGTACCGAAGTCGTCGCTGTTTATCATCGGGATAAAACAAAAGCTAAGGAAATTGCTGCTCAATTTGAAGTTCCTTATGCAGAGGATAGTTTACCATCCCTTCTTGCCCTTCCTGATGTGGATGCTGTTACCATTGCCACACCCCCCTTTCTGCACTATGACATGGCAAAAGCAGTGTTAGCTGCCCAAAAGCATTTGTTACTAGAAAAACCCCTGACATTAAAGGCTGATGAAACAAAGGAATTATACCATCTCGCCCAACAAAATCAGGTGGTAGGCACGGCAGACTTTGAATTTAGATTTGTTCCAGCTTGGCAACAATTGGCAGAATATTTACAAGGGGGATTTGTGGGAACACCTCGTCTAATTAAAATTGATTGGTTAGTGGCGAGTCGGGCAAATCCTCAACGGGGTTGGAATTGGTATGCCCAAAAAGATAAAGGAGGGGGCGTATTGGGGGCAGTGGGATCTCATGCTTTTGATTATATTTACTGGTTATTTGGTAAGGTAGAAAGACTATGTGCATCGGTAAATTGTGCCATTAAACAACGGCCAGATGCCTTAGAAAATAATCGTTTAAAACCCGTTGATGCAGATGATACTTGTTTAATTATGATGGAATTAGAAGGGGGAATTCCTTGTCAATTAAATATTAGTTCGGTAACTTATAATGGGCGAGGTCATTGGTTAGAAATTTACGGCGATCAAGGGACTTTAATATTAGGAAGTGATAATTTAAAGGACTATATTCACGGATTTCGTCTATGGGGTGCAACCGCGGGAGAAGCTTTAAGAGAATTAGAAATTTCTCAACAACTGGCTTTTCCTAAAACTTTTTCTGATGGCCGATTAGCTCCTTTTGTGCGAGTTGTGGATCAATGGGTAAAAGGAATTGATCAAAAGCAATCTTTAACCCCTTCTTTAAAAGAGGGTTTTTATTCTCAGTTATTAATGGACTTAACCCATCAATCAAATCAAGAAAAGTGTTGGGTGAATGTGCCTGATTTAGACACCTTGTTAACCTAATTAAATACATGGTAATTCTCTTGTATCTTGAGATGCAGATATCCTGAATCATCTACAGTCAGACACTTTTCACGGTATCAAGATACCGTACGTTTAAGGAATCTTATCTCAATCTGCCATCTTTTAAATTCGTTGAACTCACGTTTGAACTCACGTTACGTCAACTGATTGCCGATTGTAGATTGAACTTTTCTTTTAAGGAAAGGCTATGATATGATGTGGTCGCTCACGGTCAAAAACTTAAGTAAAAAAGTAATGAAAAGAACTCCAAAATTCAAAAATGCTTCGCAATGGCAGAAAAAAGTCACTCGATACCTAGCTTTGTTGCAAGGTCGTCAAATAGCCAACTTTATTCATATTGGTAAAACGGTAGGAACAGCGGTTAAACATACTCTACAGAATCACTTAGTAACAGACAGATATATTATCCAATTAAGAGGTCATACTTGTACCCTACGAGATTTACCTAAAGGCGAGAAGTACTTTTTTATCTTAAGAGATCCGGTTCAACGATTTGTCAGTGGCTTTTACTCTCGAAAGAGATGGGAAAAAGAGGGAGTTAAATCATGGCCAGCTAAAGAAGCTAAGGCATTTAAACAATTTACAACTCCTAATGATCTTGCCCTAGCATTAGCTTCTGATCAAATAGCAATAAAAGAAGCAGCTATTCAAGGAATGCAACACATTGGGCATGTCTGTACTTCTTATTGGGACTGGTTTGAAACAGAAGCCTATTTTCTTAGTAGAATGGAGGACGTTTTATACGTTGGGTTTCAAGAAACGTTGAATCAAGATTTTCTTAATCTTAAAAAGCTTCTTCATTTACCTGTAGAACTTGAGCTTCCTGACAATCCTGAAAAAAGCAATAGAATATCTCAAAAATTTGATAAAAGATTAACTAATGAAGCTCACAAATATCTACGACTTTGGTACAGGAGAGACTATGATTTTATCGAAATGTGTAAACAAATCTGGCAAGAGGATAGAACAGAAGGAATGATCCCAAACGCAAATATTAAAGTACGGGATCACAAGGCAAGACTGGCACATTAAGGAAACTCTCCCAACTTTGGATGATAAACAAAAAACAAAACTTAGCACTTACGCACTATGAAATGAATGTAGATTGTAAATCGTACCCATAAATAGGGTTCAGGAACATGATTTACTTTATCTTTGTGATGACACTTGCAACGTACGGAATGTGGGTTCAATCTGAAATCTTTTCGATAAGGGCTTCTTTTAGCTATATTTGCAAATATAGCATGATGAATTTCCTCTGTTGCATAATTTAAACGCTTTTTAATAGAAAATTAAGCTATACTTAACGTTCAAATTGTATTCGACATTTTTGGTGTGAGGAAAGCTAATGTCTTTCAAATTAAGTCAATATTTAGTCCTAAGCGGACTTGCCCTTTCTATTTTTGCTTCTAGCGTACAAGCTGAACCGATTTCTCGTCCAGAAAGCTCAACAGCCCATCCTTGGTCAGCTAAACCCCAACCCCGTTATCGAACCTTTAACAATTCAACGGGGGGAATGGAACAAGTCACCAGTGTTTCTGAGTTAAGAGACGTTGAACCGACAGAATGGGCGTATGAAGCCCTCCGCAGTCTCGTAGAACGCTATGGTTGCATTGTCGGCTATCCTGACCGTACCTTTCGAGGAAATCGTGCCTTAACCCGTTGGGAATTTGCAGCAGGATTAAATGCTTGTATGAACGTGATGGAGCGTTTAATTCAAGAAAATGTAGCAGTTCTTCAAGAAGATATTGATAAATTAAAACGACTAGCCGAAGAATTTCAATCAGAATTGACGGCTTTAGGAACAAGACTTGATAATCTCGAATCTAGAGTCTCGTTTCTCGAAGATAACCAATTTTCCACTACGACTAAGTTAGTTGGGGAAACAGCCTTTAATATTTCTCAAGCGTTTGGGGGAGATATTGATAATGGTAGTGGCCCTCGCAAGATTAACTCTCAAACGGTTTTTACGGATAAAGTCCGTTTGCAGTTAGTGACCAGTTTCACGGGAAAAGACCAGCTTTTTACCCGTTTAACCGCCGCTAGTATTGGTAACTCTTTCCAAAATGAAATTGGCGATTTTCAAGGACGTTTTGCCTTTGATGGCCCTAATAGCAACAATGATGTGATTATTGACCGACTCCACTACTATTTCCCTGTCGGAGATAAGCTAAAAGTCTTCACCATGGCTAGTTTAGGGGGACACCACTTCTATGCGGATACCTTCAATGCTGGACTAGAAGCAGGAGGGGGTGCATCAGGTGCATTGACTCGCTTTGGTGAACGAAATCCTATTTATCGTCTCGGTTTAGGGGGTCAAGGTTTAGGACTTAAGTACAATGCAACGGATTGGTTAGAATTTTCTGCGGGTTATTTAGCCCGTCAGGGTTTTAATCCTGCTGAGGGAAAAGGATTATTCAATGGTAATTACTCAGCAATGGGTCAACTTGTTGTGAAACCAACCGATAATCTTAAATTTGGCTTGAATTATCTTAATGGTTATGATCCCAATACCAATGCAACGGGTCAAGGTTTCCGTTTTGGTGGAACAGGGACTTTACCGGGGAACTTGCAACTTTCTACGTTAGGGGTTGCTAATCGTCCTGTTTCCAGTAATTCTTATGGTGTTCAAGGTCAATTTGATGTGGCTGACAATTTTAGTATTCGTGCATGGGGTGGTTACACGGATGCTAAATTGATTGAGTTTGGAGACGGAGAGATTTGGAATTATGCCCTTGTTTTAGCCTTCCCTGATTTGGGTAAAGAAGGTAGCATGGGTGCTATTATTGTCGGGGCTGAACCCTATTTAGGGGGAATTGAAATTCCCAATCGTCCTGAAGGGTTTAACAATGATACGCCTTTCCATGTTGAGGTTTCTTATAAGTATCCCATTAATAATAATATCTCTCTGACTCCCGGTTTGATTATCTTAACTTCACCCAACCAAGATAGCCGAGCCAATGATACGGTTTATATTGGTACTTTAAGAACGACTTTTAAGTTCTAAGGGCATTTAATTAGACTAAAGGTGGGCAAAGCCCATCTTTCTACTATTAATGAGTACCCTAAACGGTAATTACTTATTTACTATAACTGACTCGCTCGAATGCCGGCCCCAATTAATCCTACTTTCTGATTTAAAATAATAAAAACTGGTATATTCTTCATTAACTTTCTCATCCGTCCTTTAGCCCGAAAAGCTTTTAGAAAATCACCTTGCTGCATTAATTCTAGATTTTTAGCAGCAATTCCACCCGCAATGTATAATCCCCCATAAGGTAATAGTTTTAAGGCTAAATTTCCTGCTTCTACACCATAGGATTTGACGAATAAATTCATCGTTTGTTGGCATAAAGAATCATTATTATTAGCTGCTTTAGCGACTTCTGCTGCTAAATCGATAGTTTTCTCTTCTTGTCCGATTTCTGTTTCCCATTGCTGATAAATTGTTGTCATATTTTCTGATTCTAAGGAAACATTTTGATTGCGTAGAAATTTGTAAATTGAGGCAATGCCTTGACCTGAAACAATTCGTTCTACGGACACTCTATCTATCTTTAAATCATCACTAACATATTCTACTATCTCTCTTTCTAAGAGGGAAAGGGGGGCAAAATCAGCATGACCGCCTTCACTACTAAATATATGATAGAATCCTTCTCCATTGGGAATTAAAAATCCTTCGCCTAATCCTGTTCCTGCCCCTATAATAGCAATGGGAGCAGTAGGATTTGATTCAACATCTTGTAAAATACATAAATCTTCGTCTTTGAGTCCTAAAATCCCATAACCAATAGCAGCAAAATCATTGATTAAGCTAACCTTTTCTATGGATAAATTGTCAGCAAGTCTATCCCCTGAAAGAGACCAATCAAGATTCGTTAAATTACAGGTATTGTCAACCACAGGACCGGCAATTCCAAAGCAAGCTTTATCAACGTTGATCGGTTGATTAACTTGTTGTCTTGTGTCTTCTAAAAATTTAATGATGATGGGAACTAAATCAGTATATTCTTGACTAGGATAAGTTTGTTCAAATAAGGGATTTAAGTTAAAAGGAAAAGGACGTTCGGACGTGACTTCGATTAAGCGAAGAATGGTTTTTGTTCCCCCGATATCACCAGCGATTAACATTGTGTCAATTTCTTATTAAGCTAATTATTGATCTTCTTGCAAAGAATAGACTATTTTGCCTTATTTGTCAAGGATTTTGAGAACTAAGTTATCTTAACCTTTATAGTTTGATTAACGATGATGTTTAAAATCAACTAATTTTCTATTATGATCTTTAACAAAAAATCAAATAAAAAATAGAGGAATAGGACTTGATTAAATTGACTTGACATGATATTATTTAGATAATGGAAAAGAGTGGCTCAGACAACCTCCATTTTAAGCAAAAAATTATCGATCAATTGAATAAACACAGTCAAAGTTTCGCTGCAAAATTAACCAATAGTTAGTTCAGTAAATGGTTGAACCTCTAGCATCATCCCTAGAAATTCATTGGCTTGATCACTTCATCTAATAATTCTCTACAAACAGCTATAGTAAAGAGGATTGACACAACTATTCCATCTTTGCGTATTGTCCAATGAAGATGTAAGTTTATCGAACTTGGCGATAACTATCGTGTTAAGCTAAAACACATTTAAACTGGGTCTTGGCTATTTTAGTACAAATACTCAAACTCTCTCCCCTCTCCCTATTCCCGACTCCCAACTCCCAACTCCCTATTCCCAACTCCCAACTCCCTATTCCCAACTCCCAACTCCCAACTCCCTATTCCCAACTCCCAACTCCCTATTCCCTATTCCCTATTCCCAACTCCCAACTCCTTTACAGTCTTCACATACCAATTTAGGTAATGAACAGCTTAGATAGCGACTTAAGGTGGTACACTGCCAACCAGTCCCCCTTAAAAACCTGTATATTAGTTATCTGATCCTAACTATTTATAAATGTCTATGACATCGGCTAAAATCCCCGTTTCCGTTCTGATTCCCGCTAAAAATGAGGAACTTAACCTTCCTGCTTGTTTAGAAAGCGTTGCTCAAGCAGATGAGGTGTTTGTCGTTGATTCTCAAAGTAGCGATCGCTCCTGTGACATTTGTAAAGAGTATGGCGCACAGGTGGTTCAATTTAATTTTAATGGACGCTGGCCCAAGAAAAAAAATTGGTCTCTTGATAATCTTCCCTTTCGCAATGACTGGGTGTTAATTGTCGATTGTGATGAACGAATTACTCCCGAATTGTGGGAAGAAATCGCAACAGTTATCAAAGATCCCAGTTATAACGGTTATTATCTCAATCGTCGAGTCTTTTTCTTAGGAAAATGGATTCGTCACGGTGGAAAATACCCTGATTGGAATTTACGTCTTTTTCGTCATCGTTGTGGCCG
The DNA here is from genome assembly GCA_051439375.1 of Microcystaceae cyanobacterium. Lineage (GTDB taxonomy): Bacteria > Cyanobacteriota > Cyanobacteriia > Cyanobacteriales > Microcystaceae > JBGTGT01. The sequence goes on from JBFRWB010000016.1 coordinate 16,147, forward strand.
CTACGAAAATCTCAATACAGAAGATATCCCCAACACAGGAGATAACGAAGTTCATGAACACGTTGTTTTAGAAGGAAATGTGGGTTATCTCAAAGAAGATATGCTGCACATCGACTTCCGTGACATTTATCATTGGTTACAACGCCATAACCGTTATTCTAACTGGGAAGCACGAGTTTATTATAACCTCCTCACAGGACAAGGAGATGAGGGAACAATTGGTGCAAATCTTTTTGGAGATTCGGTACAACGTAAGCGGTTTTTAAAGAAAATTTGGGTAAAATTGCCCTTTAAACCCCTTTTAAGATTTATTTTATTCTATTTTATTCGTCTCGGTTTCTTGGACGGAACAGCAGGTTATATGTACGCCCGTCTGCTGAGTCAATATGAATATCAAATCGGGGTTAAATTGTATGAATTACGTAAATTTGGTGGAAAACTCAACGTTTCCCCCTCTAATTCTCAAAAAACAGAGTCTTCTTCCTCTAATTCCCCTAAACCTGAATTAACGAATATTAATGGATAAGCAAGTTCCTTCTTCCCCTATAGTAGATGCTGACCCTTGGATTGATTTAAGTCAATATGATCAATCGTGGTTTGATAGGGGAAGATCCTCATGGTTTATTATTCTATGGTGGTTTATACAAGCGATCGCTTTTCCCTTAACCCTACACAATGCTCATGGTATTCGTTGTTGGTTATTACGGCGTTTTGGGGCAAAGATAGGGAAAGGCGTAAGCATTCGTCCAACGGCTCGTTTTACCTACCCTTGGAAGGTAGAAATTGGTGATTATAGCTGGATTGGGGACGATGTTGTTTTCTACAGCCTTGATAAAATTACCATTGGCTCACATTGTGTCATTTCCCAAGAATGCTATCTTTGTACGGGAAGTCACGATATTAATGATGACACCTTTGGCTTAAAAACAGCCCCTATTATCATTGGTAACGGGGTTTGGGTAGCAATGGATTGTTTAATTGCACAAGGGGTCATTATTGGTGCAAATTCGGTCATTGGTGCAAGAAGTAGTGTATTAAAGTCTATTTCGGCTGAAAAAATTGCTTGGGGAAACCCTTGTCGGCCACAATCTAAACGTCAACCGATTCATTAATAGAAGGATGGAGAAATATCAATATCTAATTAGATTCAATCAGACAAAATTCCTGTAAAGCAGGATAAAAATTAGCATTTTCATGACTAGGACGACTTAATTTAATTAAGGCAAATCGCTGTAATGGAGTCAAGGCTTGCCAACTTTCAAGGGACAGGAAAACATCAAAATCGGCTGCTTTTTCTTGTACCTCTTGAGGTATTTCTTGAGCATTTAGCCACGCTGGATGTTCTTCAATCGGTAATTCTTTAGCCGGTTCACCTGTTTTTTCTGTAATTAATTGTTGTAAAAAATTCCGATAAATTGTGCTTTCTGACGGTGTCTCGCAGGACATTGAAACTAAAACCTTACGTTCTTCCTTGGTTAATTGATTCCAGTGAGAGAGTTTCATTTTCACTCCACAGGTATCTAGTTTTAGTCTTACCTGCATCGGAATACAGTGCAGAGAATTAACAAAATCCGATTCAAATTGAAAAAACTTAGACATAATTTAACAGTTGTTGTATTTTAATTAATATCTTACAAAATAAAGTTTCTCTCTAACAATTATGACAGCGATCGCACAAAATAACATTCTCCAAGACCTCTCTAACTTAGATATTATTACCGATTCGAGTCAAATAACTAAGCTTTCCCTAGATTACTATCATTTTAGTCCTGTTCTTCAAGAACAGCTACAGAATAAACGGGCTGATTTTGTCATTCGTCCCAAAAACGAAGAAGAAATACTGCAAGTCGCACAAACCTGTGTTAATTATCGCATTCCTCTCACGGTGAGAGGAGCAGGAACAGGCAACTATGGACAGTGTATTCCCTTAAAAGGGGGAATTGTCCTAGATTTAAGCAATTTAAGCCAAATTAAATGGATTAAGCAAGGCTGCGCTCGCATGGAAGCAGGGGTAAAAATGGCAGCATTTGACAAAGAAGCAAGGGAAATGGGTTGGGAATTGCGAATGACTCCTTCTACCTACCGAAAAGCAACAATAGGAGGATTTATCAGTGGGGGAAGCGGAGGAATCGGCTCAATTACTTATGGACAATTAGCAGATAGAGGCAACTTACAAGGAGTAAAAGTGATAACTTTAGAAGATAGCCCCCGTATATTAGAGTTAAGAGGCGATGAAGTGCAGAAAGTTAACCATGCTTATGGAACAAACGGAATTATCACCGAATTAGAACTTCCTCTTGCACCCGCTTATCCTTGGTGGGAATTTATTGTTATTTTTGATAACTTTACAGATGCAATGATGTTTGGACAAGTATTAAGTGATAGTGATGGTATTGTTAAAAAATTAGTGAGTATTCATGATGAACCAATCTGTCGTTATTTTACGCCTTTACAAGATGTTTTACCGCAAGGAAAGTCTGCTGCTTTGGTGATGATTTCTCAATATGATGTGGAGTTATTTAAGGAATTAGTCAAAGAATATAAGGGAGATATTAGTTATCAAAAATCAGCCCAAGAAGCCAACAAAGGAACATTACTCTTAGAATTTACTTGGAATCATACGACGCTTCATGCTCGTAATGTAGATAAAAATTTAACTTATTTACAAGCAGTCTATTTTGATTTAGAGAAAGTCAAAGAAATGGATGAGAAGTTTAAAGATGAAGTTATTCCTCATTTAGAGTTTATCAGAATGGAAGGAAAAGTGATTCCTATTGGGCTTCCAATTGTGCGTTTTACTACCGAAAAAAGACTAAATGAAATTATTCGTTACCATGAAGAAGCCGGAGTTTTTATTGCTAATCCCCATACTTTTATCCTAGAAGATGGAGGACGAAAAGTGATTGACCCCCGACAACTTAAATTTAAGCAACAAGTTGATCCCTATGGTTTAATGAATCCCGGTAAAATGCGGGCTTGGGATAATTTATAATTTATAATTCATAAATTCATAAATTCATAAATTCATAAATTCATAATTCATAATTCATAATTCATAATTCATAATTCATAATTATTTCCCTATATCCTCATTCCATAAAAGCGGATTATTACTAATAAAATCAGACATCAATTGACGACATTCTGCTAAATCTAAATCAATCACCTCTACCCCATGAGATTCCATAAACTCTCTAGCCCCTGAAAAGGTTTTTGATTCCCCTGCAATCACCTTTTTAATGCCAAATTGCACCACCGCCCCTGCACATAAATAACAAGGCATAAGGGTAGAATAAAGGATGGTATCTTGATAACTTTTAATTCGCCCACTACGGCGCAAACAATCAATTTCTGCATGGGTAATGGGATCATTCTCTTGTACCCGTTTATTGTGTCCCCGACCAATAATTTTGCCCTCTTTTACTAAAACTGAACCAATGGGAATTCCTCCCTCTTGCTGTCCCAGTTTCGCTTCAGCGATCGCCGCTTCCATAAATAAATCCGTACCTATACCCATAATTTCGTTAATTAGTAAGACAAAATTAATTATAGGATAACTAATTATTGTTCACTGCTCACTGACTTCTCCTAAGTAAGTTCACGGATAAAAGACTAATTGTTCGGTAAATATACGAATTTTAGAAAAATCTTCAAAAAAAATCTGATTCTATGTTCGTTCTGCCCCTTAATGGGGAACGCTATCAGTATGGATTGGAAAATACCATACTTTGTCAAGGACGAAGGAAACCCTCAACCTTATTAATCTTGCATTGATCTTTAATTGATCTTCCTTCTTCGATGATTATCATGTCTTGGACTTTGGAATTTTCTGGTCTATCTACCCATTTATTCGACTGAGTGAGATTAAGTAATGCAAGTGCAAGCTATGAATCTGGGGATTACGGACATTCATGTCGCCAACGGAGGGATGGTTAATCCGCCTTATCGTCTTTTCTGTTATTTGGACGGTCTCAGTCCAGCGATGCGAGAACAAAAACGGCTGGCCGTTCTCAAACAGTTAGGCCTGCTAGAGGCGGAAAGCATCCCTGTTTTCGATGAAGCGACCCAAACCGCCGCCCGTTATTTAGAAACCCCCCTGTGTTTTTTCGGCATAATGGTTCAAGAAGAATTTCGGATTAAATCGGCTATTGGCCTCTCAAGATTGGGACTAATGAACCCGATTGCTTCTTCTCGCCAAATTTCTCGCCAAGAAGCCTTTAGTACTTATGTTGTAGATAGTAAACAACCTTTAATTATTTATGATACTTTGGCAGAATCGGTCTTTGCCCAAAGCATTTTAGTACAACATTATGGAATTCGTGCTTATCTAGGAACACCTTTAATTACCGCAGAGGGAGACTGTATTGGGGCCTTAGGGGTAATGGACTTAGAACCTCATCGCTTTTCTGTTAAAGATGTAGAATTTTTAAATTTAACAGCCCGTTGGTGTTTACGAGAATTTGAACGACAACAATTAAGTAAAACGCTGAAAACAGAAATAGAAAGGGATATGGTGTTTGTTCACCAATCAACCCAAGAAACGACCCCTAAATCCTATCCTTCTCCTCAGATGGGAAATGAGAGTCATCATCAATCCTTCAACCATTCCCTGAGTTACGTCAAGCTTAAACTACTGGGACAATTGACCCAAGAGTTACGAACGCCTTTAACAGCCATCATTGGAATGTCCAGTGTTTTACAAGGAGAAGTCTTTGGTTCGCTGTCATCTAAACAAAGAGAATATCTTAATATTATTCATACCAGTGGTCAGCATCTCAATTCTGTCGTAGAGGAAGTTCTTAAACTGGGATTAATCGAAGATCAACCGCCCCAAATTCAATTAACCTCTGTTAATGTGGAAATGCTTTGTCAGCAGTCCATCAATAGTTTAGGTCAAATTGCTCAACAAAAGCGGTTACACTTACGTCTTTCAGTAGAACCCGGTCAACGAATTTGGTTATTAGATAAGGAGAGAGTACGTCAGGCGATTTATTATCTACTGTTGAGTTTGATTGAATCCTCTGAGTCAGGGGGAGATATTAGGATTCATGTTTCCCATCGTACCGACAAGTTAAATATCGCCGTTTGGATTTCTCATCCGTGGTTAGGAGACGGTTTACCACAGGTAATATCTTATAATGGCTTAAATGGTCAACCTTCGGGTCACTTATCCCAACATCCTGAAGTGAATGGTTATTTACCCCAAAATCAAGTGTTAACGGTAGCATCTTTAGAATCTGTGTTAAATAGTAATAGTCAGTCTGTTACAGAGGAATCTCCCCAAAGTCCTCAAGAATTGCTCGGTTTATTGCTGAGTTGTCATCTGATTGAGAGTCACGGTGGAAAAGTTGTGGTTCAGGGTTCTGAATCATCGGGTCATCGTTATGTACTAATGTTACCGAAAATTGCCGCCGAGGATAATGGTTAAGAATGGTAGAAAATAACGAAACGTGGGTTCTGCTTCAAGTTAGTTGAACTCACGTTTTTTGTTAAGGAGATTAAATAAGTCTTTACTTATCCCGCATAATTTGAAATTTTGAGTATAATCTGAGGAGCAACGTTAATAAAATGCGTGAGGACAAGCTTTTACTATGGATATTAAAATCATTATGTTGGCTTTAACAGGAATTTTTATTGTTTCCTGTCTTTTCTTTGCTACAAAAAACGGTTTCTACGATTCTGATAACTACGATGGCAATGGTTCTGCTCATTAAAAGTTATATTGTCATCTAATCATTGTGTTAGAACGGGGGATTAATATTACTTTAATCAACCGTTTTAATTTTTGTGTAGAGTAGGACATGGTTCTCTCTTATTTTAGGGCTTATTGATACATTAAAAAATCATTTTTCTCAAGAGTGATCGCTTTTCTTTACATCACCGAGTATTTTATCAGTGAAGAATTTATATAATTATAAATCGGTTATTAAATCAAGATTAAATAGCAAGTATGATAATAATCATCCATTAACTAGCACTATCAAAAATTTGTTGAGCCTTCAAATTCAAATCAGGAAAAATTGCACTTTTCAAACCTTCATTTCCTCGAAACTGTTGTAATTGATATTCCTCATCAACTAGCTGATAAATAGAAATCGTCGGTCTTTTAGGATTGCCAATATAACGTTTTCCTCCTAATCCTAAATAATCAATAATCCAATATTCCTTAATCCCTAAAGCCTCATAATCAATTAACTTATGACCATAATCATATCCCCAATTGCTGCCTACCACTTCAACAACCAAAGGAATCGTTTTCCCCTGAGTTAAAGTAGAGCGGTTTTGCCAAAAAGGTTCATTAGTTAAGTTAGGCTGATTAATAACGGTAATATTTAGAAAACTAATGACTTGTTCATGACTTCCTGTCGGTCGCATTTCAACAATTGCTCCATTATGCAATTCATAACGTCCCCCATAATTAGGATACCAATTCCAAAATTCTTCTAACGTAGTAGGTCTAGCCAGAGTGACAATCATAGGGAATAAGAAAGTGTTCCAATCAAAAATGACTTGTAATATTTTACAATTATCTTATCTTAATTTATTCTAACCATCTTGAAGAACAGTTTTAGAAACAATACGAGTTTTCTTCCGTTGTGCTTCGCTTAATTGTTCTCCAACTTGTAACTGAGTTGCACTTTCTTGCAAAACCGTTGCTGCATTTTTATCTCCCATTTGTAAAGCAGTTTTCGCGGCGGTTTGTAACAACGTTGCTGCACCTTTTGTATCCCCTTGACTGATTTTTTCCTCAGCAATTTGGGTTTGACGATATTTCGCTAATTTTAAGACTGATTTTTGAACCGTTTCATCGGTTTGCGCTTCATATTCCTGTTGAACAGTGGCAAAAATTGACTGTTGCTCAGATAATAAATTAGTCTGGGAAATAGAGGGATCATCATAACGAATTTGCACCTTAGCAATGACTTGTTCCCCAACGGGTAACTGTCCTAAATAAAGATTCGCTAAAATTACCTTGGAATGGTCGATCATTAAATCGCCTAAACGTACACTAAAACCCGTCTCTTCAGGAACAACCGTTAATTCCACCGTTTCAGGTTCAACTTGGGAAATCGGTTTCAACTCAGCTAACCGAACATTAGGGTTTAATTCTAGCAATAAATGGGCATTGGTTAAGCCAACGGACTGCATCCGGCTAAAAAGCTCTTGAAAGATTCCGACTGCATCCTGTGGTTGTTCAATGTAAGATAAAGATCCCCCTGCTTTATCTGCGATCGCTTCTAAAACATCTTGATTCCAAAATGTCCCAAATCCCAGCGTATTAAGGGTAATATTATGCGCTGAGGCGATTTCAGCCAATTTTAAACAGCGATCATTATCGCCGTGTTCGTTTTCTCCGTCGGTTAATACCAAAATCTGGGAAATCCGATGCTCTTTTCCTTTTCCTGCTTCTTTAATTCCTAATTTAATACCTTCGTCTAGGCTTGTTCCTCCATCTGCTGCTAATGCTTTGATTTGCGTCCGAATACTATTAATATCACTAACAGACTGACTGGGAACAATTACCTTAGCTCGATGGTCAAAAGCGATGACAGATAGGGAATCTTGGGGGTTTAACTGTTCGATTAAGCGTATAGCTGCTAATTTCACCGTTTCTAAGGGTTGGCCATCCATTGAACCACTATGATCTAAGACGAGACAAAGATTGAGGGGAAGAGAGTGATCGCTTATATTATTGACTGCGGCGGTGGATAATGAGAGTTGACGCTGATGATTACTCTGTTTTGCGTCAATATTCGGGTTACTCAGAGCAGCTTTTAAAGAAACTTTCATGGCTTTATGGCTTTAAATATAAAAACAGAATCAGTTCAGTTAGAGTGATGATCACTTTAAAGACCTTATTGCTTTTGTGATAGGGTCTATTACTAAAAGTCTAGCTCATTCCCATGAACAGTAAAAGGACTTGACGGTTGTTCAATCAGCACGAATTGTTATTGTTGTAACGCTTGAAATAAGACTGATTGGTGCATCAAAGCTCGATCGCATAAAGACTGAATCTGCCCTTGATTTAAGCCTTCTCCATTGGCATAGTAGTCTAACCATGCAGTACTAATTTCATTGGGCTCATCGGGTAATTGAGATAATTCCCACCCCGGTATATCTAGGGTTTCCATTAAATAACTCACCTTGGGATCATAACTTAAGCCATGACAACGACATCCTTCTGATGCTGCCATAATTAAACTATGTAACCGCATTCCAATGGTCATTTCTACCCCCTGAAAAATGCCCTTAATCTCTCTGGGATCGCTTAATTGCACAATATGATGAACCCCTGTTAATTGGGAAGCAATTTTTTGAGCGATCGCTAAATCTTGTGATCCTTGAAAGGGAACTAATAAAAGACAAATATTCGTTGCTTTTTGAAAGGAAATCAGGGCTTTGGTTAAAATATCTAATCTTTTTTCTGTTAATAAAGGATGAGAGCGTAAATTGACGGCTACTCTAGGAGCAGGTAAATCACTTAAAGTAGTAACAGATTTTCCTTGTAAACTCCATACGGGGTCTGGGGCTAGAATCGGGCTTAATTGCCATTGAGACACCCATTCCGCCGACGCATCATCTCTCACACTAATCCCATGACAGCCTAACAGCACTTGTTTGGTTAACCAACGGGTGAAAGGATGTTTAAGGGGGCCAATTCCTTGAGCCCAAGCGATGGTTTTTAAGCCCTGTTGTTGGGCATAAGCCATTAACCCTCCATAATAGATAGGACTGGCTAAACTGGTGACATCCTGCATTAAACTACCTCCTCCCCAGATAAAAGCATCAGATTGTTTAAATGCCTTAAGAATGGAAAAAAGCGATCGATGAGGACAGCTTTCAACTCCATACTGTTGCGAAGTGTTAGAAGGATTAGCAGATAATACAACTGGTTCTACCCAAGGGGGTAATAATTGTAATAGGGAGACTAGCAGGGCTTCATCCCCAGCATTTCCCTTCCCGTAGTAACCACATAAAACTGCCCGCATATTTCGTCTTTGGGATTCTAGGCAGAGGTTACAATTGTATCAACCGAAATCAGTTCCCGAATTTGTTGCAACTCTTCACGACTGTGGAAGCTATCAAGGCGGTATTTCACTTGACCATTTTCAAAGAGTAACAAGGTGGGGAGGTTTTTAATACGGTAGGTATTGGCTAGACGCAGGTTATTATCGGCATTGATATTGACAATTTTGAGATTGTCCTGCCATTGGTTCTGTATTTGGGTCAAAATTGGGGTGATTAACCCACATAAGCCACACCAAGGCGCCCAAAAATTGACAAGTACTGGTCTAGGAGAATTTAACACTATCTCAGCAAAAGAGAATTCATCAACAGAGAGCATCATCTAAAAGATTGTTAAAGCAGGAATATATAGGAGCTTAAAAAATGAGTTTGACTAATGTTATCTTTATTTGGGATCAATGACACTAGGTATTTTTTCTAGGTTAACCATTGACTATCCTTGATCCCTATTAAGAGAACAAATGAATTTAGTCCTGATGAACTTTGACTGTAAGTGCATTCAATAGGGAAGAACGGAAGATTAAGAGAAGAACTAATCCAATCAGATTAATTGACCAGTGCGCGATAACTAACCCCCAAATAAGACCAATAACTGCGCTGGTTGTCCCTAGTACCCCAAAAATATCATTATCGGTTTTTTGATACCAGAGAATACTCCAAATAGCTGTGATCACGAGCAACAGGGGAAAAAGAGGAAGCATCATAGGACTTATCCTTGGAAAAGGTAGTGACGGAGTAAGAAGCTTTAGGGATGTTAAAGATGTCTATATCTTATTTTTAACGATAACATTTTCAGGTACGCTTAATCGGTTACCCACAACACAAATCAGTTTTTTTTATAAAACTTTGCATAACTTTAGACAACCTCTAAAAACCTATCCCTTTCAAGCAAGAATTGTGACTAAATGTTACGAAATTAACCTCAATCAAAGGGGGGAAATTTAAACTTCGTTTAAAAATTGATGAAGCCAGTCTTTAACCCAGAAGGTTGCCCGACAATCATCTTCGTTATAACGTAAAATATACGTCAAATACCTGCGATCTTCTGTCTTTAACCATTGGTCATACCAAAAAACGCATTGATCCCCGCCCACTCCTTGCTCACGCCATTGAAAGCCAACCCACTGAGCAATAGCTTTGAGCGAATAACTTTCTACGGGTAAAGTTACGATAGTTGTGACTCGTTGATGGAGATCGGTTAAACGGGATAAAAGGCGATCGCTTTGATATTTGGGGGTATGATAAAGATGAGCCAGACGCTTAATGGTTTCTGCTTCATATTCAGAAAAGTGAAAAATAGGGGCTGATTCATACTGCATCATTAAATTAACAAACTTTTGCCAAATTTGACCTTCTTGTTGGGGGGTTTCTGCAAGAAAAGAGTAAAAGATTTGTTGGTGATTTTGCCGATCAACTTGTAAGATACCTAAGAGATAATCTAATTTTTGTTCAGGTTCTGCTTCAATATCAAAGTAGAATTCAATAGGGGCAGTGGGTAACCAGTGATCCAAAGCATGAGGCATAGCTGCTTTAAGAATAGGACGGTTTTCTAGGATAGATTGCGCCTGTCGCTGCAATTGTTGAGCAATTTCAAGGCTCATTGTTTCTCTAAGGTGATGGGGATCAGTATTAGCTAATGATTCGACAGTCATGACTCCAAGGGTTTGTAGAGACTCGTAACGATTGGGAGTGACACCCGGAACAAGGGATAAATGATTGTCTTCTTGGGCAATTTTATAACAATGATCGTACCAATGACAGAGGCTACAGCGTTGGCGAGAAATAAAGACTTCTGGTTCATTTTGCTGTACTAAAACTTGGACGCACTCATCGAGGGTTTCCTGAAGACGAGGATACCATCGGGTTAAATCGACAGTATGACGATTTTTGCGACGTAGAATAAGTTGGCTTTGGGGAGGGGATATTCCTTGAATTTGTCTGAGTAAATCGGTGTAAAAGGTAGCAACCAGCTTATATTCTGGTTTAGGACGGCGACCAAAGTGGATACTAACAGGATAATATAACCAGTTACCGAATTTTGATTGGCCTAACCCTTTGATAAGTAAGTCTGGTGTTCCTATTAAGGGCAGATTCGAGGCGTGTAACCCTTGTAATGTTCCCCTATAGATACAATCTACACCTTGTTCCATTAAAGTGTAGGTTTCTAATGCTTTTTGTTGCCAGTCTTCGGTTTTATTCTGAAGGGGTTGAGCATGGGGAAAGTAAGTACTTATCACCTGTTGGACGTGCTTTCTACTTTCTTGGCGTAATTTAGTTAAAAAATCTTTTTCTGAGCGTTTTTCTAGTTCATTCCCATAGATATCGAGGAAAGCTCGTCGCTGACAGCGTTTATAGTCTAGTAACAAGGTATCGGTGATCAATAGTGAGGAAGGAAAATTCAGCAAAATAGAACAAGTCGCAAGAGATTAATCGGTTGTTTTTATCCTACTGCTTTATCCAACTGACAATTAGATGAAGCCCAGATTTATTTAAAAACTCTCATACGATTTCTCGATGATTTTTTGTTAAGATTTGTAAATAACCTGATTAATAATCAAACGAATTTTTTCCTATGACCAGCTTATTACAAAAAAATAGTGCAGAATCTTCTTTTTCTAGTCAAGATTGGCTCAAAGGCTACGACTCTCAACCCAATGAAGAGAATTACTGGATAGAAGACATTGAAGGTCATATTCCTACCGATTTAAGCGGAACACTTTTTCGCAATGGCCCCGGTTTATTGGAGGTGCAGGGAACACCCCTAACCCACCCGTTTGATGGTGATGGAATGGTATCAGCGTTCTCATTTATGGGAGATGGACGGGTTCATTTTCGTAATCGTTTTGTGAGAACAGAGGGTTATGTTGCCGAACAAGAAAAAGGTGAAATGCTTTATCGGGGGGTATTTGGGGCTAAGAAGCCGGGGGGCTTGTTAAATAATATTTTTGACCTAAAAATTAAAAATATTGCTAATACCAACGTTATTTACTGGGGAGATAAACTTTTAGCCCTCTGGGAAGCGGCTCAACCCTACCGCCTCAATCCTGCTACCCTAGACACCGTGGGATTAGAAACCTTTGATGGCTTGCTTAATATAGGCTCATCGTTACAAGGTGGAGATTCGATTTCTGCCCATCCTTGGATTGATCCTTGTAGTGAAATGGATAATAATCAACCTTGTTTGGTTAATTTTGCGATAAAACCCGGACTATCGAGTAAAATAACTATCTATGAATTTGATGTGAAAGGAGAAGTCCGTCGTCAACACAGCCATGCTGTACCGGGCTTTTGTTTTATCCACGATTTTGCTATTACACCTAATTACTGTATCTTTTTAAAGAATGCTGTCAGTTTTAACCCAATCCCTTACTTTTTTGGCGTAAGAGGGGCAGGAGAATGCGTTAATTTTGAACAAGGAAAACCAGCACAAATCATTATTATTCCTCGGAAAGAACCTTATGATGAAGTCATTACTATAGAAGCTGACGCTGGATTTGTTTTTCACCATGCCAATGCCTTTGAAGATGATAATCAACTCTATCTAGATTCGATTTGTTATGAAGCGTTAAGTCAAATTCAACCCGGAAAAAGTTATCGAGAGACGGACTTTTCTAAACTTGAACCCGGTCAATTATGGCGATTTACCCTCAATTTAGAAGATAAATCGGTTAAAAAACAGTTGATTGAACAACGATCTTGTGAATTTCCTACCTTAAATCCTAATAATGTTGGCAGAGACTATCGTTATCTCTATATCGGTGCAACCCACAACAAAACAGGTAATGCCCCATTACAGGCGATTTTAAAGCTTGATTTGCTCACAGGAGAGGATTTTATCCATTCTTTCGCCCCCAGAGGCTTTATAAGTGAACCTGTTTTCGTTCCTCACCCCAACGCAACCAAAGAAGATGAGGGTTGGATTTTAGCCCTAATTTACGATGCAAAGCATCATCGTAGTGATTTGGTGATTCTAGATGCTCAGAATATTGAAGGGTCTCCTCTGGCTATTTTACACCTTAAACAGCATATTCCCTATGGTCTTCATGGTAACTGGACAGAACATGTCTTTATTTAATAGGATGTTGGCAGAAGTCCCTACCTAAAATTTTCTTAGGTAGGGTTTATTGAACAAATCAGAAACCTTTACTATTATCTTGATTAATTACATTGAAAACGACGATAATTATATCCATTGATAGCAGGGAATTTTTGTGAATCTAATTGACAATTTGTATCTAAGTTAAGAGATGAATAATAAAAATTAACTGACCAAATATCTAGAGGATATAGGGTCGGATTATTTTCTTTTTGCAAATTATGGGGTAACTGATAAACATCGGTATTATCTTGTTTTAAAATAATGAAATTAGGAGAATTCTCTACATTTTGCTGTACTGATTCCCACGCAATTCCCATAATCTCTCCTGTTTGGGATAAGCTAATATAAGGAGCAACGACTAAAGTAGATACTGCTGATGTTTCTTTAATGACTTTTACTAAGTGAGTGGGGTTATAGTACTTCTGATAACCTAAATTTACTAGAACCGTAATTGCGCCGATAAATCCCATAAACCAAATAATAATGACGGTTAACTTAGATTGACTAGGAATTAAGTTAGAGAGATAAGTGAATAATTTTGGAGAAATTAATTGGGTAGTGTCAAAGTAAATATTTTGCCAAATCGTTGCTAAAGCAATTCCTGTGATTAAAATGATTGGAGGAAAGTAAATAAAACTATATCTTGCACCTCTGGTAATATCAATACCGAAACCATAGGTAACCGTAAAAGTTATAATTAAAAGGCTACTGATCAACAATAATAAGGCTTGTGTTAATGGTTGAGTCTTATCATTCTTTAAACTTAATTTAACCGCTTTATAAAAGATAGGAATAAACCAAAGAAAGAAAATCAGCATTCCTAACCCTGATAAGATAATAATTCCTAAACTGTCTGCTTCAACAGGTAATAAGGTAAACATAGTAATCCATGCGGATAATAACTGAAAGGGAGGATTAATGAGTCCTAAAATCGGATAATCATGACGTTGTATCCAAGCGATCATTTCATTGCCATATCCCTTAGAAAGAGACAAGTAAACCCATATTAAACCAGATGTTGCTGTTCCCAAGGCTACCCAGATTAAAGACAACCAAGGCTTAAAATAAACTCGTTTACCTCGAAGTTTTAAAAGAAAGAGAAGCATTAAACTTAATGCTTCCGCAATGATGACTAAACCTAAAAAATAATGCACCGACAAGCCTAAACTATTGACAATAATCCAAATAAAAATCAGTTGATAAGATAAAAATTCTCGGTTGGTTAACTTCTCAAATGCTTGGATAAAACAGCCAATAGAAGCAATTACAAAAAGAATAGCTAAGGTATAGTGTCTCGCTTCTTGAGCAATAAAAACTCCATAGGGAGATACTGCAATGATAGCGGCTGAAAAATGACCAATCATAGAAGATTTTAAGATTTTTTTCCCAACCCAATACACTAAAGGAATAGAAACAATGCCAAAGATAACAGAAAGCGATCGCATTCCCCACAAACTGACCATTTCACCCTGAGATGAAAAGAGTTTCGTCCATAAATGAGAGAGAACAAAATAAAGTGGCGGATGGTTATCTTTATCTAAAATTAAATTAATAACATCAGTAATTGTTGTTTGAGAATTAATAATTAAGGGAGTTAAAAATGTTTCCCCAGAGATAACTTGATTAAGGGGAATTCCTTCAAAACGATTTCCTAAACTAAACACCATTGTGGCAAATTCATCTGTCCAAGGAGGTTTAGCTGTTAAATTAGTAAAGCGTAGAATTGTCCCTAAAAGTATCCAAAAGAATAACCAGATAGTGGAAAATTGAGTTGAGACTTTCTCACTCATTCTCTTAGCTAAAGAAGCTTTTAACACAAATATCCTCTCATTAATGTCTTTACTTTAAAAGTATTGTACCGCTTTTCAGTCATCAGTTAGCAGTCATCAGTCATCAGTTAGTAGTTATCACTTATTACTTATTAGTCCAGACATTTTCTCTTATTTTATTGGGATTAATTGTAATTGTAGAATTGCTACTTAAGACGACGATAAACTGTAGCGGATAACCCAAGCGATTAGACGTTTGATTTTCAACATTTGTACTGATTGACTGATTAGGTGGTTAATAGGTTTCGACTTAGAAGATTTGGGTCTTTGGTATTTTAGTACAAATCCTCAAACTCTCTTCCCACTCCCAACTCCCAACTCCCAACTCCCAACTCCTTACTCCCAACTCCCAACTCCCAACTTCGGTTAAGAATCTCCCCACACTTCCCCATCTCTACCAAAACATATAATGGCCAATTAAGTTTTAATTTACAGGTTCTAGATATGAAATGGTTTCGACGGCTATTTGCTGCAATTATGCTAGGAGGACAGGTTTTTTTACATCTCCTTGGTTTCAAAATTCATCGACGTAATACTTTTGAACAAATGGGAATAGTGGGGCCAG
Source organism: Microcystaceae cyanobacterium (assembly GCA_051439375.1). GTDB lineage: Bacteria > Cyanobacteriota > Cyanobacteriia > Cyanobacteriales > Microcystaceae > JBGTGT01. The sequence goes on from JBFRWB010000016.1 coordinate 31,667, forward strand.
ACTCTGTAAGTATCGCTTTGCTGACAGCAACCTTTGTCGGGATGGTATTTACTATTCAAGTTGCTAGAGAATTCATTGAATTTGGCGCAGCATCCACGGTTGGTGGGGTATTAGCTATCACTTTAACAAGAGAGTTATCCCCTGTTTTAACGGCTGTGGTGATTGCAGGAAGAGTTGGATCAGCCTTTGCAGCAGAAATTGGCACAATGCGAGTCACTGAACAGATTGATGCTCTTTATATGCTGAAAACTGACCCAATTGATTATCTAGTTGTACCAAGAGTATTAGCTTGTATTGTCATGTTACCTATCCTTAATCTATTAGGATTGATGACAGGATTATGTGGAGGGTTGTTAGTTGCCAATGGAATGTATGATATCCCTAGTATTATTTTTTGGGAATCAGCCAAGAGTTGGTTACTTGTGTCAGACTTAGTGAGTTCTACGGTTAAATCTGCTATTTTTGGGGTATTAATCGCTATTATTGGATGTAGTTGGGGCTTAACCACCTCTGGCGGTGCAAAAGGGGTAGGTCAATCTACTACAGCAGCAGTTGTAACCTCTTTGTTAGCCATCTTTATTGCTAACTTTTTTTTAACTTGGCTAATGTTTCAAGGGACAGGTAGTGCAATGGGAAATCTTTAATAGTTATTCGTAGGGAACAAGAGCTAGGGTAAGTCTATAATTAGAATATTATCTTTACTAAGATTAGAAACCCTAAATCAAACTTATAACTTAATATATCCCCGTTCCCTTATCCTCACCAACTGTCCTTTTCAAATACCTATTGACTAATTACTAAATTGGTGTAAGCTACAATTTAACCGTTATCATTGATTAAACCTTTAGTCCCATAATCCTATAACTTAACTGTTGTTCTACTTGGAGTGAGGAAGCAAGATCATCGTGTCATCGAGTATTGTTAACGATAAAGCCAAAGGAAGACGACGAAGACGAAAACCGAAGTCTTCAGACTCCCCATCATTCGTTTCTGGTGTTGTTAAATCGACAGTAGGAACGGTTTTAGGGCTATCCATGCTAGGGAGTGCCGTTATTGGCGGCGGCTTAGTTGGGTTAGCTATTAGTTTTCGCAATTTGCCCGATGTTCGCCTGCTTGACTCCTATGCTCCCCCAGAAACCAGCTATATTTACGATATCAAAGGTAAGCTGCTCAATCGTCTGCACGGAGAGGCAAACAGAGAAGTTGTTCCCCTAGAGCAAGTGTCCCCCCAACTGAAGCGAGCAGTATTAGCGATCGAAGATAGTAACTTTTATAATCACCAAGGAATTAATATTAGTAGTGTGGGTCGTGCCTTAGTCACCAACATTCAGAGTGGCGGGGTAGTAGAAGGTGCATCAACCCTCACGATGCAGTTAACCAAAAACGTCTTCTTATCCCATGAACGGACAGTAACTCGTAAGTTAGCAGAAGCAGTGCTGTCTATTCGCATGGAACAGGTTTTTGAAAAAGATCAAATCTTAGAGATGTACCTCAATAACATTTATTGGGGTCACAATAACTATGGGGTACAAACAGCCGCAGAAACCTTCTTTGTTAAACCCGCCTCAGACCTAAATTTAGCAGAAGCAGCCATGATGGCCGCAGTCATTCAAGCCCCAGAACGGTATAGCCCGCTTAATGACTATCCAAGAGCAAAAGCCCGTCAAGCAGTTGTTTTAGACCGTATGGCTAACTTAGGGTGGATTACATCTCAAGAAGCAGAGGAAGCGAAAAAAGCCCCCCTCTACGTCGGGACAAAAACCGCATGGCGACAAAGCGCACTTCCATACGTTACCGATACAGTTGAAGCGGAAATTATTCGTCGTTTTGGTCGAGAAACCCTCTTAAAAGGAGGAATGCGGATTCAAACCACAGTTGATATTAATATGCAAAAGGCAGCCGAAGAAACGGCTAAACGGGGCTATCGACGCTTAAGAGGTCAAGGGGTACGATCTAAAGACTTACAATTAGCTATCGTAGCAGTTGACCCTCGGACTCACTTCATCAAGGCAGTAGTTGGGGGAGTAGATTACAATAGAAGTCAGCTAAACCGCGCCGTTCAATCCCGTCGTCAACCGGGATCTTCGTTTAAGCCTTTTGTTTATTACACTGCTTTTGCCAGTGGGAAATTTACCCCTGCTACTAGCATTGTTGATAGACCAGTTCGCTACCGAGATGGTGATAAATACTACGCACCCAAAAACTATGGAGGGGGCTATTCAGGCGCAATGTCTTTGCAAAGTGCCTTGATTAGTTCTGCCAATATACCTGCGGTAGTTTTAGGGCAAAAAATAGGTTTAGAAAAGGTGGTGGAAGTGTGCCGTCGTCTAGGCTTTACCAGTCCCGTCATTCCTGTTATTTCCTTACCTTTAGGCTCAGTAGATGTCACTCCCTTAGAAATGGCAGGGGCGTATGGAACATTTGCGAGTAATGGTTGGCATTCTGACCCCACCATTATGATTAAAATTACGGATAGTCGGGGGAATGTTTTGTTAGATAATACCCCAAAGCCCCAGTTAGTGCTTGATCCTTGGGCAACAGCCAGCTTAACCACGGTTTTACAGGGTGTTATTCGCAGCGGAACAGGACGAGCCGCCAATATTGGTCGTCCAGCCGCAGGCAAGACAGGAACAACGGATAATGAGCGAAATGTTTGGTTTGTTGGCTATGTTCCCCAATTATCGGCTGCTGTGTGGGTCGGAGATGACCAGAACCGCTATTTAGGTAAAGGAGTATCTGGGGGAACTCATGCTGCGCCAATATGGCGAGACTTTATGACTCAGGCGTTGAAAAATGAGCCTGTCTTACAGTTCCACGCAGCGTCTAAATTTCCTCGGCCTAAACCCGCTAAATAAAGAGATAGCTTTGATTTTACTGACTAAGATAGGATGGTTAAATGAGCTTTGTCTATTTTGCTCTGTCATTGACTGTCATATTCTTATCACTGAATGCACAATAACGATTATCTAGAAAGGATTTTAACCGCCAAGGTTTACGACGTTGCCGAAGAAAGTCCCCTTGAGTTTGCCCCCAATTTATCAACTCGTCTGCATAACCAACTCTATTTCAAGCGAGAAGACTTACAATCGGTTTTTTCCTTTAAATTACGAGGGGCTTATAACAAAATGGCGCAATTATCCTCTGATCTGCTGCAAAAAGGGGTTATTGCTGCATCTGCTGGCAACCATGCCCAAGGAGTCGCTTTAGCTGCTCGTGAATTAGGGACAAGAGCTATTATTGTGATGCCTGTCACTACTCCCCAAGTTAAAGTTAACGCAGTACGAGCAAGAGGGGGCTTAGTGGTACTGCACGGAGACAGCTTTAATGAAGCCTACCATCATGCCCGTAAATTAGAGATTTCCAAAGAATTAACCTTTATTCATCCCTTTGATGACCCTGATGTGATTGCGGGACAAGGGACCATTGGTATGGAGATTTTACGGCAATATCAAAAGCCCATTCATGCTATTTTTGTTGCGATTGGGGGCGGTGGATTAATCTCAGGAATTGCTGCTTATATTAAGCGATTACGCTCAGAAATAAAGATTATTGGCGTAGAACCTGTTGATTCTGATGCGATGTTTCAATCATTAAGAGCAGGAGAAAGGGTACAATTACCGCAGGTGGGATTATTCGCCGATGGGGTAGCGGTTAAAGAAGTCGGGGAAGAAACTTTCCGCTTATGTCAGCAATATGTAGATGAAGTGATTTTAGTTAATACAGATGATATTTGTGCGGCGATTAAGGATGTTTTTGAAGATACACGCTCTATTTTAGAACCTGCTGGGGCTTTAGCGGTCGCAGGGGCGAAAGCTTATGTAGAACGAGAAGGAATTACGGATGAAACCTTAATTGCGGTGGCTTGTGGGGCGAATATGAACTTTGATAGGTTGCGTTTTGTGGCAGAAAGGGCAGAATTAGGAGAAGGGAGAGAAGCGATTTTTGCGGTAACCATTCCCGAACAACCTAACAGTCTGCATCAATTTTGTCAATGTATTGGGAAGCGCAATTTAACGGAATTTAACTATCGTATTGCAGATGATAAGGAAGCTCATATTTTTGTTGGGGTGCAAATTGAGAATAAAGCAGAAGCAGCAGCGATGGTAGAAAAGTTTGAAGCCAATGGACTGAAAACTCTCGATTTAACCGATGATGAGTTAACAAAGCTACATCTACGCCACATGGTAGGGGGACGTTCTCCTTTAGCTAAAAATGAGTTGTTATATCGTTTTGCATTTCCCGAATATCCGGGGGCTTTAATGAAGTTTGTCGCTTCTATGAGTCCTAACTGGAATATTAGCGTCTTTCATTATCGTAATAATGGTTCAGATTATGGTCGAATTGTGGTAGGGATTCAAGTTCCCCCTAATGAAATGAAAGAATGGCAGGAGTTTTTAGACACATTAGGGTATCGTTATTGGGATGAGAGTGATAATCCTGCTTATCATTTATTTTTGGGGTAAATTGAATAAATTTATCCTTCTTGACTTCATACTATTCTCCAACATCTGATGTTAACTCCTCAAGAAATTTACAACCGACTTATCCAAGACAAAATTACAGAAAGTCAAGGAGAAATTGTCTTTGACTTTCTCAATATTTCGGTTAAGATTAACGAGAAAAGTGCTATTGGAGATTTATTTCAAGAATGGTTAGCAGCTTGGATGAGTAGTAAAAACATTTACTTTAGAACTAAACCAAATAGTCAAGAGTTTCCTGATTTTTTACTTAATCCTAATTCTGACACAACCGATTTATTAGAAATCAAAACTTTTGATAGTGGTGCTGTTGCTAACTTTGATGTTGCGAACTTTGAAGCGTATTGTCGTTCGCTTAAAACCCAAGCTTATCGTCTTGACTCCAACTATTTAATCTTTTCTTATAATTTAATTAATTATCAATTTACGATTAAACAAATTTGGTTAAAAAAGGTATGGGAAATTACAGGACGTTCCAAAGATTACCCTATCAAATCTCAAGTTAAGCAAAAAGCGATTATTAATATTCGTCCGATTTCATGGTATTCCAAACGAGCTAAATTTTCTCCTTTTACCAGTCGTAGAGAATTCGTCTTGGCTTTACATAAAACTCTATTACAATATAGTAAAACAAAAGATTTTAGCGCAGATTGGTTACAAATTGTAGAAGATAATTATTCAGAATATACAGGTAAAAAATTATAACTTTGATTGGGGATAGTCATCAGTTTTTGCACTAAAATTCGTTTAGCAATTTCTCTAATAACAGGAATAACAACCGTATTGCCCAATAAATCAAAAGCTTTTCTCGGAGGTAAGTCAATTTGATAAGTCTCTGGAAAACCAAACAATCTTAACCCTTCTCGAATAGTTAATTGTCGTAACCCTTCCCCATCAACCACAACAATTTTGTCCATATCTGTTGCAACTAAGGTAGGAGTAATCTCATTGGGGTCAAGAATTTTGTTGATTTCAAAGCTAAGTTTACCGACAACAATATTATACCCTTTTTCTAAATCCGTTCGATATTCTCTTTTTTTGACAAGTTTATCATTTTTATTAATGACTTCCATTATATCTTTGGGATGCTCATATCTTAGATAACCTTTTGTTACTAAATCATCTAAAATGGTTTTAAGTTCTTGTTTAGAAATGAATTTACCTTGATAAAAACTAAAAAAACTGATAATTTCATCTAAGGTTAACGGCATTCCATCCATCCATTGAATTCCCTTCTTTTTTGCCCAAATTTTTTTACGTCTTTCTTTTAGAAGTTGATTTAATAAGGCTTGTTGTATCTCACTCACTTCCCCTTTTAACTCCAAATCCCAACTATGAATATTATCTTGTCCCCCTCTTTTATCTTTAATGGCTTTTCCTAATAATTCCTTAACCGAATAATGTTTTAATAAGGTTTTGGCAAATTTAGTTTCTAAAGTCGGATGTCCCGTTTCTAGGATGTGAGATAATTTGACATAAGAAATCGGAAACAAGTCTAAAGAGATAGGGGTATTTTTTGTTCCTGCAATATAAATTCGCTTACGATCTTGAGGAATGCCAAAATCTTTAGCATTTAGCACTTTCCATGTGACTTGATACCCTAACTCTTCTAAATGTTTTAAGATAGTTTTTAAGGTTTTCCCTTGATCATGCTTGACTAAACCTTCTACATTTTCTAAGATAAACCCAAAAGGAGAGTTCTTTTGTAAAATTCGCTCAATTTCAAAAAATAATGTTCCTCTGGTATCTAAAAATCCCTGTCTTGTTCCTGCGCTACTAAAGGGTTGACAAGGAAATCCTGCCAAAAGAATATCAAAATCGGGAATTTCATGGGAAGGAATTTGAGCAATATTTCCTTTTATATCATCTTCTGAAAAATTATCTTGATAGACTTTAATAGCTGATGGTTTGATTTCAGAGGTTAAAACGCATTGTGCATCAACCAATAATTCTTGACAAGCTTGTTCTAAACCAATCCTCATTCCTCCTAAACCAGAGAATAAATCAATAAACTTAATTTGATCATTCATTTTTATAGTCACAAATTATCCTACTTAAATTAATAATAACCTTAACATATTCAAGAGCTAAAGTCAAGGATGAAGTAATATAAATTTCTTGATTTTATCAACTTTTATTAATAGGTTCAGATAAGGCTTCTGTTACCGCATTTAATACCCGTTGATCTTCAACCATCAAAGCATGAAGCAACACAGGAAACTGTTTTTCTATGCCAATTCCCATCTGAGAGCTATTAGCAGGTATGATCATTAAATCGTAGGGAGTCCAAATAATCGTTACCTTAATTTGTTGCAAAAGTTGTTGATAATCTTGGTTTAAATCTTGTAAAAATTGGCTATTCGGACGCATTTGTTGAACCCCTTTAAAGGGAAGCGTATAAGCCATGACAGTTCCGTTATTAGGGGCAGAAATACTGACATATCGCTGTACTTTTTTAAGTCCACCTAGCCGTTGTAAATAATAACGAGTAACCACGCCTCCCATACTAAACCCTAGTAAATCAATCGGTTGTTCCTCAGAAAAATTAGCCTTAATATAATCATCAACTTGCTTGGCTAATTCGATTAAACAAACAGTACCGTAATTAGAGTTTAAAGTGATGCGATGAACTGGCCAACCCTTTGCTTCTAAATGAGTCGCCATAACATCAAACTTACGGAGCGTGTCAGCGATACCATGAATGAGTAAAACAGGATTACGATCTATCATTTCACTATTTTGATGTCTAAAAATTAGGTAACAGTAAGCTAGAACAAAAAAACTAACATGAATCATTGAGAAAGAAGGAATAGTCGGGAACATCAGAAAATCCCTTGCGTCTGTGGAAGTGTGAGGAGTAACATAATCAGGGTAAGTTCATGAATCAATCTCTTTCTCCTACTTGGTCAACTCTTGGTACAGAAGCCAAGTCTTCCATAGCTTCGGTGTCCCCCGATACCCTCTCTAACTACGACTTAATTGTAATGTGTCAAGAAGGTTCACAGCCTAACCGTGTAGCCTTCGCAGAGTTATTGGGGCGTTATCAATCCCATGTTGACAGAATTTTGTACCATTTAGCACCAGACTGGCAAGATCGAGCCGATTTAGCCCAAGAAGTTTGGATTCGAGTTTATCGCAACATTAAACGTCTCAATGAACCCGTTAAATTTCGGGGTTGGCTGAGTCGTATCGCTACTAATCTATTTTATGACGAACTCCGCAAGCGAAAACGGGTCAAACCGCCTATTTCTCTTGATGCACCCCGTCGGGTAGATGATGGCGAAATTGATTGGGATTTAGAGTCGGGCTATCCAAGTCCTAACGATACCTTATCAACGAACGAATTTTACGACCATCTCCGCAAAGCGATCGCAGATTTACCAGAAGCATTCCGCACAACGATTGTCCTACGAGAAATCGAAGGACTTCCCTACGAAGAAATTGCCGAAATGACAGGGGTTTCTTTAGGAACAGTTAAATCTCGTATTGCCAGAGCCAGAGCTAAACTACAATCCTTATTACAAGGTTACTTAGAGGAAACCTAACATCGGTTTTTTCTTCATTGAGAATATAAGCACACGCTTTGTGCTGTGAGGAGTGTCAAGCAGTTAAAGATAGCCAGCAGTGGGAATTAGGCAATTACAGCTTAATTGCTAACTTGTCGTTAATCTCAACAAAAGTGGCTTTTTGAAATTGCTTGCGTCCTTTTATGCAAACAGCCATGAGGTTAACATGAAGTCTAATTTTGACGAGTTTAACGAAGATTGGCCGATCGATGATGATGAATTCGACTCGGTTGATCCCGACTTTGAGAAGTTTTTGCTTCTGAGTGCTTACATTGATGGGGAAGTCACCCCTTCTGAACGCCATCAGGTTCAAGAATGGCTTGACAGCGATCCTACATTCAAGCAACAGTATTTACAGCAGTTAAGACTCCATCAAGGTATTAATCATCCCCCAGTTCCTACCCCATCTCCTGCATCATCTCAGATAGCGGACGCAGTTTTCCAAGAGATTGACCAGCAAAATCAACACAGACGGGTGTTAGTCGGGGGAGGAATCTTAATTGCAGCGATGTTAAGTGTCCTGATCCCTAATGTTTGGTTAAAACCTTCTTTGAGTCCTAATTTTGCCACACAAAGGACAGACTCCCTAGAAACAGAACCCACGGATGTTATTCCTAGTGAAGACTCCGAAGGATTGGTCATTGCCTTAAATCAACCAATTATCGAACTCCCTGCTAATATTCAATCGGATATGGATTAATTAAGCTGGAATTGGCAGTTATTTGTATCAAACTTAATCCGAAAATTTCCACCGACTTTAATACAGAGTGGGACGTTTTATGTGATATGATGGTTAGTCGTCACGTTGGAGAAGTGGCTGAGCGGTTTAAAGCGGCGGATTGCTAATCCGTTGTACGACTATAAGGTCGTACCGAGGGTTCAAATCCCTCCTTCTCCGTCCAAATTAAAGCTAAGATACAGTCAGGTATTGACTCTTCAGTTCGACTGTAATATAGACAGACGTGAAGATAGCTCATAGCTTTACTCAGTAATTACTCAATTGTAGTGAATGTCTTAAGCACTATATAAAGTAATTAGGGAATGGGAAGTCTGTGGTTTGAGTATATTGTGACAGATAATGCTTAAGCAATCGCTATCAATAAGACAAGCCGAGTAAGACGCTCTATACTAGCTTTTGCTCCTTCCAAGTTATAGCCACCCGTTTTACAATCTTTAAACATCGCTTCAATACCAACTCGCTTCTTATAAGCTTTAATTGTTTCAGGTAAATCGGGTAAATTCGTGAGAAGATACCAAGGTTCTAATTCTCCCATTCCTCTGTACCTTCTTTTCCAATAGATTCCCATTGATAACCTAGTTTTTGTCCCTAAGTAGATTCTTTCTCCTTTTTTATATTTCCTCTCGATTATTTGTTGGATAAGTGGTAGCCATAATGCCGATATTGATAAACGGTTTAGTTTTAAGAATCTTTGGATCCTTCGACGACGACTTTCGTACTTTATTGGCAAAGAGAAGTGGGCTGCAAGTCTTTCTATCTTGACAGTTTTATGTACTTGTATTAGCCATACTAACATTATAGATTCGTAAGTATTATAAAATTATCAGCAACCTCGAATAAGGAAAACTTATCTTTTTCAAGTTGATTTGTATTTATTTTAGTACACTTCGACTGTTTTGGACAAATAAGTCGTGAAAGTACAGCACTGTACAGTAAAGACTTTCTTGTCATAGATTAGCACAATTTCAAGACTTTCTTGTCATCAAAAAAATTGTCTGAACCCTTTGTCCCGTAAGCAGTATGCAGAAAAAATAGAACCCAATTACTACTTTACAGACTTTATCGTCTCACAAGGATTACTGGATCATGGAAGACGCAATCGAAGACGCAGAGGAGAAATTAGAACTACTGCTCAAATATCGAGCGATCATTGAAATTCGACAAGCTTCCCGTCAAAACAAACAACAGCTTATCAAGAAATGGGCGAAAAAACTAGGTAAAACAGAAATAACGCTTAAAAGATGGCTCAATAAAGTAGAAAAAGAAGGTTTGGCTGCTCTAGTCACAAAAAAGCGTAGTCATAGTGGTAAATTGATTGGTGACAAGCGTTGGAGAAAGAACAGAGAAGAAGAATGGGAAAGCAAAGAAGTCGCAGTAGCTTACTGGACAGAGTTTATTGAAACAGCCTATAAAAAGGGACAAACCGCTAGTCGTCGTAAATCTTCCCATCAAGTCTTTGTAGAGGTTGAAAGTCATGCCAAAGAGAACTTAGGCTTAAAAAAGGGAGAATATCCTTCTCGTGTCTTTGTTTATAAAGTCTTAGAACCTTTTAGACCAGAGAAAAAGCCAACGATTCGTCGTCCCTGTCAAGGCCCTGACATCGTTATCAGGTGCTATGACAAGCATAGTAAAGACGAGAAAACCTATGAAGAAATTCTGGTTAATCGCAGTAATTTAGTGTGGCAGATAGACCATACCGAACTCAATAATTTATTAGTAGATATTGAAGGACGACTTATCAGCGTAGTGATTACCGTACCTGTGTATTAATCCTTCCCCATCGCCATTTCAACTATCGTCAATAACTGTCTCGTTCTCGCCTGAAAAAATCCCTCAAAATCATCCTTTCTCAACCATTGAGGTTCAATTAAATGAGAACGAAGAATTTCATCAATTCTCCCTTTATCTAACCCCTTCTCTTCCAACTGCGCCAAATAACTCGAAGGGGGCTGACTCCCTAGAAACCGATTCGTCTTCATCCGTAACGGGGTTTTATTAACAATGCTATTGTATTTATTGCGAGGAATACCCATTTTTTGACACCATTTCTGGGGGAAAATGTGATGATTCTCTATCTTCTCCTCAAAATACTTCACGCAGTCAATGGGTTCACCCGTTAAGAAATCTAATGCGCCATCCCCCCTTCGGGTAATTCAAAAGTCAAAAGGCAAAATTCAAAAAGAGTTGATTGTTTTATTTTTGAATTCTGAATTTATAATTTTGAATTGAAGCGAAGCGACAGGCTTTCCCCTAAAATAGCGAATAAGGCGGACATAATCACCATCTGCATTCCATAAGGAACATCTTTCGCTTCATAAATCCCTTGAGAGTGCAAAAACTTTGCCACTGATTCAAATCCTTGACATAAGGGTTCAACCCATTTTTGATAATCTTCTACCTCAATATTGAGAATATCCTGCCGATTTGCTGTGATTCTGGGTAACTTATCTAAGCGCATCTCTTGTTCTTTGGCTTGTAAACGACGATGGTAGGTGTAGAGTAAGGATAAAGATTGTAGGAAATCAGTGGGTTTTAATAGACGTAAAACCTTGTGTTTTTGGAATCTTTTCTCTTTTTCCGTCCAATCTGCCCTTAAATCAAAATTCTCACTAGCATATTGTGAGGTTAATAGGTCAAAATGGGATAATTCATAAGGTCGTTCTTGATGAGTCACAAAAATATAACAAACGGCTGACTTAGGTAAAGAAGAATCAAGAATGTACAATCCCATTTGATAATGCTCAAACTTCTTGATGATTAAGGGTGAGGGGGATGATTTAAAGGGACTCCTTCAACGAGACGAGGCTTAAGGCGTAATTGGCCGTTATCTTGTTCTAATAACATTAATGTCCCGACAGGGAAGCCAAGGGAGATACTGGCTAATAATGAGCGAATTCGTTCATCTTCCCAACACCAATCCCGTTGAAAGTCTGCTAGTTGGATTTTACCTTCTTTGATGTCTCGTAGAAGGTCGGGGAGGG
>JBFRWB010000017.1:0-4558 GCA_051439375.1 Microcystaceae cyanobacterium
ATCTAGGATAACCTTTTTTTCCAGGGATATTGTTTTTACAGTTATTGTAGAATTTAAGAATTGCAGTCCAAGTTCGTTCGCAAGCCTGTTGACAAGCAGTAGAGTTAAGGGCTTTAACAAAAGGATATTCGTTTCTCAATTGAGTTGTATATTTATAGACATCCTTTTGACTTACACCTTTATTGTCTTCCCAATATCTAAGACATTTATTACGGACAAATTGAACCGTTTTAATTGCCTCATCTATGGCTTGATATTGATGTCTTTTTCCTCTTAACTTGTACTCTAAAATAAACATCTTGCGTTATCGACCTACTACGCAAAATATAATAGCACAATAAAATCAAATTAACAACTACACCATAAAAAGCGATGCACTCCGGTCTTGACGGCTCCCGTCGAGGAGGAAGTGCATCAAGAAGCCGTCCTCCGCTACGCTAAAGGACGGGGCTTTAAACCCAAATTTTCGGTAACATATTGTCTAGTTAAGGAGTTGATTAATAATCAAAAATGCTATATTGTTATCCAGTGCATACTGGATTTGGCCTATTATTAAAAAATAATTAATGTCTTTAATATAAACGTTATGTTAACTAAATTTTCTCTCACAGACACTGAAGCCATTAAACAATACTACGAGGAGAATGGTTATGTTATCGTCAGCCAATTGCTGGATGATAAGTTGATTGATAACTTTCTCAAACAATATAAACTTTTTAAATTAATTCCTTTTAGATTGATCCGCTCGCAGGATACCAATAGAGGAGAGTTGTTGCGAAAAGATAAACAAGGTTTTATTGTTCATTCAATTCATAATCCTATGCATGATGTTCCTTTTGCATGGAATTTTTCTCGTTCTGTTCAAGACTGTGTGACCATTACTGATGTTAGCCACATTCTACAACTTTTGTCAGGAAGAAAAATCCATACAATATGGCAAACAATGTTCTTTGATAAATCAACTGGAACTGTTGCTCATCAGGACTCTTATTATTTGGATACTGACCCTACAGGTCACTTAATAGCTGCATGGTTTGCTCTTGAGGATATTCACCCCGACTCTGGTTGTTTTTTTGTTGTTCCTGGTAGTCACAAAACAGGGGCAATTGAGAATAAAGAAGGTGTAAAATTGTTTAGTGATCATGAAGATTTTGTTGAGCGAACTCAACGGTTAATTGACGACAATCATTATAAATTTAAGCCTTGTCCTCTTTCTAAAGGTGATGTTTTATTCTGGCATCCTTTTACAATTCATGGGGCTTTCCCTAACCTAGATCCTAAGTATAGTCGCAAGTCTTTTACTGCTCACTATTATCCAGAAGGGTATCAAATCAAAAATCATGCTCAACCCCCTAAAACAACTGCTTCTAACAATCAAGATATTCAATTGTGGTCTAGTGTAAAATATCAAAACTCGTTAAAGTGGAACATAAAAAGATATTACGAACTTTTTTCTGAATATCTAAAGGCTCAAATTTATAAAGAGCGTCCAATGATGGAAATGCGTAGTGTTGAATATAATAAAGAAAAGTCACTTTTCTAGGTCTATAGCACTACAACAAATAGTTAGGATAGATAGATTTTTCCCAAAGGGGACAGGGAAAGGGTAACGGGGAACAAAAAACGTCCTAACCATAATGTGTAGTGCTATAAACCTATGATTACTGAATCCTAGAACCTTTCCCTAGTCAGTGATCCCTAAATGATATTCCATAACATCGCCTCCTACTTGTTCGTAGATCAGGAAGTTGCGCAGATATAAATTTTTGAGATTTTCTAATTTTCGATCTGCGAATTTTTTGGCTGCTGATGCTATATATCCGTTAGGTTCTCGAAAACAAAATATTTTTCGTTTTGGTTCACCAAAGATTTTTGTGAGGAGTTGATAATTTGAATTAATTGTCAAATACAATTCTATCATTAAATCTAGTCATGATTACTATTTTTCCAAAGCAAATTGTACTAATTGATCGACTAAAGTTTCAAAGGGTATTCCTGAGGCTGCCCATAACTGAGGATACATACTGAACTTAGTGAATCCTGGGAGAGTATTAATTTCATTAAGATAAATCTCTTGGCTTTCTTCTACATAGAAAAAGTCAACCCTTGCCAAACCAGCAGCATCAACAGTTTTAAAAGCTTTAATCGCCATTTCTTGAATTTGAGCGACAATCTTCCCAGGTAAATTCGCAGGAATATGGACTTGAGAACGGCCCTCTGTGTACTTAGTTTCATAGTCATAAAAATCACTATCAAAGGTGACTTCTCCCACCACAGAAGCTTTCGGGTTATCATTCCCTAGAACGGCACATTCTAGCTCTCTGGCCTTAACCCCTGCTTCTATAACAATGCGTCTGTCGTAACTGGCTGCACTATCTAGAGCAATTTCCAGTTCAGAACGCGATCGAACTTTAGCAATACCGACGGAGGACCCCAGATTAGCTGGTTTGACAAAGCAAGGATAACCCAAAGTAGCTTCAATGTCGTCACAGAGTTTGGGGAAAACACAAGGGTTGGACCAAACCTGCGATCGCTCAACGGCTACATACTTCACTTGGGAAAGTCCCGCTTCAGCAAAGGCCATTTTCATGGCAATTTTATCCATACCCACAGCCGATCCTAACACACCACTACCCACAAAAGGAGTCTGCATTAAGGTTAATAACCCTTGAATAGTGCCATCTTCTCCATTGGGACCATGCAGAACAGGAAACCAAACATCGATACCCTGAACTTGGGAAGGAAACTGCCATAGCTGCGATCGCTGGATATCTTCTGTAGGTAGAGGCGTTTTTGTCTCTAAAACCTGTTGTGCGCTGTCTCCAGCTATCCAGATTCCATTTTTTTGAATATAGACGGGTAAGACATCGTATTTATGCTTATTGTCCCTTGTTTGTAATCCTTGGGCAATAGCCGTGGCGGAGTTAATCGAAACTTCATGTTCTCCGGATCGCCCCCCAAATAGCAGTCCTACCCGTATTTTAGCCATTGTCACGACTCCCGTGCTTTTCTCGTTAATTATCGTTATAATTGACCGTTGTTATGGGCTTGACGTTCCCTTAATTTAATTTAGTTTAATAATAACTCTTAAATTTTACCCTATGTTATCTTCTAAAATTGCCCCGTTTGGTTCTTGGAAATCTCCCATTACTTCTGATATAATTGTTGCTCAAAGTATTAAATTGGGTGGTGTTATTTTTGATAAAAATGATATTTATTGGTTAGAGGGAAGACCCCAAGAAGGGGGACGGAATGTGTTAGTTAAATACAGTTATAATGAAAAAATAGAGGAAATTACACCTTCTATTTTTAATATTCGTAGTCGTGTACATGAGTATGGTGGGGGGGCTTTTTTAGTCGTTGATGGAGTTATTTATTTTGTTAATTATCAAGATCAAAGGCTTTATAAGCAACTACCGAATGAAGATCCTCAGCCTTTAACTCCTGAAAATCAATGTCGTTACGCTGATTTTATTTTAGACAGGGAGAGAAATCGTTTAATTAGTATTTGTGAAGATCATAGTGATCCTGATAGAGAATGTCAAAATATGATTATTTCCATTAATGTTAATACTGGAGAGATTCATACCCTTGTTTCAGGAGATGATTTTTATTCTTCCCCTCGTTTAAGTCCTGATGGAAAACAACTAACTTGGATTAGCTGGAATCATCCTAATATGCCTTGGGAAGGGACAAAATTGTGGTTGGGTAAGATTCAAAGAAATGGGACTTTAGAAGAAATAAAATGGATCGCAGGAGACAGAGAAGAAGCCGTTAGTGAACCAAAATGGTCACCTGATGGTCAATTATATTATGTTAGCGATCAGTCAGGATGGCCTAATCTTTATTGTTATAAATCTAATCTCAATAATATCCCTATTTTTCCTTTAACGGCTGAGTTTTCTTATCCTCATTGGGTGTTTGGATTATCCACTTATACCTTTGTTTCAGATAACAAAATTCTTTGCAGCTTTAGCCAAGATGGACGGTGGTACTTAGGGAGTCTGGAAATAGCTCATAAGCAACTCACTATTTTAGAAGTACCCTATAGTAATATTGCTTCTCTTCATAGTTATCAAAAAGAGATTGTATTCTTGGGTTCATCAACTATAAAGCCAATGGCAGTTGTTCATTTGGATTTAAACTTAAGTCAAACAAAAATCTTAAAATCTTCCAGTAATATTAATATTGATTCAGACTATCTTTCTGAACCAGAATTGATTGAATTCCCGACAGAAAAAGGATTAACTGCCTATGGTTGGTATTATCCTCCTAAGAATAAAGAGTACATCTATCCCGATGGAGACTTACCTCCTTTATTAGTCAAAAGTCATGGTGGACCAACCGCAGCAGCATCCCCTAGTTTTAGCTTGAAAATCCAGTATTGGACCAGTCGAGGTTTTGCTTATCTTGATGTTAACTATGGCGGAAGTACAGGGTTTGGAAAAGCTTACCGTCAACGGTTAGATAAAAATTGGGGAATTGTTGATGTCAATGACTGTGTCAATGGAGCGAAATATTTAGTAAAAGAAGGAAAAGTTGACGGCGATCGCCTAGC
>JBFRWB010000018.1:0-11004 GCA_051439375.1 Microcystaceae cyanobacterium
TGGGTCTAATCCTCGTTCAATCGCTTCCAATAGAAACCACCCCCAAGTCTCTCCATCCCTATGCTCCACCTCTTCTAATAGAAAGCAGTAGCTAGAGCCAGTATCTACTCCTGTGAGTACGGGATGATTCTGATTAAACAGTTCATCAATCGCTGCCGTGTTAATTTGAGATAAATCCTCTAATTGGTTGACTTCTTGGGCTTTGATTGACGCTTCTTTGACTCGATTGTGAATTGTGCCAATACTAATCGGATAATCGAATAAATCCCTCAATATTTCGATTATGCCTCGATAGGAGCTATGGCAAATCAAAATTAATGCCAAGATGAACTGAAATATCCATTTTTGGGTAATTGGGAGATGATAAAGTACCTCTTCATCTTTCTGTTGGGGTTCAAAAGCGTCATTTAGGGCAACTTGGGCAATTTTCTGGTTTCGATAAAGAAATGGACGACTTACCTTTTCTTCTCTCGCTATCCGGCTGACTGGCTTTTCTTTAGACAGCATCTTGACCGCCAGTTCTTGACGTTGGGTTGGCTTAAGACGAGAAGCAACAGAATCAGTAGAATACACTCAATTAACTCACACTTTTAGTAAAATCAGTGCTATTGTAACTGATTATCTTGAATAAGAGATTGGCTTTACACAGCGAACTCATGTACTTTTCGAGCGACTAAATTTCGCCAAAGTGTAACCCAACTTTGAACGCCGCCTTCTCATTGATAATCAGTTAATGTATGATTGGAGAATAATCTCATTTTAACCTAAGATGATGAACACAACCACACCTATCATCACATAAATCATAGTTTAAATGCTATAATCTTATTGAGACAGTTTTTTAAGGACAAACTCTTTAATTATGACGGGTAACTGGTAACTGAAATGACACATCATAAATTTCTTTCTCGCATCTCAATTAATCCTAATATTTGTTTCGGTAAACCTTGTATCAAAGGCCACCGAATTTGGGTATCACTGATGCTTGATTTTTTAGCCAGTGGAATGACAATTAACGAAATTCTAGAAGAATATCCCCAATTAGAAACAGAGGATATCTTAGCCTGTATTGCTTATGGTGCAGAAATGTCACGGGAACGAGTAATTGAGATTCCTCTTGAGACAACACCATGAAACTTAAACTCGATGAAAATATTGGCCAAAGAGGAAAAAATTTACTGATTGAAGCTGGCCACGACGTGACAACCATTCTAGAACAAAACCTACAATCTGCACCCGATACCACAGTCATTCAAGTGTGTCAAAATGAACAACGCTGTTTAGTGACATTGGATCTAGACTTTAGTAATCCCTTACAATTTGACCCCGTACATTATTCTGGAATTGCTGTCTTAAGATTACCCAATTCTCCTAATCCTCAAGATTTACTAGATGCGATTATAACGTTAATTAACGCTCTAAAACAAGAGGAAATTATTGGTAAACTGTGGATTGTCCAAAAAGGCCGTATTCGCATTTATCAACCTAATTGAGCAAGTTCTTAACTTTGTTAGAACAAGAAGGAGTATTATGAAAAACATGATGGAATATCAAGGCTACTTTGGTTCAGTGAACTATTCAGTACTTTCAGCCGTATAGATGGAATGTTTCACTAAAATAATCGTCTCCCCTACTCCCATGCGTAACGGAGTTTGCAACTTTCCCCCAATGTCAGTATTAACAGAGTCAAATAAGCGATCGTAACTAATCTCCCCCTTAGCATTAACATTATTATCGGATAATCCCTTAATGATTGCCCCAGAAAAGACACTATGTTCATCTTTGCGAATGGTTTTCGCTGTCTCCGATGAACGACAAGCGGTTATGAGATAATAATTCTGTTTATGTTCAAACGTCCTTAAACTACGACGCATCAAAGAAGACTCAATATAATTACCACTATGACAACAATCTAATAACACCACCAGTTCACTTAAATTCGCCTCTTTAATCAAATAATCTAAACCTTCTAGGGGAAAGCCATTTTCTTGTTTAATAATCTGATTATCCTTAAATGTTACCCGACAATCAGAGGTTGCTAAATATCCCGTGGTGCGTTGTAAGCGATCGCATACGGTAAACCCATGTCCTGTAAAATAGATTAAACTCGGTCTTCCCTTCACTACTTCTAAAAAATCCCGTATCGTTTTATATAACTTATCTACCGTTACCTTACCTGCCTTCATCTCATAATCTTTTGTTTCAGCATTCCCCTTATAGGGTAATCTGGTGATCTGATAACCCCCATGATTGTGTAATAATTGAGCGATTGTTTCTGCATCCTGAGTTGTCTTGGAAAGTCGAGAAAAGTGATCATATTCAGGAATCGCAATAATCAGGGCAAACCTTGCTGAGTTGGCTGAGTTGGCTAAATTGTTCTCAATCCATTCTTGATTAAAAACCTCAGTATATATCTTATTCGCAACCTTTAATGTCCCATTCTTTCTAACTACTAATCCAGTTCTTATTAAGTTTTGTATTGTTTTACTGCTATCTTTAATCTTTTGTTCACCTTGTAAAATAGACTTATACACACTTAATCGTTTAATTTGCTGATAATCAACATCTAAAATAGTACTTCTGATTGTACTAAAATGTAGGGGCTGATCTTTTACTTCCCAATGTTCAATGATTTGAGTTCTCACTAGATTTTCTAACCAAGCTTTTTCCTGTCCTTCAGGAATATTAGTTTCTGATTGTTTTACTAAGTCGCATATTTTTTGAGTTAAAACAGGTTGTCCCCCTGTCCATTCTAATATCCCTTTTAATAGTTGTTGAGGATTGTTTGTCTTTTCAGCTAATCCACCAGACAGAGGTAACGCTTCTTCATAAGTAAATCCTTCTAAGTTAATTCTAACACCAACATTAAAGGGGGAACGATTGATAGCAGAAATTAAATCAGAACCTAGAAAAACACCTGACAAGACAAAAGTTAAACGATTATAATCATTATTATCATCATCATTCTTCCTTTCATGTAACGATCTTAGCAACGAGAAAAAGTCTGATGTATCAAATTCTAAATAATAAATAATATCCAATTCATCAATAAAAATAACAATCTTTTCTGCTAGACTCTTTAAAATAATAGTGTTGAGAAATTCCCCTAAACGTTGCACTGGGGGTAAAAAAGTATGTTCCTCCCACCATTGCCGAAATTCAGAGGGTGACATTATCTGAAGCCGATGGACAAAGGTATAGGTAAAAGCAGAATACCATTGTTCTAAGGTTATTTTTTGATTACCAAGCACAGATAAATCCACGATCTCACAGATAAATCCTTCCTCTTGTAAATGATTGCTTACTCGCAATATAAGACTGCTTTTTCCCATTTGTCGAGGCGAATTAATGATACAAAACTGTCCTTTTTTCAGCGCA
Source organism: Microcystaceae cyanobacterium (assembly GCA_051439375.1). Classification (GTDB taxonomy): domain Bacteria; phylum Cyanobacteriota; class Cyanobacteriia; order Cyanobacteriales; family Microcystaceae; genus JBGTGT01. Next base: position 3,379 of record JBFRWB010000018.1, read on the forward strand.
TTATAAAGTTCCTCATCCGCTTTACGTTTAATATAAGAAGGATTAGTGCGACTTAAAAATCCTCCGGCTGTATATTCAATATTAGGAAAAACTTCTAAATCTTCTTGCACATTTTCTTGATTATCTTGTCTATTATTCCCCTCTAACTCCTCAGCCAATCTAACATATTTCCCCCCTAAACGCCGTAAAACTTGAGCCGTTACTGTTGCAAAATAACCAATCTCTTCCCCAACATTACTATCTTCAACCCGTTGCAAACCTCGTAAAACAGCCCCAAACTCCGCTAACGATAACCCCACCTTTTTCGCCACATATTTCGATACCTCATCCACCACATTTAACACCGATTCCGACGGCACAGAATCAACCAATAAATCCCGAACCCCATCCCTAAACTCATACAAAACATAATTCGGATTCGTCTCTGCATTTATCTCCGATAACGGCTTTAATAACCCCCCTAAAAATACCTCAGCCACATGAACCTGTTGAGACTCCCTTAACATCGTTTCCTGAATTAAGCGAACAATCGGTAAACTAATGACAGGAGAAGCAGCCAATAATCCCGCCAATTTCCGAGCCATTGGGGAAGCCGTTACCCGAAAAGCCTGAACCCGACTTTCTGCATTCCCTTGACGAAAATTTAAACCGAATCTTTCCCCCTGCAAACTAACCGAAACCCCCTCTTTTTTAAACACATATCCCCTTATCCAAATTGAACCCATTCCCGACACCATTTGCGCCCAACTCCCTACCCTATCCGTCTCTAAGGTAAAGACTGGCACATTCACCCCTGAAATTTCCTCATCCTGCCATAAAGACACGGTTTTTACCCTTAAATTCTGGTTAAACTCCCCTGCATTCAACCCCTGTAACCCTACCTCTGAAGCCCTCCCTAACGCCGTTCTTTTCCATAACCACTGGGGAAGCATCTGTAAAATGGCTAATAATCCCTTTTTTGCCCACAAATCTAAGGTTTCCGTCAACTTTTCCCCACGCCATAAGGGAGACACACAATCACTCACCACCAACACCAAACGACGACCACTAGGGTCTAATAATTCTGCTGGACTACGAAGGCTTGTACTTGACACAGTTTCACCCAACCCTCGACGAAGCTGCACCTGTTCAAATTCATCTGTCGTTAAGCCCCAAACTCGTACATCTCGAAAAATACCATAATTTTTCAATAATCTCTCTAATTCCCTAATAGTAGATCGCCAAATCTGCATCGAAATCCCCTCATCTACCACCAATTCCAAATCTAACCAAGGTTCAAGAGTCGGTTTTAAAACAGGTAGCCACAATCCTTCATCTGCAATTCGTTGAGTCGTCGCTTCCTCATCCAAGACAAAGGTTGTACCAGAGGGAATGCGACGCATTAAGGGTTTCAAAGCCCGTGCTAAACTTAGCGGTTCTCGTAGAGAAGGGGCATCAGGGACTTTAAAAGATAATTCCGACTCAAAAGCGTTTTTCTGCTCCGTTCGAGGGTAAATGCCCGCTTTTTGTGGCTCTGGTGGGTTGTTTGGGGGGATATCCTCTGACGTTTCAGTTTGATTAGGGATTTCGGGTGTCGTTTCTCTGTCTAGAGTCTCATTGCTTAAAGTAGGAGAAGGAGGCGTTAAATTCTCTATCGGTGTTGGGAGAGAGGGAGATTCATCTATTTGTAAAGCCAGCCAAATTGTATCCGCAATCTCTTCGGCGGATAATTCCAATTCCTGACTCAGTGCGGTAATTAGAGAATCAATCATAAACTCTTCTCCTTTCTCTTTAATCATACCTATTCTGCGAGGATTGACAAGGCTTAATCTGATTCCAAAACCGAGGTTAGTATCCCCCTTCGTAGAGACGTTGCATGCAACCCTCTACAGGTTTCGATGAAGTGAATCAGAGGGGTTTTACAAGTGGATTTGGTATGACTTCAGGTGCATCTGATATTTTCAAAAACAGCAAGCAAGATGCTTGCATTCCTTTAATTATTATATTTTGATTGACTGATGACTGATGACTGAATCACTGAAATGACCTTATTATCTATCTTCGCTGCTCGTTAAATATTTCATTAACACATCAATTAAATCCTGTTCATCCCCTTGTTCTGGTTTAAACTCACGAGTGACAATATAAATCGCATTTAATAACTGATCAGTTGCCAAATCTCCCCCATCTCGTAATTGAATAAACTTGTTAATTAATTGATTAATTTTATCCTCATCCTGTGCTAATATATCATTACCTAAATGTGCCTTAACAATCTCTTTTAATGCTTTAGAATCAGGATTATAAGGCATGGTTAAACGCAGACAACGCCGTAGAAAAGCAGGAGGAAAATCCCGTTCCCCATTGTTGGTTAAGATAATAAATGGAAAATTATGACACCGCACTTTTCCATCAATAATCGGTACATCTATGCCATCATAAGTCCGAACTTCTACCTTATCTATTTCTTTGGCAATGCGAGATAATTCAGGAATTTCAAACTCTCCTTCTTCAAATAAATTCAGTAAATCATTGGGTAAATTAATATCACTTTTGTCAATTTCATCAATTAATAAGACACGAGGACGACGAGAAGGAAGTAAGGCTGTTCCTAATGCGCCAAGCTGAATATAACGACCAATATCTTTACTTTTATCTCCCATTTGTACATCTTGAAGACGAGAGATGGCATCATAACGATATAATCCTTCCTGTAACGTTGAACGAGCCGTAATATACCAAGGTAAGACTGATCCTAATTTTAATTCATAAGCGATCGCATAGGCTAAAGAGGTTTTTCCTGTACCGGGTTTCCCTGTTACTAATAAAGGCCGTCTTAAATATAAGGCCGCATTAACCATATTTATGACACTATTTTTCTGCTCATTTTCGTCTGTCTGAATCCGAAAACTTTTACCTCTTTCTTGCTCTCTTGTTTGCGGTTCTAATGTTTTGCAAAAAGCTTGCCAACGTTGGTCAATTTCATCAATCATTGACTCATCTACCCCGACAAATTTACGCCAATTCGGGGGATCAGGAAGTCTATTAATTTCATCATGGGGTTCGCTATTTCCTTTAAAGATTTGCCAGTTACTCATTGTCTAAATCTCCTCTTACTTTTAATAATAACAGTGATTCGTTTAAAAATCAAGACTTTTATGATATTATTGAGTTTTTAAAAAGCGATCGCTTATTATTTCTATTACCTGTCTAATTTACTTATTGTCCAGTTGTGATTAACTCTACCATAATATCAGGGGTTAAGCGATAGGGATTTTCCCATAAAAGAGACAAATGAAGTCCTAAATGTTCCCCCATTTCTGCATCCGCTTTTTCTCTTGTTTTCAGAAGAGATTCCCCTAAATCACATAAAGGTTTAAACATTAAAATATTATTAATTTCTGTGACTTGATCAACATGAGGAATATCTTTCCTTGTCCAAATCGCAATCGGTGTTGTCGCTTGTAAAATCGCTCTAAATAAATCTTTCCGAAAACATTGAGGGTGAGCGCAAGTTACTTTTAAACCGATTTTCTCTTTTAACCGAATTTTCAATAACTTCCAATTAAAACTATCCATTTCTTGAAGATGTTCAAATAAATCTTGACTCAATTCTTGTTTTAAAATGTCCCTAACCTTATCCCAAGATTGAAGCCACTGAGATAAATAAACATCCAAATAATCAAGATTGAGTCTTTCTAGCGATCGCAATCGAATCGGATATTTAATTCCTAAACAAATATCATTAACTGGATCTGAAATCTGCCAACGATCTATGTCCATACACATTAAATTACTGGGTAAAAACAACTCAATCGTTAAACAATATTTCTGACATCTTAATAACTTAAGTGCTTTTTTAAGAAATTTATTGATAATGTTAGAAACATCTGTTAACTTACATAATGTTCCTGCCTGTTGTTCATTGTCATCAAGAAGAGACTGAAAGCGTTTCAAATCTTGTGATTGGTAACTGGATAAATAAGGATCATCTGTAATTAACCAAGCATTTAACAAAAATTGATTCCCTTTATCATCATAAGGATCAAGGGTCGCCATGAGATAAGATTTAAGAGAAGCATTAGCTTGATTATTAGACTGAGGAGACGATTTATTCTTGCTCTCTGGATGCTTTTTTAAAGCTAATTTTTGTGCTATAGTTTGCAAATGATGACGCATTTCAGGGGATATATTTTCATCTTGACTCAAGCCTTCAAACAATTGATAACGCCTTTCAAGGGGGAGATTTTTATCTTGACTTAAACGTTCAAAAAATTGAGATAATCGTCTAAATCGTTCAAGAGTTTGGAGAATTTTTCGGTTATTTTCTCCTGCTAATCCCCATAATTCAGCATCAGGCGGTAACGAATCTTGATAAGCTTGTTGAATACTTTCTTGAGGAATATCAGACAAATCTAAATCCATTTCACTTTCTGACAAAGACTCCCTCGATTGACTATCAGGACTTAACAATTGAATAAAAGTACAATTTTTATAAACTTCTTGAGTCTCGCTTGTATGAATATCTCCCGTATAATCTCTTCCCGCAAACCCACCGCCAGAAGTTGCTCCTTGAAAATTATAATTACTGTTAACATTTTTAGCAACTTTATAACCCCTTTCTGAATAATTCTGAAGTAAATTAGACCCCGTTTCTCCTTGCACTTGATTACTATTTTGGCTTTGAATCGCTATCTCAAACTTAGCTAACACTTGAAAGGCAAATGCACTGGCATGATGCGCTGCTATCTCTTGAAAACCACCTTTATCCGCTTCACCTTTTCCCTCAATTAAATCAGAAATTCCTCGAATAATTAACGCTGAAATCTGTTGATTCGCATAACCCGAATTTCTCACAAAATAAGCGATCGCAAAAGCTGAAAGCTTTACAGAGTAAAGGTTCGAGCTAGATAGTGACGCTCCCCAAAAAATAACAGTGTGTTAAAAAGACCGTACCAGGAAATAAGCGCACAAAGAACTGACAAAAAATAGACAAATTGTGTGATGGTGTCCGCTAACTTTCAAGAAACTATGATGATCAACTGATAATCTTTTGAAAGAAATAGGGTATAATTAAAGTTAGTTTATCCACTGATTTATTAATTTTAATTTAAAAAAATGACTCCGAGCAATTTCTCTAAAAAAAGATAACAATTACAGTTCAAAAAACAAAAAGGAAAAGAGGTAATCGCCGATTTTAACGGAGGCATGATCACCTCAAATGCAGGGCTACTCTTAATAGCTGAATTAGATAAAAAACTAAAAATAACGTAAGGATTCAGGTCTGTAAGTTTGGAATCAGAGAAGGGACTGATGAGTCAGTTTTCTGAGTAATCGCTACTAAGGACTGTTCAAAGAAATCAATGACAGAACGTCCCTGCCGTCGGCAGGTTTGTACAACAGTTAATAAATTAGCCGTTTGTTGAAATCGTTCCATACTCCTAGAACCGCCACTCACTTTTCGTTTCGTGATGGCTAATCGTAGCGAGCGCTCGGCTAAATTATTATCAGGTGGAATGTGTGGATTTCTGAGAAAATACCACCATTGGTCAGCTTTAAGCTGAAGACTGCGTAAGAGTTTGCCCGCTTCATAACCAGCTTTCTCACTCCATTCTTGGAGAGTTAACTGAACTTTATCCTGAAATTCAGTTGCCCAATGACGATAAAGACTTAGATCATCGTTCTCTTGCCAAATGCGATAATGAGCAAAGGCTTGATCAATGAGGTCTTTAAAGGCTTCACCAATGGCTTGATTATGTAATCCAGGCGTTTTTATTAATCGCTCAAAATGACGACGCAAATGGGCTAAACACTTTTGTTGAGCGATAACTGGGTAGCCGTTATAGACACTCAAATCATCACTACTGAGAACCCCACCATATTCACTACCCAACTGTGCTTCGAGTTCAGCACGACTTCTCGTATCAGCAGCCCGAAACAGACAGAAACCCTGATTGGCAAAGACCCACAGCCATTCTTTGACTCCTTTGACTGGCCAAGGCGTTTCATCAACATGAATCGGTGGTTGTTCAGTTTTGACCCATTGAGACAATTCTTCCACTGACGGATTAATGGCTGTTTCTACCCGTTGATTAGTCGCTACTATCGTTCCTATCCCTATTTCAATTTTCCCTAACTCCCATAACATTTCTTGCTGTTTTTCATAGGGAAGATGTCCATAATTGCCTATCCATCCCAAAAAAGCCTGTAATCTCACTCCTAAATCTTGTCCTGGTATCATTTCTGATGGCCAACAATCCGAAGTCACTTCTCCACAATTACGACACTGACAATGGTGACGATGATATTCCACTACTTCAATTGGCTTCTCCACCAGTTGCGCTACTTGCTTTAAATCTACTTTGAGGGGTTTAGCTAAGAATTCCTCCTGGCCGCAATGGCTACATATTGAGGGTTTTAGGATTTCTATGCGGTCAATTTTGGCAAATCCTTTCCTTGTTTTCCCTTTATGACCTGGTTGTCCCCCTGGTTTCCTTTTCTTCCCATTCCTCTCTTCATCACTTTCAGTGGGTTTGGGCTTTTCCGACTTTTTCAATAAATCCGTTGATGGGGGTTTTGACGAGGTTTTACTGTCTAAATCTCTACTGAGCTTTAATTTTTCTATTTCCTGTTCCAGCTGCTTGAGTCTCTCCTGTTGAGTTAGGACGATATCCACCAATTCTTCCTTTGACAATTGGTTTAACTCATCTCGATTCAGTAACGACCCTAACTTAATCTCACTCATACCGTTACTTTACCCCAGTCGGCCTTTTTGTCAATCCTCCCTACCTGAATCCTTACGACTTATTGCAGAACTCAGGCAATAGGGAATAGGCAATGGGCAGTAAGTAGTAGGTTAAATTGATAAGATACAGGCTCAATTTGATTGGTCATCCATGTATGCAGGAGGTCTAATGTTTAATATCAAATTTCATTTTTGGATATTTCCACACCCGACACCTTTACGCTATAACTTCCGAGTTTGTTGGACTGACGTTAAAATAGATAGACAACAATCCTTGTTACCAAATGTTGTGCAATGACTATTATCTCCTCTCTTTCTTCCCAAACCACTGACCCTAATAATGAGATAATCTATCCTCAAGGTGAATTATGGAGTGACCAACCCCCCTTGGAAAGTTCTTTACATCTGACTCAAATCATGATCTTGCTCAATTCTTTAGAACAATTATGGAAAGATAGAGAGGACTATGTCGCAGCAGGGGATTTAACCATTTACTATAGTCCTAATCAGAAAAAATCAGAATTATTTAGAGGACCAGATTTTTTTGTGGTGTTGGGAACAAATAAAAATCCTCCTCGCAAAAGTTGGGTGATTTGGGAAGAAGACTACAAATATCCCAATATCATTGTGGAGATTTTATCCGATAGTACCGCCAATACGGATAGGGTAGAAAAAAAGAGAATTTATCAAGATATATTCCAAACACCCGATTATTTTTGGTTTGATCCTTATACTTTAGAGTTTCAAGGATTTACTTTAAGCAACAATAAATATCAACCGATTGAACCCAATGAACAGGGATGGTTATGGAGTAAAGAGTTAGGACTATATTTGGGAATTTATAAAGATCAGCTAAGATATTTCAGCCCTGATGGAGAGTTGGTGCTAAAACACGAGGAATC
>JBFRWB010000019.1:0-2923 GCA_051439375.1 Microcystaceae cyanobacterium
GAATCACGTCTTAAACACTTTACCCGTGATGGGGGACACCGTGCCATTACCCCTGAACAAACGATTCAAAAATATGAGCATCTTATTAGTAAGATTACAGGGGTTGTTACCGAATTAGTTCGCATCACTGACCCCACTAACCCCTTAGTCCATACTTATAGTGCTGGTCACGCTTTTGGTAGTGCAACCTCTTTAAGAGGACTTCGCAGTACCCTAAAACATAAAAGCTCCGGAAAAGGCAAAACGGACAGTCAATCCCGTGCCAGTGGCTTCTGTGAGGCAGTGGAACGTTATTCTGGCATTTATCAAGGAGATGAACCCAGTAAAACGGCTACCTTTGCAGAATTAGAGGACTTAGCCATTAATCCTGAAGATTGTCTCTGTATCAGTGAGACTCAATATGCAAACCGTGAGGACATTAATAAGAATCGCCAAGCAGCACACGATTGGATTCCGCAACGATTTGACTCTAATCAATCCCTTGAATGGACACCTGTATGGTCTTTAACCGAACAACATCATAAATATTTACCCACTGCTTTTTGTTATTACAATTATCCCTTACCCAAAGAACAGCGTTTTTGCAAAGCAGATTCTAACGGGAATGCAGCAGGGAATACTTTAGAAGAAGCCATTTTACAAGGGTTTATGGAATTGGTAGAACGGGATAGCGTGGCTTTGTGGTGGTATAACCGTTTGCGTCGTCCTGCGGTAGATTTAAACAGTTTTGAGGAATCTTACTTTACCGAATTAAAAGAATATTATGCTGAGAATGACCGAGAACTGTGGGTTTTGGATTTAACCGCCGATTTAGGCATTCCAGCCTTTGCGGGTGTCTCTCGCCGTCTGGTAGGGGACTCTGAACGTTTAATCCTTGGCTTTGGGGCGCATCTTGACCCGACAATTGCTGTTCTTCGTGCTTTAACGGAAGTCAATCAATTAGGTTTAGAACTGGATAAAGTTCCCGATGAGAAACTGGATGGAGATGCCAAGCTGTGGTTATTGGAAGCAACCTTAGAAAATCAACCCTATTTAGCCCCTGATTCAACTAAACCCCTGAAAAGGATGCAGGATTATCCGAAACGATGGGGTAATGATATTCGGGAGGATGTCATGACTTGTGTGGAGATTGTTACGCAAGCAGGGATGGAAACTCTCATTCTTGACCAAACTCGTCCTGATATTGGCTTAAATGTGGTTAAGGTGATTGTACCGGGGATGCGTCATTTTTGGTCACGGTTTGGTGCAGGAAGACTTTATGATGTTCCAGTAGCGTTAGGTTGGCTGTCTTCTCCTACTTTAGAGACTGAAATGAATCCAATGGCTATGCCGTTTTAAGTTCATCAGTGATTTGAGTAAATCGTTACCGCCTCGCAATAAATTGACAAGGCTAATAAGTGTCGTTATCTAAAGATAACTATCGCTTTGATCAATCATAGTTCATTTCAATGAACGCCTCTTATAAGCCTCGAAATTCATTTCGGGGCGGTGTGTGGTTCTTTACAGGTGTGTCATTAACACCGCCTTATCAAAGGGTTGATAATTAACACCGCCTTGCAATAAATTGACAAGGCTAATAGGTATCGTTATCTAAAGATAACTAATCGCTTTTATCAATCAGAGTTCATTTTCAATGAACGCCCCTTATTAGGCTCGAAATTCATTTCGGGGCATTGTCGTTATTATTAGCCGTTAATTAATTAAACGAGGTTGATAGTTAATAATTATCGGCCGTGATAGAATTGTTTTTGATAAAATCGTTGAGGAGAATCGTATTGATAATGAATCGGTTTAATCGGTTTGTCATCAACACCGCCTTGCAATAAATTAACAAGGCTAATAAAGATCGTTATCTGAAGATAACTGAATCACGCTACACGATTTCCTTCAGTTTCTTAACCGAGATGGACAAACCCTTTTGATTGTTATACAATTTCGGAAAATAAACACTTCAGAGGACTTAATCCCATGAACAAAAAGAACATCACCCCCAACCCGCAACAACCCGTTGATCGTGTAACCACTGGCAAGCTGCCTAACCTCTTAGCTGAACTGGAAGAAGCCTCTCTCTCTGGTACACATACACTACCTGCACACGCAACTGATTTGTGTTCTTGCGGATGTGCATGTTCCTATGATGGGGAAGACGAGTAGGAACAACTTTATCCTACCACAACCTTTTTTCATTCTCTTTCTTTGTTTTGAGGACAGCCTCCGGAGCAAGATTCGCCTCGATGAATTGACGGGCAACCCTTGATACTTCGGGGCTTTCGGATACCTGGCATGGCAAGCTTTGATCAATAATAGTTCATTTTAATGAACGTCTCTTGTAAGCCTCGAAATTGATTTCGGGGCGTTGTTATTATAAAGGTATTTCGACAGTTTATCGATATGATATTAAACCCAATTTTCTAGCCTCAAATTTGGTATTCGAGTAAATTCTTTAAGATTATTAGTAACTAGAATAACATCTAAAGATAAAGCGTGAGCAGCAATTAACATATCCATTCCTCCAATTACTTGACCTTGCTTTTCTAAACTATAACGGATTTTCCCATAATAATCAGTTGCCTTTTCATTAAAATCAATAATAGATAAAGGTAACAAAAATTGAGCCAATGCAACTTTATTTTGTTGAGATTTTTGGCTTTTATAAATCCCATATTTTAATTCGGCTACCGTAATCGATGAAATGGCAATATCGAGAGGTTTTAAGGAATTAAACTTATCAAAAACGGATTTCGGTTTCTCTTTGATAATATAGATACAAATATTTGTATCTAGTAAATACTTCACCCTAAAACTCCTCCCTTTTTTCTAAAGGAAGTTGCTCCCGTGTTTCCATAAAATCTTCAGAAAATAAGTCTAAACTATCCCATAAATCTTGCCAAGGATTTTCAGACACAATGACTAAGTTATCTCC
>JBFRWB010000020.1:0-5096 GCA_051439375.1 Microcystaceae cyanobacterium
TATTGCTCAATCAACCTAACACAACTTAATTAATTCCTATAAATGAAACGACGAAACTTTCTAATAACAACGCTTTTAACAACTGGTTTAATGATCGCCAAACAAAGGGAAACTCAGTCAGCTTCCATCCCAGAATTTTCTGAGTCTCCCTTTACATTAGGAGTTGCATCAGGCGATCCCAAAAGCGATCGCCTGATTATTTGGACAAGATTAGCCTATCAACCCTTACAAAACAAACAAATACCCAATATAGCCATTCCCATTCAATGGCAAGTAGCAGCAGACCCTCAAATGAGACAAATTGTGAAACAGGGAACTGTCCTTGCTGTACCAGAATTAGGCCATTCCGTTCATGTGGATGTCACTGAGTTAGAAGCCAATCAATTTTATTGGTATCAATTTCAAGTGGGAGACCATAAAACTGCGATCGCTCGCACTAAAACCACCCCTAAAGACGATAGTGACCTCTCAGAAGTCCGTTTTGCCTTTGCCTCCTGTCAAGACTGGCAAAATGGCTATTATGTCGCTCATAAACATCTAGCTCAAGAAGAACTAGATTTTGTTATCTTCTTAGGAGATTATATCTATGAAGGAGGTGCATTAAATAAAGCTGTCCGTAAACATCAAGGACCTGACTGTATCACCTTAGAAGACTATCGAAACCGTTACGCTCAATATAAAAGTGATCCTAACTTACAAGCAGTCCATCATCGCTTTCCTTGGATTATGACCTGGGACGATCATGAAGTGGATAATAACTATGCCAACTTGACCCCAGAAGATGATCAAACTTTAGAAGACTTTCGTGCCAGACGAAACGCAGCTTATCAAGCTTATTATGAACATATGCCGATCCGTCTCTCCTTCTCCCCAGAAGAAGAAATGACCCTCTATAGAAGCTTTAATCTGGGTAATTTAGGAAAATTCATCGTTTTAGACACCAGACAATATCGTAGTGATCAACCCTGTGGAGATGGGGCAAAACCTCGTTGTTCACAAGCAAACGAAGAGGAACAGACCTTACTAGGAAGCAAACAAGAACACTGGTTACAGTCCCAACTATCCAACAGTAACGCTCGTTGGAATATTATTGCACAACAGATCATGATGGCTCAATACGATCTCGATCCTCGTCCCAATAAAGGAATGTTTAATATGGATCAGTGGGATGGTTACGTCAAACATCGTCATCGTGTACTTAACTATCTACATAACAATCAAATTTCTAATCCAGTCGTCATTACAGCAGACTTACATTCAAGTTGGGTTAACAATCTCAAATTAGACTTTGCTGATCCTCAATCTCCAATAGTCGCAACAGAGTTTGTGGGAACGTCAATTTCCTCTCGGTTCCCCCAAGAATATGTTAAGGCAGTTAAATTAGCAAAAATAGCTAATCCCCATGTCAAATTTTTTGAAGGAACTAAACATGGATATGTGCGTTGTCTCTTAACCCCAGAGTATCTTAAAAGCGATTATCGGGTTGTATCCACTATTTTAGACCCAGAAGGAGAGATTGACACACTAGCCTCATTTATGGTGAAAAATGGACAACCTGGAGTGACTACTTCAACTTGAAGATAGAAAATATCGGGAGGGGAGGCAAATTATAGAATGTAGAATATGCAAAATTCTTAATTCTTACTTCCCCTGCTCTCTCTCCCCTTTCTTCTAATCCTTGCCTAAACCTCTCTTACTCTTGAGACACACACCTAAGCCAAAAAGGGTTAGCCCTATTAAGGAATGTGGTTCTGGTATTTGTCTAACAAGAGGCGATGCATCTGTGATAATAGTAAGGTCAGATTGACCGTCTTGTCGTTGCTGAATTATCTTGAATCTCCCATCATAACTCTTCTCAACCCCTTCTTGAGATGTATTACTAGAAAGAATCTCCAGCATTTCAGGATTAGCGAGTGTATACTCAAGAAAATCTAAATCTTCATAATTATGCTCAAAAGCACTAAGAGTCGTGCTTCCTTGAAAACTCATTTCAAAAAAAGATACCTCCCCTTGAGCCAATGAGATAATGCCATCGGGTTCTTCTGAATTGTCACCCCTGACGTCTTTTCCTGAGAAAGTTCCCAATACTTCTCCTCCATCAGGAAACCATCCTCCGTGAGAAAATTGAAACGTTGAAGCATTGGCTGTTCCATTTCCTATAGCAAAGGCCATGGTTAATCCTGTTGTTGCTATAAACAAGGACTTTATGATTCTGTTCATAATTCTAAAAATTTCCTAATAATGACTTTAAGCAATAAACAATTGCTTCTCTTATCAGTCTATTTAATATCTTTCTGACAAACAATCAGTATTTCCACGTTTTTTAAAGATATGAAACTCTTTGGATTTAAGGGAATTTTCTGACTAAAACAACAGTTAAATCTAGTGATCTATCAGAAACACCGTGTTTTTCTCTCAGACTTTACTCGGTATACATTGGAGAAACTCTCAGTATATTTAGTGGCTTTTGTTACAATATTGTTGATTGAAATATACAGGGAAACTTCCGTTTTAAAAACTCAAATTTTTTTAAACCTTATTAGTAGAAAAATAAAAGAACAATTAAAAGCCCTTCAGGCGAGGCAGAAGGCAGAGGTGCACTTCTTGAGGCTATGAAGACGCAAAACGATGTATATTAAGTCGAAAATTGCTATAACCTGCAAAAAATTAACCCCATGCCCAGTTTTCTACTATGGCACGGGGATGAAGCTGAAGCTCACCAGTAGGTGGCCTAACTAACTATTAGCGTCGTCTTCTAACACTACGGGAACGAGATCGAGAAGGGGTACTGCTACCAAACCCTGATCGTTGTCGCACATTAGAACGAGACTTGCCACTATTTCTCAAATTACTCGATCCAAAACCCGAACCACTGGACTTACTAGCGTTGGGAGACTGTCTTTTAGTAGAGTTATTAGAACGGGAAGAGGAACGGTTAAGATTTCCTGTAGTCCGTAGGGTTTGACGGTTTTTAACGGCCGGTGGTGGGGCATTGTACTTACTTTGATAGCGTTGGCTTGCTTGGGTATAGGTATTACCATAGCTACCATAACCAGTCATCACTCCCCCAGGTTGATAGACAGGGGGGAAATAATATTGTGGTCTAAATAATAAACTTCCCAACGCTTGACCCGCTAATGCACCGGCAAACGGGGACCAAAAATTAGACTCACGACGGACGACAACGGTTTGGGGTTGTCCAGTTTGGGGGTCGGGTTGGGTTTCAGTGACCGTATGGACATATTCTATTTTAAAATCTTCGGTTAGGTGCATCACCGTCTGATCTCCCGTCACTTCTAAATAGGTACTCTCCCCTTGTTCAATTTCTTCTGGGGTGAGTCTAGCCATTTGTAAGTTTTGGGTGCGATAAGTCGGAGGGGTTCCTGAAGGGGTGTTGAGAAGCATCAGGGTATAAGTACCATCAGCATCATCATATTCCGCTTGTTGCACCGGATAACGTCCTTCTTTGACTTGGTTAGGAGTGTTTACTCTTGCACTATTTTTAGAGGATGATGATTGAGTTGAGGGAGTTGAAGAACCACAAGCAACGGTTGTCCAACAGAGGGTTAAGGCAAGTAAAATAGCTAGAAATTTACGCATCACGTTAAAGAGGAATCAGTTCAGAAAAATTGAGTAAAAGTTGATCATCGGTCAATTCATCCCCAAACTGGGCTGGAGAATAATGAATTTGTATGGCTTCTAAACGCTGTTGATAATGAAGGTTAGTTAAGGCTTTTAATCCATATTCTAACGCTTCTCTATCAGCTAAGTTGGTTTCTAGGTCTGGTTCTTCCCCTGTAAAGGCTACGGTAATCATCACCACTAGATTACGAGTAACGGGTAACGAGAGAAGATCATCTTGATTATCTTCTGAAGTTGTGACTTCACTCAAATATCGTTGCGCTGAGTCTGTAAATAGTTCTGTAAAATAGTCTCCTGCTTCTCCTTCATCCCAGAAAAAATTGCCCTCATTGCCAGCAGATTGCCAGTAAATACTCATTTGCAGAAGATTTTGACAAATTTGAACTAAACCTTCCCCAATGACCTCTAAATCCCCTTCTGCATCGATGGCTTCTCTAGCTGCACTGTTAAGCACACCTAATAAAGGGGCAATATCATCTCCCGCAAGGTGAAGAAAAAGACGACAAACCACAAAACGGGTTTTTCCAGTCATTTTGTTGAGGCGATCGCGCCAAGCATTCATAAGATTATCTTTAAGAGCCTTGAAATTGTCATATTCAAATTTTACAGGAATCGCATTCAGAATTTATGAAGAAAAAATCATTTTCTGCATCCTCTTCCTGAAGGAATAAGAGATGAGTAATAATTCGTTTCAAAAGCCTAATGACCTTGGCTTTATCTCGACGGTTCAAGCTTTCTAATTCCCCAATTAAATGGTCTATCCCTCTTTCATCAGTCTGGCAGAATCTTCATGATTTCTAACTTCTAGAACTATTATCCAAAGGGCGATCGCTTGATTAATCAAAGTAAATCCTTAACCATTTGCCTGTACAATACTGAAGATATTTCCAGCCTCCCCGTATAATAATAATCCCGGATTTCTCACAAAATCGGCGATCGCCAACAACAAAAGCTTTACAGGAGTTTGGTTTGAAGTAAGCGAACGCGGATTTCCCCAACTAACAGTCTGTTGTCAGATTTCAAGTTAAGATCAAACCAAATTAGACGAAGATAAAAAGATAAATTGATCACTCATTTTCGAGAAAAAATCATCAATAAAACCTCTAATAGTCCTAGATTAATTGAATAAAATATGCTACAATTTAATGATTAATGATAATGATAAATTACGTCACGATCCGGCCTTGGCGATCGCCTTAGAAAAGCGATCGGGAACTTGAAGACAAAAAGGGATGGTTAGCTGGAAAAAGCACAATTAATAGATTGGAATATTGTCCTGAGACTATTCTCGACCAAAAAACGAGTCGCTATCATAAAATAGAAGCCAATTTTGAAGAAAATAAAAATCCTCCAAAAAGTATTATATTAGATATGGATGTCACGGATGACCAAGTACATGGTAATCAAGAAGGGGCATTTTTTAATAGTTATTATCACGGAGTATGTTATGCTCC
>JBFRWB010000021.1:0-26337 GCA_051439375.1 Microcystaceae cyanobacterium
CTTTTACGACATTCAATAGTCGTTTTTCCTTTCTTCTCATATCTATCAAGATCATTCCAATCATAAAAATAGGGATCTTGACTTCCTTTACATTCACTACAGTTGCAAGGAACGAGGGTTTTATATTTTAAGCGTTCATAGCTATCGTGAATTTTGCCTAATTCATGTCTAACAGTAGTTAATAAGTCTCGTTTACCCTTACCCATCACTCGAATACGAATTTCTCCTTTATGGTAGCGATAAAGTTCTTTAATTTCTGCTCTTGCGTCGTCTTTTTTAAGTACAACCCCTGTTTTCCAAACTAAGGTTTCTTCTTCAATATCTCTATGGGTTTCGACAATAAAACGGGTAATCATTCCTTTGGGCATAAATTCATACTCATAGCGTAAGAGTAAATTGTTGTTATCATCCCATTCGTATTCGGGTTGATTTGCGCTTAATAATTGGGGTGCAATATAATGATCTTTTTGACTGGGAATTTCATAACAGAGTTTAAAGTTAATCATTAATCTTAATAACTCTCCTCGCATCATTGTATATTCTTCTGCTTGCCAAATAGCTGCTAAGTCTGCTTTATTAAATCTTCCTAAATTTTGTCTAACTTTGGGAGTATCGAGGACTTTATAAACAGCATTTGTTCCCCATTCGGGTTTTAAGATAACGGTTTTGCTTAATAAGTCATCCTCTTGGAAATGGAGAAAGACACCTAAGTTATGGAGATGAATGCTTAAGGTAAGCATATCTTCTAATTTTTTGAATCCATGCTGCTTACAAAGGTTGATGAATTCTTCGAGACTAATATAATTTCTGCTATCTTTTTCTAAAGTTTCTCTGATTTTTATCCAATAGGAAGGTAACGCTTCCCCAATATGGGGTAAGGTTTGGATATGATGTTTAATATGATAGAGAATATCAGGTAAGCCTCGATTGGTAGCAAAGTTAGTGGCTAGGGTTTCTTTGATTAATTTAGGAAAATCAGCAATGAGTTGTCTTTCGTTAATATCTCTATCTCTTTCTTGTCTCTGATTTTTAATGATTAAGAGGGGACTATTATTACTGAGAAGTTCGACTACATTTAACCAATAATAAAAGTCAGTGTCTTCTTTGCGACAATCGACAACTAGGACATATAAGGAGCGTTCTGTCAAGAAGAATTGATGGGTTTCATGGTAAATTTCTTGTCCTCCAAAGTCCCAAATATTAATTTGGAATTCCCTACCGTTATCAAGAGGAAAATGATATTGGATAATGTCAATTCCTTGGGTAGAGTCTTCTTCTTTAAGTTGATAGTCAAGGGTTTGGATCTTTTGTGCAAGGGTGGTTTTTCCTGCACCTCCTTCCCCAACAATTAATAATTTTGCTTCATAAAGATAATCTATCTCTTGTTCTAATTGTTGTTTGAGAAAGTTACGAATTGCTTTAACTCCTTTTTTACGAATGGATGATGGTGGCGAAACTAAGGGATTTTTTCCATAGGTTAAGCGGGTGATAGTTAATAATCCTAAAATGGGAGGTAAATGAGTAAATTGATTCTCTCTTAATTCTAGGGTTCTTAGGTTTGTAAGTTGACCAAATTCTGGAGGAAGAATAGTCAGTTGATTATTCGAGATATTCAGTGTATTTAAACTGGTTAGTTGACCAAATTCTGGAGGAAGAATAGTCAGTTGATTATTCGAGATATTCAGTGTATTTAAACTGGTTAATTGAGCAATTTCTAGTGGAAGGGTAGTCAGTTGATTATAACTGAGATTAAGCCAATTTAAACTGGTTAATTGAGCAATTTCTGGAGAAAGAATAGTCAGTTGATTGTTCGAGATATTCAGTGTATTTAAACTGGTTAGTTGACTAAATTCTGGAGGAAGAATAGTCAGTTGATTATTCGAGATATTTAGTGTATCTAAACTGGTTAATTGAGCAATTTCTAGTGGAAGGGTAGTCAGTTGATTGTCACTGAGATCAAACTCTTTTAACTTGGTTAATTTATAAATTTTTGGAGGAAGGGTAGTGAGTTGATTATTAGAGATGTTCAGTGTATCTAAACTGGTTAATTGAGCAATTTCTAGTGGAAGAGTAGTCAGTTGATTATTAGAGATGTTCAGTGTATTTAAACTGGTTAATTGAGCAATTTCTAGTGGAAGGATGGTCAGTTGATTGTTACTGAGATCAAGCTCTTTTAACTTAGTTAATTGAGCAATTCTTGGAGGAAGGATAGTCAGTTGATTGTTACTGAATTTCAGTATATTTAAACTGATTAATTTATAAATTTTTGAAGGAAGAACAGTCAGTTGATTGTTACTGAGGTTCAGTGTATCTAAACTGGTTAATTTAGAAATTTCTGAAGGAAGAATAGTCAGTTGATTGTTACTGAGATTCAGTGTATTTAAACTGGTTAATTGAGCAATTTCTAGTGGAAGGATGGTCAGTTGATTGTTACTGAGATCAAGCTCTTTTAACTGGGTTAATTTAGAAATTTCTGAAGGAAGGGTAGTCAGTTGATTGTTACTGAGGTTCAGTGTATTTAAACTGGTTAATTTAGCAATTTCTGGAGGAAGGATAGTCAGTTGATTGTTACTGAGATCAAGCTCTTTTAACTGGGTTAATTGACCCAATTCTGGGGGAAAAGTAGTCAGTTGATTTTTAGAGAGTTTAAGGCTATTTAAACTGGTTAATTGACCCAATTCTGGGGGAAGAGTAGTCAGTTGATTGTTAGAGAGGTAAAGCCTATTTAAACTGGTTAATTGACCCAATTCTGAGGGAAGAGTAGTCAGTTGATTGTTAGGGAGGTAAAGCCTATTTAAATTGGTTAATTGACCCAATTCTAGGGGAAGGGTAGTCAGTTGATTGTTATAGAGGTTAAGCTCTTTTAACTGGGTTAATTGACCCAATTCTGGGGGAAGGGTAGCGAGTTGATTGTTATAGAGGTTAAGCCTATTTAAATTGGTTAATCGACCCAATTCTGGGGGAAGGGTAGCGAGTTGATTGTTATAGAGTTTAAGCTTTTTTAAACTGGTTAATTGACCCAATTCTGGGGGAAGAGTAGTGAGTTGATTATTGTAGAGGTTAAGCTCTTTTAAACTGGTTAATTGACCCAATTCTGGGGGAAGCTCAGTTAAACCTTTCCCTGATAAGTCCAGATATCCTCTTTTATCTTTTGCTGCTTGTTCAATGAGTTGTAATAATTCTTCTTGAGTCATGATCTTAAGGTTTAAAATTAGATAGGAGTGGACAGGAATAAATTAAGGAAGGTTTGTGATTAGATAGAAGGAGTGCGAGCATCTTGCTCGCTGTTATATTAAGGCTTCTGCTCGCTATTATATTAAACAGGTAAAGCTAGGGAGCAAGATAAGAAAAGCTAGGGAGCAAGAAAAGGAAAAGCTAGGGAGCAAGAAAAGAAAAAGCTAGGGAGCGAGACGCTCCCACTCCTATATTATATGACGAGAATCTTAGGGAGTACGAGTATCTAACTCCCTATTATATCCAGTAACAAAAGACATCCTTAGATAACTAACTTAAGAATAACTGAATCAGTCTTTTAATATTTTTTCCCCTGATTGTAAGCTTACAATACGATCGCCTGTCCCGTCTTTCCCAAACTCATTAATAGTATCCACCTCAACCGTTAACCTCCGTTGTTGACTGGTGGGAAGAATCAGGGTTTTATCGGTTTCTGCTAAAGTAATTAAAGCGAGTTGATCCTCTTTTTGTTTAAACTGTAAAGCCGGTGTTCCCAAATCCCCTAATTTACCTCGACGAAAGACATTAAGGGGAATTTGTTTACCATAACCATATTGAGTAATAAGAATTAAATGATACAGTTTACGACCATTCACACAGCCAACAATTGTCTCACCATAGCGTAATTTTATCCCTTGGTTTCCTTGTGCATTGCGCCCCATTAAACTAACATCAGGATCATCCACTAAGAGGCGTAAAATTCGTCCACTGGAAATAGCAATAATGAGATGTTCCCCTGTTTGAGTTAAATTTAAACTGTGTAGCTTATCTTCCTCTTTTAACTTAATTAACACTAAACCTCGATTGGTTAATTCTGATAACTCCGTTGACGCAAGACGTTTAGTTTTTCCTGCTTCTGTTAATAAAAGTAAGTCTTGTTCAGGTTTCGGGAGAAAAAATTGACTGATGATTTTATTTGCATCTCGTTGTCCACTACTCGGTAATAATCCCATTAAATGAATCGGTTGACTATCTTTCGGGGGAACTTCTTGACAAGGGATAGGATAGGCTTTACCGTGATCCGTAACCACGATAAATTGTTCTTGTTTCTTAATTAAAGCCCGATAAATCGGATAATCTTCCCCTGTCTTCGGTTTAACCTGACTCATTGCGTCTAATGCTTCCCAATAAACATATCCTTCCCTTGTTACCGTTAAGATTGCATTTTCAGGTGGGGGTTGAGGGGTAAATAAATTTAGGGGTTTAGCCTCGCTTGTTGCTGCTTTGTCGGCTTTTTTCAGGGATCTCACCTCATTTTTGCCCTGAGATGCCCTTTTCTCCCCCTGAGAAGCTTCTTTTTTCTTAGCATCTTTAGCCTCTTGGTTAGGATTTTTAGGGGCTGATTTGTCAGGTTTCGGGGTTAAAATACGAGTGCGACGTTCATCGCCAAATTTGCGTTTCAGCGATCGCAGTTCTTTTTTCAGGGACTTCATCAATTCATGACGATCATTGAGTAAAATCTCTAATTGTTCAATACTTTGCTGTAATTCACTAAATTCTTCCTCTAATTTCTGTTTTTCTAACCCTGTCAATCTTCGTAATGGCATAGCTAAAATAGAATCAGCCTGTGCATTGGTAATGTCTAATTGTTCTATTAATTGAACCTTGGCGGTGCTTCCATCCGCAGCATGGCGTAAAATATCAATAACTTGGTCTAAATGGTTTAAAGCGATTAATAATCCTTGTACAAGATGGATGCGTTGACGAGAGACTTCGAGATCATTTGTATAGTGACGAGTCAGGGTATCTTCACGAAAGTTGAGAAATTCCTGCAAAGTTTCCTTTAACGATAGCTGACAAGGTTTATTATCCACTAAGCTGAGAAAAATTGCACCAAAATTAGTTTGTAAGGCTGTTTTCTTATAAAGTTGGTCTAAAACCTTCTTTTGGGTGGTATCCCGTTTCAATTCAATCACCACTCGCATTCCCGTGCGATCGCTTTCATCCCGTATATCAGCAATTCCTTCTATTTTACCCTGAGTGACCAAATCGGCCACTTTTTCAATCCATCCCGCCTTATTCACCTGATAAGGTAACTCTGTTACCACAATAGCCTTTCGTTCCCTTGGCCGTCTTCCTTCTAAAATTAAGGTTTCTCGTTTGGTAACCCCTCGAATGGGAATACTCCCTTTTCCCGTACGATACGCATCTTTTATGCCTTTTGTGTCTAAAATCTCCCCTCCTGTGGGAAAATCAGGGCCGGGGATAATTTCCCATAACTTTTCGTCTGCTAAATCAGGTTTATCAATTAACGCAATTAACCCATCTACCAATTCGCTTAAATTATGAGGCGGTACATTTGTCGCCATTCCGACGGCAATTCCGGCACAGCCATTTAACAGTAAAATCGGTAACTGTGCTGGTAAAACAACGGGTTCTTGCTGAGAATTATCAAAATTATTCGTAAAATCGACAATCGCCTCACTAATATCCCCTAACATTCCCTCAAACGACAGTGCATTTAAACGGGTTTCCGTGTAACGCATCGCAGCAGGGGGATCATTATCAATTGAGCCAAAATTACCGTGTCCTGCCAAAAGGGGATAACGACAGGAAAAATCCTGCACCATTCTTACCAATGCGTCATATACCGACTGATCGCCGTGGGGGTGATATTTCCCCAACACATCCCCTACTACCCTCGCACATTTACGAAACGGACGATCTGGGGATAACCCTAACTCATACATTGCGTACAAGATACGACGATGAACGGGTTTTAGTCCATCCCTGACATCTGGTAACGCCCTCCCCACAATGACACTCATGGCGTATTCTAAGTAGGATCGGGACATTTCTTGGTGTAAAGCGGTGGGGATAATTTGTCCAGAGGATAACAGTTTTAGCTGTTTGGCCATGAGTTTTCGTTTCCTATATCAGTATTTACCAGAATAAGGTTAGTCATCAGTAAAACGCAATCTGGGTTGATTGTGCAAGGATGACGCTGATTTCTGCTTTGGATTTATTTTAATACACTCGTTCCCTGTTTGGTAAAGAGGGAGAGGTGTCCTATCTTTTAAATTTACAGAAGATGTCCCTACTGGGAAAACTTACCTTAAAATGGCCAATGTAGATATTGCTGAGTGAAAAATTTAAAGTTATATCAAGTATGATGCCAACAACTATTGTTAAACAATCCTCAATCGAAGACTATTTACAACAGGAAGAAAAAGCTAATTTTAAAAGTGAGTATCTCAACGGAGAAATTATTCCAATGGCAGGTGGAACAGTTAATCATAACCAAATTGCAGTAAATATTACCACTGAACTTAGTTTTGCTTTTAAAAAGCTAGATTACCGAGTTTATATAGGGGATGTTCGCCTCTGGATACCCAAACTAAATACTTTCACTTACCCTGACATTATGGTAGTAAAAGGAGAACCGATTTATTATGAAAACCGCCAAGATACCATTTTAAATCCTATTTTAATCATTGAGATTCTGTCTCCTTCTACCAAAAACTATGATAAAGAAGGAAAATTTTCTGCCTATAGAACAATTCCTAGTTTCCAAGAATATATTTTAGTGAGTCAAACAAAAATATATGGAGAAAGATTCCTGAAAACAGATAACAAAAAATGGATTTTTCAAGAATACTTTAAAGAAGATCAACAGATAGAGTTACAGTTAGAAACCCTATCTTTAACCTTTGTTGATATTTATCATAAAGTTGATTTAAAAGATTACTGATTTTGTCTTTTTTTCATAGATTCTGACCAATTTTCCACAATACGTTGCCGTTCTCTGGCGATCGCTAATGCTCCGTTTGGTACATTACTATTAATTACCGAACCAGCAGCCACAGTCACATCATTTCCTAAAATAACAGGTGCGACAAAGACACTATTTGCACCCGTTTTTGTCCCATTTCCAATAAGAGTTTTATGTTTCTGAAAACCATCATAATTAGCGGTAATCGTTCCTGCACCCACGTTAACCCGTTCGCCTAACGCTGCATCCCCTAAATAGGATAAATGCGCCACATTACACCCTTGATCAACCGTTGTCTTTTTAATTTCGACAAAATTTCCTAAGCGACAATTTTCTGCAATGATGGCCTCTCCCCGTAAATGGGTGTAGGGGCCAACCCGACAGTTATCTCCCACCTGACTATCGGTGATGACAGAGTAATTAATCGTTGTATTTTGTCCAATTTGACTATTTTCAATTAAACTTCCCGGACCGATACGACTTCCTGCGCCAATAGTCGTCTTTCCTCGTAAATGGGTTTGGGGTTCGATAATAATATCAGGAGAAAGCGTAACAGTATCATCAATGGTAATGGTTTCGGGACTAATTAACGTGATCCCTGCTTTCATCCAATTTTCTTTAATACGTTCTTGTAAAACGTCATAAGCTTGGGAGAGTTGAAAACGGTCATTAATTCCACTAATTTCTTGAAAATCCTCCACATCCATCGCCATGACGGGGTTAAGAAACCCTACCACATCGGTTAAATAATATTCATTTTGATCATTATCTGAGGTTAATTTAGGGAGGATTTCAGCCAATTTTGGCCAGTTAAAACAGTAAATTCCCCCGTTGATGCGATGATTTTTCTTTTGCGCTGCATTACAGTCCCTATCTTCTACAATTTGCGTTACAAGGTTATTCCCATCACAGAATACCCGTCCATATCCCTTGGGGTTAGGTAACTGCGCTGTCAGCAGTGTGGCAGCGTTTTGGTTAGTCTGATGAATCTTAACTAAGTTTTCGAGGGTTTCTGGGCGCAGAAGGGGAACGTCTCCATTTAAAACCAATAAATCCCCTTTATAATCTTCTAGATAGGGTAACAGTTGCTGCACAGCGTGACCCGTTCCCAATTGTTCTTTTTGCTGAACAAAATCAATATTTTCGAGAGAATCAAGGGATTCTTGAATCATTCCCCCCTGATATCCAATAATTACTAAACGACGCTCTGGATTAAGTAGATTGCTGCTTTCTAAGACCCGTTGAACTAAACTTTTTCCCCCTAAAGTATGTAACACTTTAGGAAGGCTAGATTTCATGCGAGTTCCTTTTCCTGCGGCTAAAACGGCGACTGCTACCATGATGATTAATTGTGTATGAGTCCAATTTAGACCTCAGTTTATCATTATCGGGGCAGAAAATTGTAAGTTATGTAAATTATGAATTATGAATTATGAATTATTAAGGTAGGGTGGGCTTTACCCACCCAATCTCCTTATAAGATTAGGAGATTAACTAACGGTTGCAATGTCTCAAACTTATTCACCCTAAGCAGGATTAATTGTACTTTCTTCCTCAGTTATCGAGAAAAATCGTTCTTGAATTCCTTGGGTTATAAAATGAGATAATAGTCCAATGGGTCCTGCAAAAAGACAAAGAGTAAGAGAATGAAATGTCCATGTCCCTGTTTTTTGTCCTTCCCAATATATCCAACGTCCCACAAAAAGATCCATTACTAAATAATGAGTCCAACCTGCTGCAATCACTGTTTCAGAAGAAAAAGCTTGAGCGAGACTGGTTAAGGTAGGATTAGATAAGGCTTCAACGGATTCAGGATCTAGATTAAGACTAAAGAAATAGATATAAACTATGGCTAAAATAATGAAAGGAAGATAAGATTCCATTATTTTTTGAGTGATACCCCATTTAGGTAGAAAAATCATTAATACCCAAAAAGGAAGGACAAAGACATTAGCGAGATTAAAAATTAAATCCATGATGGTTGTGTGAATCGGTTAGATAGGTTCATTTCATTTAACCATAAAAACAGAAATTTATCTCAAAATAAATTATGAATTATAAATTGTGAGTTATAAATTAGGATGAATCTTGCTCACAGATCAGCTATTTGTGTTACCATTTACAAATACTTTAAGGTAATTGTAGATTAATTTTATGAATGAATCATGCTAAAAACAATCTCTCTTAAAAACTTTAAAAGCCATAAAGATACAACCCTTGAGTTAGACAAGTCTCGTTTACACGCTATTGTGGGTAAAAATAGTTCTGGGAAAACTTCTGTTTTAGAAGCAATTTATTATTTAAGTCTGTGTTCTAGATATCCTTTGGAAGAAATTTTTAAAGATGAGAGTTCACCTAATTTTTTAGTTTCTTTTAGTGAAAATAGCTTTGCTTTATCAATTTCTGGCTATCTTTGTACGTTGTCTGATAATGAATTTTTATGGGATATAATAGTAAAATCTTATAGAGATAAAACACATAAACATGATTCATCTGGGAAAATAAATACTGAAATATTAAAACCTATTAATATAGAAAAGGGAGAAAATAATCCACAAAAAAATTTACAAGCATGGATAAACCGCGTGGGAGAAAATTACCAATACTCTTTTCTTGTTAAATCGTTAAGAGAAGACCTTGATCATGTGACACTTAATCCTCTAAGGTTATTTTTAAGAGATTTTGCTTATATCAAGCTATCAACTAAAAACTTATCCAAAGCTGCTTATAGTGAAGATATTACGCCAACGATAGGACTTGATGGTTCAAACTTAGCCCCTACTTTAGACTATATTCGCAATGAATATCCAGAACAATTTAAACAAATCGAAGAAAGCTTAAAACAAGTTGTTCCCAATGTCCAAAAAATTGGAATTAAACGAGCTAAAGTCATGGTATCTCGCCAGCGTTTAATTGAAGTGAATAATCAATCAATTCCCTACGAAGAAAAACAAGAATTTGCGGGACAAGAAGTGGTGTTAGATATGAAAACAGGCGAACGCATTCCAGCCCATGCTATTAGTGAAGGAACAATGTTAACATTAGGTTTATTAACCGTTTTAATGAATCCTAATCAACCCAATTTAGTTCTCCTAGATGATATTGAGCAAGGATTACATCCCCAAGCACAGCGAGATTTGATGGACGTATTTAAACAAATTCTGGATAAGAATCCTAATTTACAGATTATCTTTACGACTCATTCCCCTTATATTATTGATGAACTCGAACCCTCTCAGGTTCATGTTTTAAGTAATGATTCGTTAGGGTTTACCATTACTCAAAGATTAGACGAACATCCTAACATAGAATGGGCAATTGAAACCTTAACAACAGGTGAATTTTTGAGTGCAGAAGGGGAAGAATGGGTTAAAAAAGGAGATAAATAGTTATGGAATTTATTGTTATTGTGGAACATGAATCAGATTTTCGGATAGCTACCAAGTTGGTAGAACGAGTTTTAATAGAAAAAATTGACTGGTTAGAAGAAGATACAATAAACAATTACTTTTCTTGGTGTGGGTTGAAAGATAACACGAATCATTCTTGTTGGAAAGATATTAAATCAATTGTTGGAAATAAAATCAGATATTTAGGACATGATAGAGAGGGAAAGAAACTAAAAGCAGATGGCGCATTAGCCTTAAAAATTCTCAAATATATCAATTTGTACCTTCTCAAAAAGAGAGATATTAAAGCAGTTATATTTATTCGTGATCTAGATAGTCAACCTGAACGTCGAGAAGGACTTGAACAAGCTAGATTATCTGCTAATAATCTTAACATAACAATTATCTTGGGGACGGCAGATCCTAAACGAGAAGCATGGGTATTAAATGGATTTATTCCTCAGACTTCTCAGGAAGAAAAAACCTTGGATAATCTAAGAAAACAACTTACGTTTGATCCTTGTATAGAATCTCATAGATTGAGAGAAAAATCATTTAATGAACCTGAAAGAATTAGGAATACTAAAGTTATACTTGATATATTAACCAATAATAATTATAATCGTGAAGCAGAATGTTGGGAAATGACTGATTTAGATGAACTGCGAAAAAGAGGAGAAGAAACAGGTTTAACTAAATATCTCGAAGAAATTGAAAACATGATAAAAGTATTAAGCTGAATCGTTCTTTTGTTGTTATTTGTTATGCTTTAAACTTGAATAACTTCGCTTAGGAAATATAGTCATTGCTAACTGACCTAAAAAAACTAACCCCAGACATTTATCACATTCACTGTCAGTGGATGGAAAAAGTATTAACCTTAGCTCAAAATGCAGGAAATAAAGGAGAAATTCCTGTTGCTGCTATGATTGTAGATGAAAAAAACCAATTAATCGCTCAAGCAACTAATGAGAAAGAATTACGACAAGACCCAACCGCACACGCTGAACTATTAGCCATCCGTTTAGCCAGTCAAGCACTACAAACTTGGCACCTTGAAAAATGTACCTTGTATGTTAACCTAGAACCCTGTCCGATGTGTGCAGGTGCAATTATTCATTCACGACTAGGAACAGTGGTTTATGGCGCAAATGACCCCAAAACAGGCGCAATTCGTACCGTAATTAACCTTCCTGATAGTGCTTGTTCTAATCATCATCCCCTTGTTTTATCGGGAATTCAAGAAAAAAAAAGTCGCCAATTATTACAAAATTGGTTTAAAAAAAAGAGACAATATAATCCTAGTGCTATCCACAAGGTTAAAGAATAAAGTCTCTTCTGAAATTATTAAAAATACATTAGAACGAGGAAACAGTTACATCATCTTTGGGAACTAGCCAAGTACTCCGTTGCTCAGAGCCTATATTTTCAGTTAAGCTAACAAGATAATAGTCATCTTTTTCCTCATAAGATAACAGATAACACATATCCCCTTTTTTGAGCGAATACCAAGTGTTTCCCTCTCCATCTGGTTCTTCTGTCGGTAATGTTGAAGCATCTTTTTCTTCAGCCATTAGGAGTGTTCCTGAAGCTTTAGAGACTTTGAGTTTAGATGGGGGAGACCATCTGTCCTTAAACTGCGCTTGTGTCTCTGAAGAAACTTGTTCTTGGATATAAGTTAACGCTGTTTCTTGATGTCCACTAATAGAACTAGAACCTTTTTGATTAATATCATTTAACCTAGAAATTACTTTCTTCGCTCTGATAAAGTTTTATAAACCTCTCGTAAATCCACCTTATGATAAGCTAGAGCAACAAGGGCATGATAAAACAAATCAGCGACTTCTGACGCAATATCCTTAGCATTATCATCTTTACAGGCCATCACCACTTCTGCTGCTTCTTCACCAATTTTTTTGAGAATTTTGTTGTCTCCTTCTGCTAATAACTTACAAGTATAAGAAGTTTCAGACGGGTTATCTCTGCGATCGCAGATCACTTTAAACACTTCTGTTAACATATCCGCAGAAGGGGGTTGTTTTTGGGAGTCAATCTGATGAAAACAGCTTCTCTCCCCTGTATGACAAGCAATATCGCCAATTTGCTCAATGGTAATGAGTAAAGCATCACTATCGCAATCATAGCGAATTGCCTTTATCTTTTGAAAATGACCAGAAGTTGCGCCTTTATGCCATAATTCTTGACGAGAACGACTCCAATACCAAACTTCTCCCGTTTCGAGGGTTTTTTGTACGGATTCTTCATTCATCCATGCTAACATTAAGACCGTTCCATCCAGATAATCTTGAGCGATCGCTGGAACTAAACCTTGTTCATTAAAACGAATGGTATCAAGGGGAATAGCATTTTGCCAAGAAGAAGATTGAGAAACATCCATAAATAGTACCGAAAAAGGGTCAACATTTTTATTATAAAAGAACGGGTCATTTCCGTTAGATTATCTCTTAGATAAAGAAGATACTGATTAAAGAAAGTCGAGGGTTATTCTGATTTTAGGAAGATTGTCTTATTCTAAGGAGTAAAATCACCGCAATCACTACCCCTACTAATCCGGCTGCAATAACATTAATCATAGCTTGAATTGCAATTAAATTAGAGGGAGTAATTAATGTACCGGGGACAGCTAAGGTTGTTCCTAATTGATTGGGAGTAATAACCGTTCCTCCTTGGGGTAAAGTTAGTAATTTAATCGTTAATTCACCTACCCTTAAAAAAGAAATCAAGACAGCAATCGCCATAATTCCAATATTAGTAAAGAGGCCAAATTGCAGATTCCGAAGAATAGCATTGTGAGTCAAATTTGGATCAGTCTTTGTGATGCGATTGGCGATTGTTGTGTAACGAAAGCACCAATAAATACTAAACATAAGCATTAACAAGCAGGCGATTGCTAAAGTTAAACCAAAAGCAATTCCGCCTATTTCTTGCTGTCTTTGTTGCCAAAATAAATATGTGACAATTACTAAAATAGGGACAAATCCTAAGATAGTTTGCAAGATGAGGCCAATACGTCCTAACCAAAGAAAAGAAGGGGCAATTTTTCTAGAAACTGAGTTATTCATAAAGAGACAGTATATTATTGTAAAGAGTGAGGAACTTCTAATTGATTGGTTTCCATTAAATCGCGATCGCTTAAAATGGCTTGGGGTGAACCATCTGCAATTACCTGACCTTGATTGAGTAGTAAAATACGATCGCAGACTTCTAAAAGTAATTCTAAATCATGGGAAGAGATCCAGATAGTTTGTTGAGATTTTTTCAGAAAATTTATTAATCTTCGACGAGATTTTAAGTCCAAGTTAGCACTGGGTTCATCGTACAATACTAAACGAGGACGCATGGCTAAAACTGATGCAATTGCGACCATACATTTTTCTCCCCCTGATAATTGATAGGGAACACAGTCGAGTAAATGACTAATATTAGTTAATTGAGTGACTTCTTGTAAACGGGTTTCTATCTCTGGTTTTTCTAACCCTAAATTTTCTAGTCCAAAGCAAATATCATCTTTGACAGTTGGACAAAATAGTTGATCGTTGGGGTTTTGAAAAACGACACCAATTTCAGGATAAAAATTCCCTAATTCTACTTTCTGATCAAAAATATAAATATTACCCGATTTGGGAGGAAGAATACCACAAACTAACATAAATAAGGTGGTTTTTCCTGCTCCATTTGACCCAATTAATCCCACTTTTTGCCCTTCGTGTAACTGGATATTAAGCTGATTTAAGACTAATTCCTGCTCATATCCAAAGGATAACTTTTCGATTTGAAGGGGGATATTTTTAATCAGTGCGTGAGTCATATAAATTACATAGATAATAGTTTATATAAAAGTAGCATAGGCTTCTATCGCAGTGTACAGTTAGCAGTGAACAGTTAACAGTCAGAAAATGTTATTGGAACATCAAGAAAGCCCATGTTATTAAATTTTAGCGGAAATTACCAAATCAGAAAAAATTTACCAATTTTCTTAAGATTAATGGAGGTCAAAGTAATATATTTTTATTCTTGACAAAATTATCATCATACTTGCTGAAAAATTTCGTCGGTTGTTAAGTTAAGTTCAGGAAAAATACAAGAGTTTAAGCGATCGCCTTTAATAAACCTTTCCATCTTATATTCTCCTTCTATTAATTGACAAATTGTAATAGTGGGTTGCTTCGGTTTACCAATGTAGCGTACTGCACCTAAAGCACGATAGTCAACAATCCAATATTCCATAATTCCCATTGCTTCGTATTCTACAAATTTGTGTCCATAATCATTACGCCAATTTGTACTCACCACTTCAATAATTAAGGGAATGGTTTGACCCGTTTGAATCACTGAAGATTGTTCCCATAATGGTTCATTTTTGATATACTCTTTATGAATAACTGCTACATCAGGAATATAACCAGAACTGGGTGCATAGGGCTTCAAAAGACAGTTTTTAGGAAGAGAATAGGGAAGCTTTTGTTTGCGTATTTCCTCATTTAATTCAGCCATTAAAAAGCCACTAATTATCTCATGAGAACCGGTGGGTAACATTTCAATAATGACTCCTTCAATTAATTCGTAGCGTTTATTTCCTTCGGGATACCAGTCGAGAAACGCTTCAAAACTCATTGGTTGAATTGGAATAGCAATCATTTTAATAACTTTTGATATAATAACTCTAATAGAATCAGAGCAATTGATCCAACTAAAGTGACACCAGATGCTATCATACTATGAGAGTCTTCCTTTAAGGCAACGGCGAAATTAAATTTAGGCGAAATATGATGAGCATAACCATATCCTCGGAGAATCATCGCTTGATAAACTCGTTGCGATCGCTCATAACTACGAATAATTAAACTCCCAATTAATTGAGCAACAATTCTTAAATTTCTTTTATTTAGTTTATTAAGACGAAAGCCTTTTAAATGGATAGAACGCTGCATTTGCTTTAAAGTATCGCTAAATTCTTCTAAATAACGATAGGTTAATAACATCATATCAATAAGAATCCAAGGGAGTCCTAGGGATCGCAATGCTTTAATTGTTTCTAAAAAAGGCGCAGTTCCCAATAAAACTAATGTGACTGTTAAAATAGATAAAAATCGTGAGGTAATTAAAATAACGGCGTTTATTCCTTCCTGTTTAATAGAAAAGAATCCCCATTGCCAAAGAATTGTTTCCCCTGATGCAAAGGGTAAAAAGAGAACAACGGCTATAATAAATAACCCCGGATAGCGAAGGCGAGTCAACCAGAACTTCAAGGGTAAACGGGATAAAAAATATAATAACAAGGTCATACTGAGCATAGCAGGAACTAAAATTAATTGCTGTACAAAAGCAAAGGCAATAATTAGTCCACCTAATGCAATCAATTTAGAATGTTGTTCCCATTGGTGAATAGGAGAATCCAACTGAGCATATTGATCTAAGATAAGTTTCATGATAGATTAACTGCGTTTAAGATTGGTTAATAACTTCCTTTGATGAAGCCGATTGATACATTCCATTACCACTTAATAACTCTGGTTTTACTTGTCGAATAAAAGCAAGAAAGATAGCTGTAAAAACCCCTTCAATAATGGCTTGAAGTCCATAACCTGCTAAAGCAAAGTAGGTAATAGTTTGTTCAGCCTTTTCATTAAAATCAGCCGAAATAAAGGTTAACGTAACAAAGGTAAAAATCAAAGCAGAAAGTCCTAATGCACCTCCTCCTGAAATAAAGGCAAAAACATTTTGCCAACCCTTCTTTTTATTCCGACTCCAACGCCTTCCCATCTGAAAACAATGATAAGCGAGTAAAGCAGGAAAACCCATCATGACTGCATTAATTCCCAAGGTTGTTAACCCACCATGTTGAAACATAACTGCCTGAAAAAATAGACCAATTAAAATGGCAAGAAAAGCATAATACCCTAACATAATACCCAACAATCCATTTAAGATTAAATGAATACTGGCGGGGGGAATAGGAATACTAATTAAAGAGGTAACAAAAAAAGCCGCCGTTAACAAAGAAGCTTTGGGAATTTGTTCAGTTGGGTTGCCATTACGACGAATACAACGAAGAGAATACCATGCACCTAACCCAGTCAAAGCGTAACCAGTTAGACAAACACGGGGGGGAAGAAAACCATCAGGAATGTGCATTATGAATGAGCCTTATTACGAGAAAAGAAAAGAGCCGTGCCGAGAAAGCCCCAAACACCAGTGGCCGCCATTACTACCTTCTGAAGCGGTGTATAGCCTGTATTCTGGCTGCTGTTTTGTAACTGAATTGAGGAAGTATTATCCGTGGTCAGGGGAATGGAAATAATATCACCGTGGCCTGCTTGACGTACCTTCACATCCCAATTGCCCGTTTGAGTTACATCTGGGGTAAAGGTGAATTGTCCTGCTTGGTTAGTTGTCCCTTGTAACCACGGTGTGGTAGGGTCATTGGGGGCATAAACGACGACTTGAGCAGCTTTCATGGGCTTTCCGTCGGCGTAAAGGGCTTCAATTTGGATAGCTTTAGTCATTTTGTAGTTAATATTTGCCCCATGCGCCCCAATTGGGTTAATTTTGCCTAAATAAATTAGGAGAAATCCGATTAAAAAATAATGCCACCGTTTCATAAAAATTTGAGTTTCCGTATGTCCCAAAATTGTAGCGGTTAAGTTTATGAAAGGAGATTTTATGCCTATTTTCTTAATCATTTCCCTTAATCTAGGGTTAAAAGAGATGTAAGGTTTTACTGATTACTTAAGCCTACCGCTTGATAACGACAATGGCCTTCTCCCACATGGCCTAAGCTAAGGAGGGCTTTTTGTAATTTTTCTGCATCAGTAGGGGATAATTTTTGTGCGAGGGTAGTTTGATCAATGATTAATTGTCCATTTTCCGCTAAATTAGCCAAGGGTTCAAAGCCTAACGCTTCTACGTTTAAGCTGTCATCTGCTGGCGTTTCTGCATCTCCAAAGAGATGATCAAAATGAAAGGTGGTTTCCATCTCGGTACTGTCATTTTCGGTTAAATATCCTTTCCGTTCATCCCCAACAAATTCACCGCAACTATAGCTTAATTCTTCTTGTAAATTTAGGGTAAAGTTAACGGTTTGACCATCTTTTGCGGCTGTACCAATTAAAACAATGGTTGAATCCGCCATTTCTTCTGTATCTCCTTTGATAACTTGCCATTCAAGGCTATTGTAATTACCCACAGGTGCAGTCATCTCTTGTACGACAATAGGGCTAGCTTCAGCATCTCCGGCAGCTAAGTCAACAATTTGGGATTGTTCAAGTAAAATTGCAGTTTCTTTAGGCTTAATCGGGTCTTTACCATCAGGATCAAAAGGAGGCTCTGTTTGATAGGCTTTTACCTGACTTAAATTAACATAAGCATGATCAAAGTCAATTTGCCAGCCATCCTTGGAGACAAACCCTTGACGGATAAAGTCTTCTCCGTTGGCGACTAAAGTTAATTGACCTTTTACAGCGTCAGCCGTTGTTTTTGTTTCGGAGTTAGTCGTATCAGGAGCATTTGCATCAGAACAGCCAATTAACCCTAAACTAAGGACTAGACCAAAGCCAGTTAAACGAGAAGAGAGTTGCAACATAGAAGAAAAATGGTTGGTTGAGATTATCTCCTCTCATTTTGCAGAAGGTCAACCCAACTTTTCAATACCCCTAAGAGGGATAAGGATGAAATTCCTTATTTCAAGATTCCCCTAGCTTTAGCTATGGGGTAACGCGTGAATTTTGAATTCATAATGCGCGAATTGGAGCGAAGCGACTGACGACCGAAATTAATCTTAACGGAACAGTATTGCCTCTAACCTAACGATCGCACATCAGACACTTTTCCTGTGACTGCCGCAGCGACAACCATAGCTGGACTCATTAATAAGGTTCGACCCGTCGAAGATCCTTGACGACCTTTAAAATTACGATTAGAAGACGATGCGCTAATTTGATCGCCTTGTAGTTTGTCAGGATTCATGGCTAGGCACATCGAACACCCTGCTTCTCGCCATTCAAAGCCAGCTTCTTGGAAGATTTTATCTAATCCTGCCGCTTCTGCTTCCTTTTTAACCTGTTCTGACCCCGGAACGACAAAAGCTTTCACACCCTCCGCCACATGGTGTCCCTGAGCAATTTTCGCAGCTTCCTTTAAGTCACTTAAACGGCCATTGGTACAACTTCCAATAAAACAGACATCCACCGATGTTCCTTGAATGGGTTGGCCAGGGGTTAATTTCATGTAGTTGTAAGCTTCTTGGGCAATACTGCGATCGCCGTCTGCTAAACTCTCTAGGGTAGGAACAATCTCACTCACCCCAATCCCTTGGCCGGGTGTAATTCCCCATGTCACCGTTGGTTCAATCTCACTAGCATTAAACGTTACCACATCATCGTACTCTGCATTGGCATTACTACGAAGACTACGCCACCATGTAACAGCTTTATCCCAATTTTCACCTTTAGGGGCAAAATCCCGTCCTTTTAGATAGTTAAAGGTGGTATCATCTGGGTTTATGTAGCCACATCTTGCGCCGCCTTCAATGGACATATTGCAAACCGTCATTCGTTCTTCCATGGACATGGCCTCAAAAGTGCTACCTGCGTATTCATAAGCGTAGCCTACACCGCCTTTTACGCCCAATTTACGAATAATATGGAGAATCACATCCTTAGCGTAAACCCCTTGGGGTAATGTGCCATTCACTTCAATTTTACGGACTTTTAACTTAGACAAGGCTAAGGTTTGGGAGGCCAAGACATCACGGACTTGGGACGTTCCAATGCCGAATGCGATGGCACCAAAAGCCCCATGGGTAGATGTGTGAGAGTCTCCGCAAGCAATAGTCATCCCCGGTTGGGTTAACCCCTGTTCAGGGGCGATAACGTGGACAATTCCCTGATTTCCTGAACCAATGCCATAAAATTTTATTTTATTTTCCTTAGCATTTTGTTCGATGGCCTGCATCATTTCTTCGGCTAAGGTGTCTTGAAACGGACGAGACTGGTTTTCGGTTGGAACAATATGATCGACAGTAGCGATAGTGCGCTCAGGATACAAAACTTTTAAGCCTCTTTCTCGTAACATCGCAAAGGCTTGAGGACTGGTGACTTCATGAATAAGGTGTAGGCCGATGAAGAGTTGGGTTTGGCCAGAGGGTAAGACGGTGACAGTGTGGATGTCCCAAACTTTATCAAATAATGTGCCTTTGCTCATAAGATGTCCAATGTTACGCTTAAATGTCCACTTTTTATCTTAGCGGTAACAGGAAATTTCGGGTAACTGTAGTGCTACGCACAATTAAAAAAAACACCCGAAACCAAAGTTTCGGGAATAAAACCATATAAAACTAAAGAGTGAGGAAAAAGAGTGCGGAAAAATAAAATAGTTAGTAAAAAGAGTGATGAAAAAGATACTAATATATAATCTTAAGCTTTACGACTTAGTTTAAGACCCGCACCAACTAACCCTAGAGTTAAGAAAGCTAAGGTAGCGGAAGGTTCAGGGACTTTCTTGGTGAAAGAAACGTCATCTACTACGTCAACAACAAAGGTAGGTAAATCCTCAGCAATATCTGGGCCAATCGTAGCCGTTCCAGTTACATCTCCCGCGAGATAAGCAGATAACTCCTCAACTGTATCTGGGAAAGTCCCTGCAGGTAAAAAAGCATCAAAGGTCAACAGAGTGGTTGCCGGGTCGCCATTGGCGGGATCACCAAACAAGGAAAAGCCCGTTCCTGCGGTGAAGATCAAATCTACTGAACCAAAGTCAAATTCAAAATCCTCAGCTTCGGTGGACATCAGATCCAAGCTTAAAGTCGCATCAGTACCATCATTGTCAAAAGCAAGGTGTCCACTAAAATCAAACTCGTTGATCACACCATCACCGATATCTTCAAAGATAGTGGGAGCTTCAAAGAAGAAAGAGTGGCGTCCTACTTGAGCTTGAGCGGACTCTGCGGTTAAACCAAAGGCTAGGGCGGAAGTGCAGACTGCACCGAGTGCAAGTTTCTTAAACATTTTTTTGGACTCCTCTTAGAAAGTTTTAATGTTTCGCAACCAACATATCAGAGGTTAATGATATTCTACATAAATTTTATATTTTCTTTATTATTGGGTTCAGTATTTTCTGCTTTGCTTAAGGTTAAGATTTTCTTGAGAAAGCGACCCAGTAGAGCCTAATTATAATACAATCGATCTGCACTAATGATCAGAATTCTTATTCTTAGCGATGAAAATTATTTGTCTTCAAAGTGATCTCAGTAGCCATCTTTCCCTTGTCAGTCGTGCTGTTCCCTCTCGTCCAACTCATCCCGTTTTAGGGAATGTTCTTTGTGTAGCTGACGAAAACAAAGGCCAAGTGAGCTTAACCGCATTTGATCTGAGTTTAGGTATTCAAACCCGTTTTAATGCTCAAGTACTAGAAGGCGGCACAATTACCCTTCCTGCTAAACTCCTCAATGAAATTGTTTCCAAGCTTCCTGAAGGAGAAATCACCCTATCTGTGGATACTAGCGAGAGTGACGACGAAAATCGCCTTGCTACTGTCACTGCCGCCGCCGGACGCTTTCAAATTCGAGGATTAAGTGCAGAGGAATTTCCCGAATTACCCACTATCGAAGCAGGAGAATCGTTAAATTTACCCATTTCTACCCTGTCTGAAAGCTTTAAGGGAACATTATTTGCTGCAAGTTCCGATGAAACCAAACAGGTGTTAACGGGAATTCATTTTTCTGGGAAAACCGATAGTTTAGAATGTGCAGCAACCGATGGACACCGTTTATCTGTGGTTGAAGCAGGGTTAACCGTTCCTAGCGATGAGGAAGATGAAGCAGTAGAAGAGCCAGAAATCAGCAATTTAGACGGATTTTCCGCCACCATTCCCGCTAGAGCCTTACGAGAATTAGAACGGATGTTGGGGGGGTTAAAAGACAGTGATACCCTAGCCATGCAGGTAGATGAAACCAGCGTTATTTTTGAATTAGGCAACCAACGTTTAACCTGTCGCAAATTAGATGGTGCTTATCCCAACTATCAGCAATTAATCCCCGCTAGTTTTTCCCGTAATGTCATTTTAGAAAGAAAACGCCTAATTAACTGTTTAGAATTGGTATCAGTATTAGCCGATCAAAAAAATAATCTCGTTAAATTTACCCTTGATGGAGACACAGGAGAAGTCATGTTATCGGTAGAAGCGCAAGACTTAGGGAATGCAACCCAGTCGCTTCCGGCAGAAATTACAGGAGAAAGTGGCGAAATAGCCTTCAATATTAAATACTTAATGGATGGGTTAAAAGCATTACCTACAACCGATATTCAAATGCACCTTAATGAAGGAAATCAGCCCGTTATTTTTAATCCTTTAGGCGGAGTGAAAATGACTTATTTAGTCATGCCCGTGCAAATTGTTCGTTAATGTTTGTGAGTTTCTTAACTGTTAGGGTGGGGTTGACTCACCTTTATTTTTCTCCAGCAAAAAACATCGTTCTTTTTTAACTTAATTCAATTAAAAGAAACGAAAAAGAAATTTCTTGAACGGGTCAATAATTTTAAAAAAGACAAAACGGACAACTTGTTTTATAATTCCCCTAACTAACCCCTTAATTTCTTTTATGAGAAACCGACGCTATCGCAAACCCAGTTTACCCACCCAAAATCTCGATTCATTCTTAGATATTTTAACTAATACCGTCGGGGTTTTAATGTTTATTACCCTGTTTATTACCCTGCTCGCAGTAGAATCTAGTAACGTTGTCCGTACCCCCCTAAGATCAAACAGTAATAAACAACCTCGCTTTTTTGAAGTACGAGGAAACCGTATTACTTATATCGATGATACGGCAGTAGAGAGTCAATTAACCCGTAGTTTACCCACCTGCGAACCGCCAGAAGTCCCTGATGTATTAGACAGTTATAACTATCAATATTATGCCAATCAAGTAGAAATTTATCAAAATTGTCGTCTGAGTTTGTTGCAACAATTACAAAACTTTCGAGGCCAAACATCCCATTATACAGCCCGTTTTTTAGAGTTAGGATCATTACTATATGAACCCATTGATAAAGAGAGTGGAGAAACCCCAAAAGACATTAAACAAGCTGAATCGGAATTTAATCGGGTATTAGGGACTTTAAATCCGCAAAATGATTATTTAGCCTTTATTGTACGTCCTGATAGCTTCTCTGCCTTTCGTACAGCCCGAAAAGAAGCAGATCAGTTAGGATTTGATGTCGGATGGGAACCCTTTACCCAAGAGACTCCTATTGTTTTTGGCTCTGGTGGTCGTACCATTGGTGTACAATAGCTTCGTCGTTAATATTGTTTTATGTTAACTAGACTTAACATTTTTTGAGAAAATTTTTGTGTTTAAAGCGATTTAATTAGTTACAATATACATATCACTTATAGTCTATCAAATTTAAGATTATGAATTGTCGTACAGTTATCTTTAGCGGATTAATGGCCTCGTTGGTGGGTTTAATGATTGGTTTGGCTCTTGTGCATATTACAGGACGAGAGGCTAGAAAACGCCCTATTCTCATCACTGCTTCGGTGTTAGGGTTCGGTATTGGTTCATTTCAAGAAGCCGTCCATCAACAACAAAAACAACGGGCTAAAGAATATGGGGAATCTGATTATAACGAGTAAAGCCAAAGATTCTCTGTTTTGAGTCTTCTCTTTCCTCTCTTTTGGAAAGACTGTGTGTCAAGAAAAGTCAAAGAATAATTAAACCAATTTTGTGGGTTGAGTAAATCTTTTAAACATAAAAGTTAAATGACAGAAACAACAGGGGAAAGAGAGTAGGCTATCAAGTAAATTTTCCTCTTACTTCCTCAATTCAAAGTTGACAGCCTACTGATCTAATAACTCAGCTTACAGGCTTGAATAAGCAAAAGTAACATTAAACTTGCGACACCAAATCACCACAGATTTAAAAACATCTAAATCAACATCTGCGGGAATTTCATAGCGTTGGGCACCTTGAAAGCTTTTGAGCCTTGCTAAAGTGATATATTCATTTTTATTTTCATTTTCAGAGAGTTTTACCCCTACTTTCGACTTTTTGTGCAACAGAAGCTCCACATCGGGTCCTTCTGCGGTTGTAAACTGATTATCTAATTCAAGGTAGCGTTTGCCATTTTCGCTGATAATTCTGACTTGTCCTGTCGTCATTTTTTCTTGTTCTACCGTCACAAACTGACCTGAACTTAAGACTGCTACCTGTTGTGCGACAAGTTGTTCGGGGGCAGTTTCTGCTACAGCTTGAGGGGAAACTAATAAGGATGGGCCTAAAGAAGTAAAAATAAGAGAAGAAGAGAGGGTAACAGCAGCAAAACGTTGAAAATTCATGGGCTTGACTCCGAATTCGTTTTTAATTTGTTCTATGTTTATTACTATCGAGGATCAATCTGAAAAGGATCTGGGGAGTTTCTGAGAAGTTCCTAAAAAATCTCTGAAGAAATTATCAGGAGAAATTTCCTACCTTTGCTATCTGTAGTTTGATTATGCTAAATTATTCCTTGAAATATTAAAAAAGGGGTTGCCACATGATTAAACTCACCAAGAATTGGTTTTGGATGACACTTATCATCGTAGGATGGGCTATCCTGCTCTCTTTAGCAGTCTCTCGTCCGTTATCAGCCAAAACAGTCATTCGTTATCCCATCCCCAATTCTAATTTCCCGATCGCTCGTGCTGTTGAACTACCCAGCGATGCTCATTTAGTCTATGTCAGTGGCCAAGTTCCCCCCGTCGTTAACTCTGATGTACCAAGAACGAGCTTAGAAGCGTTCGGTGACACAAAAACCCAAACAATCGGTGTTTTAAAACGTATTCAGACAATTTTGGAAGATGTTGACTTAACCATGGGAGATGTGGTAAAAATGCAAGCTTTTCTAGTAGGCGACCCCCAAAAAGAGGATAAAATGGACTTTTCTGGCTTTATGGAAGGTTATAAGCAATTTTTTGCCACCGAGGAACAACCTAACCTTCCGGCTCGTTCTGTGATGCAGGTTGCAGGGTTAGTGAACCCCGGTTGGTTAGTAGAAATTGAAGTTGTCGCTGTGCGAAATAGTCGTTAGAGCAAGAACAGTTATTCTGCCTATGCTTTAGCAAACAACTGTTGCCAAGATAAAGCGTCTGCATCGGGTTTAGCTACAATCTCCACAATTTTTCCCTTAGCCGCTTCACAATACAGGGATTCCACGCAGACATTAGCCACTTTCAGACGAGGAATACTGCCCTCAAACAGGGTATCCTCGGAT
Organism: Microcystaceae cyanobacterium; assembly: GCA_051439375.1. Classification (GTDB taxonomy): domain Bacteria; phylum Cyanobacteriota; class Cyanobacteriia; order Cyanobacteriales; family Microcystaceae; genus JBGTGT01. Next base: position 24,606 of record JBFRWB010000021.1, read on the forward strand.
GACATCACAATTTTATCTGAGTTATCCTCATTCTTAAGACCACCCGGACGGACAATCGTATAAGTTAGGCCACTGGCTTTTAAGTAGTCCTCCGCTTGTTTTTTCCAATAAAGAACTAACCAGAACAAATTCAGGGGATGAAAGAATTGGGAGACGCAAAGGGAAGAAACCATAACAAAATGCTCAATTCTTTTCTCTTTAGCCAAATCTACCAAGTTCTTTGTCCCTACATAGTCCACATTAAAAGGGCCTGTAATATCCAAACTGGGTTGGGCTCCAGTAGCAGAAATGAGTACGGTGTAATCAGAAAGGGCTTCTTTAAAGGTTTGGGGCTTAAGTACGTCTCCTACGATCATTTCTACATCTGACGGCAAGATGTTCTTAGCTTTGTCTAAATCTCTAACCAAAGCTCCCACAGGAATTTCTTTTTCCCTTAGAACTTGGACGATTCTCCGCCCTGTTTCACCTGTAGCCCCAGCAACAAACACTTTCATTGTTCACTCCTTTCTAAATTTATTTAGGAAAATTGCTTTGTTGTTATTGTAGAGACTGGAAAATTTATTTGCAGTTCTTTACAATTATTTACAATGAAAGACCGAAGCTGTCGATACATCGATTATGGCTATTTATCGTTCTGATTAAGTTACTTTATTAGTTCATCCTTTCTCTTGGAGTTATTATGCAGTCTCAATGGATTAATGATCAAATCTCTCAAGATGTCGATACCACCGCCTTAGAGAAGCGTCGAGTCCATTTTCAAACCCATTTTAGGGGGTATATGGAAATGTACAGCGATCCTGAGACGATTGCTACCTATTTACAAGCACATGAAGGCTGGTTTTGTCGTTGTGCTGAACCGATGAAAACTGAACCCATTGGTGATAATGGCTATATCTTAACCGTAGGACGGTTTGGCGCACTGGGCTATGATGTAGAACCCAAGATGGCGGTGGTGCTAGATCCACCCGATCAAGGCGTTTATAATATGCGGAGCATTCCCTTGGCTGATGAACCGGATCTGGGTTATGAAGTGGATTATCATGCAGCAATGATCTTAAGAGAAGTGTCACGGGAAGAGGCAGGAAAGGGTTTAGAAAAGGTCTATCGTAAACAAGGGATATCAGAGCTTCCTGAGACCATTACACGGATAGAATGGCAATTAGATATGGATGTGGCGGTACAATTTCCTAAGTTTATCTATCGTTTACCCCTGTCGGTCATTCAGTCAACTGGCGATCGCTTAATGGCACAAATTGTCCGTCAAGTGTCTCCTCGTTTATCTTTTAAGGTACAACAAGATTTTCATAGTCTTCACAACTTACCCATACCACCTAAAACCAGTCGAGATTTGATGAAAGTCGAAGCAGAAGCGGATCAAGCTGCGTAATTTCAGTGATCAGTTATACTCAAATTTTTCGGTAAAGATAGCAATCCATCAATCTTGATTGGGTAGAAAGGAAAAACCTATATAGAGGTTGATAGATTCTTTCCTTCATCTAAGACCTGTAATGTCTGTCTAAATCAAGTAGGTAGTAGTAGGGGCGGGGTAACCCCGCCCCTACCGCTTGATGTGAGAACATGGACTTGTGAGCATTGCCAAACAACCCATGACCGCGACATCAACGCATCAGTAAATATTAGAAATGAAGCCTTACGGATATTAGAGTTAGGAACTAGCTCTACTGCTGATGGAGGGAATGTAAGTCGTTTAGGAGGTAAGATTCCTTGCCTT
>JBFRWB010000022.1:0-40700 GCA_051439375.1 Microcystaceae cyanobacterium
GTACTCACTCCTTTGAGTTTGGCGGCCTCAGAAATGGATAGTAACTTACTCATTCCACTATAATAGCTTATAAAGTGAGTAAGTTTAGTTAACTTTAGTTAAGTTTTTTGGAGCAGTAGTCAAACCCAAACCGTCACGAAGCTCACTATTAACGAAGACACGCACTGTATTGTCATCTTTTTTAAACGCACCAATACCGTCTAAGATGCCTGTGGGGGTATAACCCTCAACCGTCTCACCCACGGTAAAAATAGCTTCGGTTTCCCAACCGGGCAGCCCTTTCATTTGTGCTTCGGGATATTGGGTGGTAAATGCTTGAGCCGCTTTAGGAATAAAAGCGAATGCGCTACTGATGCCCAGCATTAAGATAGAGGTCACGACACCTCTGGAAATGTTAGAATTGTGAAATACCATTGTTAGATTTAATCTTTTTGAACTTGACTTTAATTCGTTATTGACGAATTCCCTAGTTAGTGTAAAGCACACTTCAAGGTTAGTTAAGTTTGAAAAGATTTTCTTTATATTTTTTTACCTATATCTTCATAATAAGCAATGTGGTTTTCCTCTATTCTTCTGTTAACCTTACATTAACTTAACCTTAATTAACTTCTTCTTAAACTGGTAAATTAAGATAATCAAGATATAGCAATAAGTGATGAGTGGTGAGCAAATCATCTAAGTTTGAGAAAACAGGGGATTTAAGATATTGGCTGATTATCTAACGCACTTAACAATATCTCAGCAATCCTAAAAGAAGCCCCAGATGTTCCTAATCTTTCTTGACCGTTTTTAGCACACTTGTCTAAATATTCAGGATCATTCAAGGTTTTTTGAACAGCGATCGCAGCTTCTTTTAATGTCTCTAAAGTAGCAGGTTTCTTCCCGATAGTTTGGGCTGAAATTCCTAATAAGCGGGTTTGTGCTTCTGCAAACGCATAGGTAAATTGAGGGCCTTCTCCGGGGACTTGAATCACGGGTTTTCCTAATGCAACTGCTTGATCTACCGCTAATCCTGCCATACCTAACACTAAAGTCGTTTGATGTAAAATATCATTAAAAGCATCGCTGTAACAAATCACCTCGACATTAGGATTAGGAGAGATGAGTTTATTTTGATCTAATTTCCACCCTATAGCTTGAGCAATTTCTGTTAATTGATCCATTACTTTAGGAACTAATGCTGCACGGAATTGTACCTGATTTTCCCCCATTACTTTAATAATTTCTTGTGTCCATTGCAGTTGCAATTTAAAATTACGAATGGCTTCTGGTAACCGAGATCCGGGTAACAATGCAATCATCGGAATATTAGACTTAAGTTGTAACCCCTTCCCCGTGGGGGTTAACTTATCTAACGAGGTAATTCCTCCAAATTTTGCTTTATTTAAACCCTGTTTCCATAAATCTTCTGCGGTATAGGGATCACGGGTAAAGACAGCTAAACAACGAGGCGATCGCAACACATTCCCAATAATCGGCCCCAAATACAATGAGCCTTCATACAAAGCAGACAAACAAGAAATAAAAGAAACAAAAGGACGACGGGTTAAATAAGCAAAGGACTGAGAAATCGTGTCACCTGTTGCCATAATTAGGTCACATTGAGGCGCATAATCTAAAACTGCCCGTAATTGTCGCCATGTCAAGGTAATCAAACCCGACTGAATATCCTTAATCAACTTCAAACGATCCATATAGGAAAATCCGCCCGACGGCATAGACTGAGTTGGCCCAATAATGGGAATATTAAGGCGACGGTAAGCGTTTCCTTCCCCAATAATAGGCATTGCTGCAATTTCTAAGTCAGGACGCAATTCTAAGAGGGTTTCAACAATATACGAGGAATGATTATCTTCCCCATGACCATTACTAATAAATAGGATACGCTTGGCAGATGACATAAAATCTCGACTTGCTTTAAGATTAAGTTAAAGATCAATCTATTATTAAAGATTTGGGTCAGATTAACAACTAAATTTTCTCGAATGTCTGCTATTCAAACCCTAGAACAATCTATTACTATCAAAGCAAGCGCAACTATTGTCGAACGCTGTTTCACTGATTTAGAATTAATGCACCGTTGGCTTAATCCCATGTTACACTGCGAACCCATTGGGCAATGGTCAACGGAAATCGGGGGAAGAAGTCGTTTTATGATCAAAATTCCCCTCATTCAGCCCACACTGAAAAGTATTGTGACAATGAGAGAACCGGGGTTAATTATATGGTCATTTGAAGGCTTTTTTAAAGGTTGCGATCGCTGGGAATGTCAACCAACACCGAATGGAACAAAATTAATCAATCGCTTTGAATTTACCATCCCAAATCCCCTTGTTAAATGGGGGTTTAACCAGTTTGCCGCCCCTTGGACAAGGCAGGATATGCAAGCACAGCTAAGACGCTTAAAACGGGTAGCAGAGGAGATTTATCAGTTGGAATGTTAAGAGAATTTTGAATCTAAGGGGTTAAGGGGCTTTCCAGCTTTGATAAGGATTTTTCACTAAATTAGAATTATAATAGCGAAAATCATGGGTCACCTCTTTCCCAATCCATTTTGGCTTCTCAAATACTTGATTATCTGTTTCCAACTCAATTTCTGCCACAATTAGCCCTTCATTTTCTCCCCAAAATTCATCGATTTCCCAAGTTACTTCTCCAATCACAACATGGTATCGGGTTTTTTCAATTAAAGGGCGATCGCACAAGGTTTCTAACAGGGGGGTTGCGTCAGCAAGGGGAATCGGGTACTCAAATTCAGCACGACTAACCCCTTGTTTTTTCCCTTTTAGGGTTAAATAACCTTGATCGCCAGCAATTCTGATCCTAACGGTTGTGTCAGGATTCTGGGTTCTAATATATCCTTGACGATAAGATTTCCCTTTTCCTAAGTTGCGCCATTGATCACCAATCACCAAGAATTTGCGCTCAATTTCAATTGCCATACTGTCTAAGATAAGTAGAGAAAAAAATTTATTAACCCTAATAGTCTTGTTGCTAATCAAAGAACTATTAGGGTTAACCTAGTTATCCATTGCTCAAATTCATTAGAGTTTCACCTCAATATCTACTCCGGCGGGTAAATCTAACTTCATTAACGCATCGATGGTCTTAGATGAGGGTTGATAGATATCAATAATGCGGCGGTGGGTACGGGTTTCAAAATGCTCTCGTGAGTCTTTGTCAACGTGGGGCGATCGCAGAAGACAATATATTTTACGTTTGGTGGGAAGGGGAATCGGTCCGATGGCTGTGGCGTTCGTTCGGTTGGCTGTATCTACGATTTTCTCACAGGATGTGTCTAATAATCTTCGGTCAAATGCTTTGAGTCGAATGCGAATCTTTTGTTGTTGCAAAGTAGCCATAATGTCTGAAGTTTAAGTGTAATTAAGTTGTCAAGGTACAGTTTACTCAACAATAAACAGTGACCAGCTATTAGTAATAACTCATTACTTAAAAACCGATCACTGTTTCAGTGGGAAGCTCTATTTATTTAACGATCTTGGTGACCGTCCCTGCACCGATGGTACGTCCACCCTCACGGATAGCAAAGCGCATACCTTGTTCAATCGCAATGGGGTTGATTAGCTCGACGGTCATTTTAATGCGATCGCCGGGCATTACCATGTCCACGCTGCTACCATCGTCGGCGGTGTAGGCTTTAATTGTACCTGTTACGTCCGTGGTTCGTACATAGAACTGAGGGCGATAGTTGGCAAAGAAAGGGGTATGACGGCCACCTTCTTCCTTGGTGAGAATGTAAACCTCTCCTTCAAATTCAGTGTGAGGCTTAATTGAACCGGGTTTGGCAAGCACCATTCCTCTTTCAATGTCCTCTTTTTGAACACCCCGAAGGAGTAGACCAACGTTATCCCCAGCCATCCCTTCATCAAGGGTTTTTTGGAACATTTCTACACCAGTTACAGTGGTGTCACGGGTGTCTCTAATTCCGACAATCTCAACGGTTTCACCGACTTTGACTTTACCCCGTTCAATCCGCCCAGTGGCGACCGTTCCCCGACCTGTAATGGAGAAAACATCTTCTACTGCCATGAGGAAGTCTTTATCTACATCCCGTTCAGGGGTAGGAATCGCTTCATCTACTTCTGCCATTAATTTTAGGATTTTCTCAACCCACTCATCTCCTGCTGTTCCCCCTGCTTCTACCGCTTTGAGGGCTGAACCTGACACAATCGGAATGTCATCACCGGGGAAGTCATATTCACTGAGGAGTTCACGAATTTCTAATTCTACAAGTTCTAAGAGTTCTTCGTCATCAACTTGGTCTTCCTTATTCATGAAAACAACCAGTGCTGGTACACCTACCTGTTTTGCTAGTAGGATGTGTTCACGGGTTTGGGGCATGGGGCCATCTGCCGCAGAAACGACTAAAATCGCACCGTCCATTTGGGCTGCCCCAGTAATCATATTTTTTACATAGTCAGCGTGTCCCGGACAGTCAACGTGGGCGTAGTGACGTTTATCGGTTTCATATTCCACGTGAGCCGTATTAATGGTAATTCCACGAGCTTTTTCTTCAGGGGCTGCATCAATATCTTCATAGTTACGAGCTTGTGCTTGTCCTGCTGCCGCCAGTGCCATTGTAATTGCGGCGGTTAGTGTGGTTTTACCGTGGTCAACGTGGCCGATTGTGCCGATGTTAACGTGGTCTTTTGTCCGTTCAAATTTTTCGCGTGCCATGAATAGTTGTTTCCTTGTTTAATGTTTAGTTAGTGGTTTTCTCATTAGTAATTACCAGTTACCCGTTCTTTATTATATTCAATCACGGCACGTTTGGTCACTAATGATACTTAAAAGTTAGACGTAGGCGTTCCCTTGACTAAGGGCAATAATTGCCTCGGCTACATTGCGGGGAACTTCCTCATAGCGACTAAACTCCATAGAGAAAATTCCTCGTCCTTGGGTTTTTGACCGTATATCGGTCGCATAGCCAAACATTTCCGCTAGTGGGACTTTGGCGGCAACTTTGGCAAGTCCGTCGTCGGCGTTCATCCCTTCGATACTTCCTCGTCGGGCGTTGAGATCCCCCATTACATCACCGAGGAAGTCTTCGGGGACTTCTACCTCTACTTGCATCATGGGTTCAAGCAACACCGGAGATGCTTTCATTACAGCCTCTCGGATGGCCATTGAACCAGCAAGTTTAAAAGCCATTTCGTTAGAGTCCACATCGTGGTAAGACCCATCAATTAGGGTTACTTTGAGATCAATCAGGGGATACCCAGCTAAAATTCCTGATTCGCAGGTTTCTTTAACCCCTTGCTCTACGGCGGGAATGTATTCTTTGGGAATCGCTCCGCCGACAATTTTAGAGACAAATTCAAAGCCACTTCCTGCTTCGGTGGGTTCAAGTTCAATCACTGCGTGACCATATTGCCCTTTTCCGCCGCTCTGTTTGATCCATTTTCCCTCTGCTTGACTGGTTTGTCCCACGGTTTCCCGATAGGCGACTTGAGGTTTACCCACATTGGCTTCTACTTTGAATTCCCGCAACATTCGATCAACGAGAATTTCAAGGTGTAGTTCTCCCATGCCCGCAATCACAGTTTGATTGGTTTCGGGGTTGACACTGACTCGGAAGGTGGGATCTTCGTCGGAGAGGGATTGGAGTGCTTTGGAGAGCTTTTCCATGTCTGCTTTGGTTTTTGGTTCAACTGCCACAGAAATGACGGGTTCGGGGATAAAGAGAGATTCTAAAATAATTGGATCTTCTTCCACACACAAAGTATCCCCTGTGGTGGTGTCCCTCAAACCAATGGCTGCCCCGAGATCCCCTGATCGTAATTCATCCACTTCGATGCGATCATTGGATTTTAGGACAATTAAACGGGAAATTCGCTCTTTTTTGTCTTTAGTGGAGTTATACATATAACTTCCTTTGGCCAATACCCCAGAGTAAACTCGCATAAAGGTTAGGCGACCATAGGGATCAGCAGCAATTTTAAAGGCTAAGGCCGAAAAGGGTTCATCGTCGTCAGCTTTGCGGACGGCTTCTTCTCCATTAGGTAATAAACCCTGAATGGGAGGAACTTCTAAAGGAGAGGGTAAATAATCTACTACTGCGTCCAAGAGTAACTGTACGCCTTTATTTTTAAAAGCAGATCCGCAAAGTAGGGGAATGATTGTGCCAGCGATCGCCCCTTGACGCAACCCCTGACGAATCTCGTCTTCGCTGAAGGTTTCCCCCTCTAAATATTTTTCTAAGAGGGTTTCATCGCTTTCAGCCACCGCTTCGATTAATTTACTATGCCATTCTTCAGCTTGGGCTTGTAAGTCTGAAGGAATCTCTATTTCTTCAATTTCTTGCCCTAAGTCATCTTTATAGCGTTTGGCTTTCATCCTTACCAAATCCACAATGCCGGAAAAATCGTTTTCGCTGCCAATGGGAATCTGAATGGGAACCGCATTTGCTCTTAATCTATCTGTAATCTGCTCATAGACTTTAAAGAAGTTAGCCCCGGTACGATCCATTTTATTGACAAAGGCAAGGCGAGGTACGTTATAACGGTTTGCTTGTCGCCAAACGGTTTCTGACTGGGGTTGAACGCCACCAACAGAGCAAAATACCGCAATTACCCCATCTAAGACTCGCATGGAGCGTTCTACTTCGATGGTAAAGTCCACATGGCCGGGGGTATCAATGATGTTGATGCGATGGTCTTTCCAACTGGTACTGATGGCAGCCGCCGTAATGGTGATGCCCCGTTCCTGTTCTTGCGCCATCCAGTCCATTGTGGCTGTTCCTTCGTGAACTTCCCCTAATTTGTGGGCAATTCCCGTATAGAACAAGATTCTTTCTGTTGTCGTGGTTTTCCCTGCGTCAATGTGCGCTGCAATTCCAATATTGCGAACACTCTCTAGGGGAATGGTTCGTGCCACAGTAACCTCCTTGCTTATGCCCAGTTAGATTGGCTAACCTTTTACGATTCTATACTTTTCTTTGCATCCAAACTCCAAACTTATTTTAGTAGCGATAATGGGCAAAGGCTTTATTGGCTTCGGCCATGCGATGGGTTTCTTCTCGTTTTTTGATTGCCCCACCCGTTTCGTTGGCCGCATCCATAATTTCATTGGCCAGTTTTCCGGCCATGGTGCGTCCCCCTCTAGAACGGGAAAACTGAATTAACCAGCGTAGGGCTAACGCCGTACCTCTCGCTGAACGGACTTCCATCGGTACTTGATAGGTTGCCCCACCTACCCGTCGGGCTTTCACTTCTACGAGGGGGGTAAGGTTACGAATGGCTTGTTCAAATACTTCTAAGGCATCTTGTCCTGTCCGTTCTTTAACAATGTTTAGCGCATCATAGACGATACCGGCCGCAAGGGATTTTTTGCCATCTCTCATGACCCGACGAATGGTCATATTGAGGAGGCAGCTATTATAGACTGGATCAGGGGGAACGGTGCGTTTTTTGATGTTTCCTCGGCGAGACATAGGATAACAGTTCCTTTAAAATGGGTTTACTCAGGGTTAATGGACACAGACATACCTTACTCCTCTAACTATTGGCTGAGAATAGCGAGGTAAGTAAGGAAAAATATCTATCAGTTATGGTAACTTGGTGTAAAAACTAGAGGTAATTATTCTTTGGGGCGTTTTGTCCCGTATTTTGAGCGACCTTGTTTGCGGTCTTTTACTCCCGTAGCATCTAGTGTTCCTCTCACGATGTGATAGCGAACACCGGGTAAATCTTTAACCCGTCCTCCGCGAATGAGAACCACTGAGTGTTCTTGTAAATTATGGCCGATACCGGGAATATAGGCAGTTACTTCAAAGCCAGATGTGAGGCGAACCCGTGCCACTTTCCGTAGGGCAGAGTTGGGTTTTTTCGGGGTGGTGGTATATACTCTGGTACAGACACCCCGACGCTGAGGACATTGCTTAAGGGCAGGTGATTTGGTCTTTTTCTTAGCTTTTGAGCGTTCGCTACGAATTAGCTGTTGAATAGTGGGCATGGGTAGTGTTTATAAAGAATTTTGGGAAACTCCTAGTATTGGGCAAATACTTAACAAATAACCATCCTACCGATTTTTAAGTGCAGTTGTCAAGTAGGAGCAAGTGGTTTGTCAAAATACAGGATGGCAGTTGACTGTCTTCTAAGGGACTACGACAAATCTTTCACCTAAATTTCTGGGTAATTGCTATCTCAACATTGGTCAATCTGTTCGCTAAAATTAGGTTTAAATCCCCTCATTTAAACTTAACCAACTAATCGCTTCTCTGATCCATTCTTCTGTGTTAGAGTTTTTTAACATCAAGTTATCTTGACTCAAAACTGAAATTGCTTGATTGATTTCTGTATTAGTATAACCCAATGCCAATAGGGTCATTTCTACTTCTTCTAGTACAGCTACTGATGGAGTTGCAGATGTACTGTTAACTTGTATTCCTGCCACTTCTCGCCATTGAGATAATTTTGTTTTTAACTCTAATGCGATTCTTTCTGCTGTCTTTTTGCCAACCCCCGGTGTTTGAGATAGAATCCTCGTATTAGCAGTCACAATAGCCTGAACTAATTCCTCTAATCCCAATGTATCAATTAGTGCGATCGCTAATTGAGTTCCAATCCCACTAACACTAATTAGTTGACGAAATAATTCGCGTTCTGCGGCCACAGAAAAGCCATATAGTAGTTCTTGATCTTCACGACTTTGAAGATGGGTAAAGACTTGTATCGTTTCTGAGGGAAGAGGAGTTAGTTGACGGGCAAAACGAGATAGAATTTGCAATTCATAACCAACAGAGTTAACTTCTAAGATTAAAATTGTGCGGTTATTTGCCGTTTTTACAACCTCTATTGCTTGACCTTTTAAATAACTAATCACTTGTTATTCTTTCCTTGTTCAGATAAAAAACCAAAATGTTTTAATCCTTCTAAAATACCACCTGCATAGGAAGCTGTCGAAAGATAATGATGAGGTTTTTGATGACTTATGTACCATTGTCGTAGCTCCGTTTTGGCGTTCCCAACGATAATTCCTCTTTCCATTCCTTGAAATAAAGCAATATCATTACCAGAGTCGCCACAAGCAACGGTTTTTTCTGGTTCTATTAGCCATTTTTGCCTTAAATATTGTAATGCTAGTCCTTTGTCCCCATTAATCGGTAATATGTCTAAATCCTGACTTCCACTATAGACTAATTTGGTCTGTAAACCGTTTTGGGATAGATTGGCTTTAAGGTTAGGAATTACCGTTACAGCGTCTTTTTCAGATAGATAATAGCTTAATTTGAAGGGATTTTGCTCAGATTCAGGTTGAGAGGTTAATGAGGTAAATTGACTTGCTATTTCGCTAATGCTATTTCGATTCCATCCTTGGGATAAAATTTCAGACCACTGCTGATCATATTTCTTCTGGAAGGAATCAAGATAAATTTCTGTTCCTACGGATGTAATTAAAGCATCAGGAGTCATAAGAGACTTTTCTTCGGCTAATTCTTTGTAAAGCTGCAAAGAACGTCCTGTTGCATAAACTACCTTTGTTCCGTAGGTTGTACGATGTTCTGTAAGATACTGTTGCAAGGTTGTAAGAGTCGTGTCATTTCCCACAAAAGTATTATCAAGATCACTAACAAACAAAAAAGCCGACATAATTCATTTAATTGGGTGTAACAACAGGGAATATTGTGCTACGCACATACGCACAAGGTAAAAGTTAAAAGGAAAAAGCGAGCTTTGACTAGGCTTTAGGGTTTACTAAGGTCAAAAACCTAAGTTTGTCCTGCTATATAACCTTGAATGTTTGTAATAGCAGGGTTTTTACTTACAGCAATAGCATACTTAACCATAGCAGTAAAAAGCGAGAATAGCCAAGATGCCAGAAATCGTTTATGATGCAACCTTAAGTTTTGAGACTACTTTGTTTAGGACTGTGAAGCGATTTATTATTATTGACCATTCGTTAGCAAATTTACAAGGACATCACTATGAATGCAGTGTATCAGTGGCAAAAGCGGCTGCTAGGTTAGGCTATCAACCAATTATTATTGCAAATCGATGTTTTCCTCCTGCTCTATTTCCTGATGGGGTGAAAATCCTACCTCGTTTTGAGGTGGACTGGTTTGATAACCCAATTTGGCTAAATTCTCAAGATAATAATAAACGCAAAATTAAACAGTTTTTATCTTATTTACAGGATAATCCAGTTGCACAAGTTGCGGAAACAATTCGGCAAAAAGTTAGTGATCAAATTGATTATCTGAACCTGACAAAACCGAAGTTTCGTTTATTTTTAGAAAAAACTCAAGGAAGTACGGGACGACTTTGGCAATGGATACAAAAGGATGTTAATTTATTAGGGTATATTCCTTTTTCTAATACAGCGTGGGGAATTTTTAAGATTATTTTTGGTTTGATGCGTTATATCATTTTAATCATTTTTAATAAAACCCTATCACTATTTATCCATTTTACGGAGATTGAGCATGAAACTTTTGAGGAAAGTTTAAGTAAAATCTTGAAAGAACTAAATGTGAACACTGGAGAGGAAATTTTAATTCATACGATTGGAATTCGTCAAGTAGAAGCAATTTATCATTATTTAGAAGGTCAATCTTTAGATCAAATTCCACACATTCATCTTCTATTGCGACGGGATATTGATGATCCTTTGGTTACTAATGCGGAAGGAATGGGATTAAAAGGTTGTTTAAATAGTTTTGCAGATAATAGGTTATGGCCAAATAAGGTTAGATTTTATACTGATACTAAGGAGTTATTAGCAAGATATAATGGCGTAAGTAAAGTAAAATTAAGACAAGTTCCTGTTCCTTTTCAAACTGAAAAGTTATCTATTACGACTAAGAAACAATTAAATCAACCGATTCATCTTGTTTATTTAGGAGATGCAAGATACGAAAAAGGTTATCATCATTTACCCTCTATTATTCAGTCTTTATGGGATGATTATTTAAGTGAAGATAAAATACAATTTACGATTCAATCTAATTTTAGTGTGGAAGGAGGAGAAAAAGATATTTTATTAACAAGGTTACAGTTAGAACAGTATCCTAGTGATAAGGTTAAATTAATTAAGGAGGTTATGCAGACAGAAGATTATTATCAACTTTTATTAAGTGCAGATATTGTCATTCTTCCCTACAATATAGTAAGTTATCGTCATCGAACGTCTGGGGTATTAACCGAGTCTTTAGCTGCAGGAAAACCAGTTATTGTTCCTAATCATACTTGGTTGGGAGGACAAGTTGATGAGTTGAGAGGAAGGGTTTATAATAATGCGGATGAAATAGGAAATAAAGTCAAAGAAATTTTAGAGGATTTAGACAGTTTCCAAGCAGCAGCAACTGCATTTAGTCAAAATTGGCGACAACAGAATACCCCTGATACTTTCTTGCAGTGCTTACTATCAGAACTAGATTCTACAACAATAGAAGCGTCTCCTACTATAGAAACTGCTGTAACTTTAAGAGAAGATTCTCATAAAGTAATCCCGAAAAAGATAAATATTCTCTGTTTGGTTGAAGGGGAAACATTGATACAAGCGTCACCTCAACAGCAACGTTTATTACAACATTTGACTTATTTATTTAAGTGTCATTATGAGGTGTCTTTACTTACCTTTTCTAAGTTTCCATCCTATCAAGGAGGAAATTATGAACATTTTTGTAATCAAATTAATGAGATAGTGAATCAGTTTCCTTTTGTCAATATCTGGATTTTAGATCATGATTCCTTTCCCTGTCTTCCCGATAACATTAATCCTAAAACTTATCTGAGTCTCTCAAGGGAAAATAAACAGAATTTTATTCAAGATATAGTTAATTATAACAGTATCAATATTCCAGAGAATTTAACTCAACACCTTAGAGAAAATTCCTATGATCTTGTTTATACTCAATCTCCTATTAGTTTTAATCTGATTCAGCAATTAGGGTTAACCTCATCTAAGACTATCTGTGAAATTGATCAACTACTCAGTTATCAGTATGGACTGCAAAATCATCAGGAAGTCAATCAAGAAGAATTAGCACAAGAAAAAGAGTTATTAACAAAATTTTCTGCTATCATTACCGCTAATTCTATTCAAATGGTAAAATTAAAAGAATGGTTGTTACATCCTAAAAGCTATCTTGTTTCCCAGAGAGATAATAGTTATATACAAGATATGAATCATTGTTTAAATTCTATATTAGACGCTCAAGTGTTAGCTTTAAAACAAAAGAATAATATCGCTATTTTATATCCTTGGGGGGATATTTTGGAACGAAAAAGTGGTGCAAGTCAAAGAGTGGGTTTATTAATTAATTATTTACAAGCACAAGGATATAATTTATGGTTAATGACGACAGGAGAAAAACAAGACTTTTATCAAGATAATATTCATTACTCTTATTATCAACAGCAATTTTCTGAAGCAAATTTAGTGAATAAAGTTTATAGAGATGCTTATCAAGTCTGGCAAACTTCTCTAACTTTGGATAAGATAGATAAACAAGGTATTGTGCCTGAAGCAGATCATTGGCTACCTTGGATATATCATCAATTTCGCTTTGATGATGTCTTTAAAAAACAAATAGAAGCGATCGCAGATTGGGCAACTATTATAATCTTAGAATATCCTTTTTGGGCTGCTATTGTGGGAGAAATTTGTCAGCGAAAAGGAGTTAAACTGATTATTACAGCCCATGATGTGTTATCACAACAGTTACCCAAAGATTCTCAATTAAGAAAAATTGCTTTAGCAGAAGAAATACAAGGCTTAAAACAAGCTGATCAATTAGTTTGTGTTTCTACCGAAGATCAAGCCTTTTTTCAACAATATGGTTTAGATTCTCTCGTTATTGAAAACCCTGTTAAGTTACCCAATCAACAGATGTTAAAAAATACCTCAATTGGAGATGAGACGCAGATAAAAATTAAAGAACCTTTTTGTTTATTTGTAGGAAGTCAGCATCTTCCCAATTTAGAAGCAGTCCAACAAATTAGACACATTGCTAAATTAACCCCATCGGTTCAATTTATTATAGTTGGAAGTTGTTGTCAGTCAGAAGAAAACAAAAATTTTCTTGCATTAGGGAAGGTTTCTCAAGAAAGTCTCGTCTATCTTTATCAGCAAGCAAGTTTAATTCTCTCTCCCCTTACATCGGGGACAGGTTCATCCCTGAAAATTGTTGAAGCCATGGCTTATGGTAAGGTAGTGTTAGGAACGGTAATTGCTTTTCGAGGTTATCCTGTTACTTCTAAGGTTAATTGTCTAGTGGAAGATGACTTTTCTTGCTATCCTACTTTAATCAATCAGGTGTTAAATGAACCAAATTTAATGGTAAAAATAGGAGGAAATGCTAAACAATTTGCTAAAAAATATGATTACCAAACGCTTTATCAAAGCTATGTTAAATTAATTAACACGTTTTAGGCGTAACAGGGTAAATGTTAGCCTTATATATATGCCTTTAAATGTTCTTTTTATTTTGTAATTTATTATCCTTAACCCTATGAAAATTTTAATTGCTGATTTTGATTTATTTTCCCAAATGGGAGGTGGACAAACGTTTTATCGTCGTGTCATTGCCAATCATCCTAACAATCAATATTACTATCTCAATGATCAAGAAGCATCAGATACAAATCGTCCTCAGAATGTGACGGCAATTTCCTATCAACAACCTTTTATTATTGCTGATTTTAATCGCTATTTTGATGTTACTCCTCCTAAATGGATTTACCGTTCTTTTGTCATTGCAAGTAATATTGCTGCATCAGTGGCTGGACAAACCTTCGATATAATCGAGATTCCAGATTATCAACAATGGGGTGTGTTTCTTCGTCCTGCTTTAGAACATCATAACGTAAACTTTGATAAGGTTGTTTTATCTTTACATGGTAAAATTTCTACGACTATTTTCTTAGATTGGTTTAGTCATGGAGAAGCGAATATTCCTCTAGATTTAGAAGAAAAAATGCAATATAAAACCGTTGATTTACGGTATGCAATTAGTAAAAGTTATATTGATGAATGGAAAGAATTAGCAGGAATTGAAGCAAACTATTATAATCCCCTACACTTTTTAGAATTACCTCAACCACAAAATTTTATCCCTTCAGCTACTTCCCCTAATTTAAACTTTATCGGGCGAACGGAACGAAGAAAAGGCCCTGATTTATTTGTTGATTTAGCTTGGTGGTTACCCCGTTCAAGTTATCATCAAGCCAGTATTATTGGACCTAATAGTTTTGATGATTCAGGAAGTTCATCTTCGTTACGTCATCTACAAACGATTATTAATAATCGGGTAAAAGATGTGCAATTGTTACCTGCAAAATCAAGAGAAGGATTAAAAGAAGTCTTTGGGACTAAATCAATTACAGTTGTTCCGTCCCGTTATGATACCCTTAATTTAGTTGCCCTAGAATCTCTCTTTTCTGGGTGTCCCACTGCAATAGGAGATGGTGCAGGTGTTTGTCGATTTTTAGCCGAAACTTTTCCTAAAATACCTTTTATTAAAATTGATACTAGCAATATTCGCCATACCTTACCTGAGTTAATGGAGGTATTGGATAATTATGAAAGTTATCGTCAACAACTAAATGAAGCGTTAGTAAATAGTCCCATTAATATTCAAGATCCTCCCTTATCAGAAATTTATCAAACTTCACCACAATTTGATAAAGATACTAGAGAAGAGTTAAGCCGATGGTATCAGCAATTAATGAATTATTGGCAACAAAACCAATCTTCTGGGTTAGGAATCAAATCAAAAACTAATCGCTTTTTACGCTTTAAAGTCCAACCCCAATACGTTAAACTTAAACAGCAAACGAAACAAACAATTACTCAAAAAGTCGAAGACTCCACGACTGGGCAACTCTTGCGATCGCCTTTCTTATATAATCAATACCGTGGCATTTTTAACGCAGCAGAAAATACTCCCAAAGATATACAAGAGAAACTAGAAGCTTGTTGGAATTTGTGTCAAACCCTAGAAGCAGATAAGAAAGGCATTCGTGCTAAATTAAAAAGCGGATATCGGATTGATAGAGTGCGATTATGGCGACAAATTGCAAGATTAGAACAGTTACGGGGAAATGACGTAGTTGCAGCCACTTACTACTTGCGAGGGATGCGGTTACTGGGTAGCGATCGCTTTGGTGAATTATCGTTTGTCCTAAGAACCTTACAAGAAAAAGGATTCAATCAAGAAGCAACCGTCGTTGAAGCAATGTATGGTAATCCGAGTCAGGAAGTAGAAAATTGTCTGAAATTAATCGAAAATAGCTATCAGAATCATCAAGAGAATCCAGAAAAAGACTACGAAATTTATGATGATCGGCGAGATAAAAGTGATTATAAAGTATCTGTGATTGTTTCTTTGTATAATGCTCACGAAAAACTGCCTTTATTCCTAAAAACGCTAGCAAATCAAACCTTAATGCAGCAAGGAGTGGGAGAAATTATTCTAGTTGATAGTGGATCACCCGGAGAAGAATATAAGGTATTTCAAGAACTAGCTCCCGAATTGAACCTACCCATTTTGTATGTACGGTCAAAAGAACGAGAAACCATTCAAAGTGCGTGGAATCGAGGAATTAATTTGGCACATTCTCCTTATCTCTCTTTCTTAGGGGTAGATGAAACCATTGTCTCCGACTGTCTCGAAGTTTTAGCCACTGAATTAGACAAAGATTCCTCCTTAGACTGGGTAATTGGTCATAGTTTAGTGACGAATGTAGATCCTAAAGGACAATGGTTAAATGATATTATGCTCTATGATCGCAAAAATTATGACCAAGACCTTATTTATCTAGAAACCTGTTACTTATCGTGGGTAGGTGCTTTATATCGCCGTTCTATTCATGATCGCTTTGGTTATTACGATTCTACCTTCCGCGCAGCAGGGGATACAGAATTTAAAAACCGTTTACTTCCCCATATTAAAACCAAGGCCATTGATCGGACACTTGGACTATTTTGGAATTATCCCGACGAGCGAACCACCCAAAGTCCCCTAGCAGAAATTGAGGACATGAGAGCATGGTATCTTCATCGTACCTTAGCAGGGATTAAATATGCCTTTAATCATCGTTCCGTCGAAGAATTAGAGAAAATGCTCTATTATACCCTTTGTTATCGAAAATCCTACTGTCAACATTGGAGTACGGATCTCGATTATGCTTACAATGTGTGCTTATTATTACAGGAAAAAAGCCCTAATTCTCCTGCTTTGCGTTATTTTGATGGGATAAAGACCTTACTATCCGCTTATCGTTCCTTAGATTGGGTGGAAACCCCTTCTTTCCAAGCGCCTATTAGTGCTTTAAATCAAACCCGTAAGATTGGCCGTCAGATTGAGCAAGGCCATCGTAGTACATGGCAACCTAATTACAGTTTTGAAGGTCAACCTGTTTATGATATTTTCCATGATAATCGCCATGAACAGCATTCTTTTTTATGGTTTACCTAATCATATCAAGATAATTGTTATACAAAGATTTTAAGCGGTTGGTGTCAAAGTGAACCACTTTAATCTTGGGAAAAGTTACTGTAAAGACACTTCCCTGATTAACCTCACTTTCAAGTTGTATTTTTCCCCCTAGCATTTCGGTTAATCGCTTGGTAATCGCTAATCCTAACCCAGTTCCCCCATATTTACGACTACTTTGACCGTCAACTTGGGTAAATGCTTCAAAAATCATCTTTTGTTGGTCTTTCGGAATTCCAATCCCTGTATCTTGTACTTTGACTGTAAGATTGACCCAATGGCGATCGCTATCTAGATAATCTGCTGTTAAAACTATAGTAATTCCACCTGTTTCTGTAAATTTTACCGCATTTCCCACTAAATTGACCAAAATTTGTCGCCATCGAATTGCATCGATTAAAACAATATCAGGTAAGGATGGATCTAACGTTAGACGTAAGTAAAGTTGCTTATTTTGAGCTTCTAAGTCAAAAATCTGCTTGATTTCCTCAATTAGTTGTTTAATCAGGCTAGGTTGGTTCTTTAAAACCATTTTTCCTGCTTCTAGTCTAGATAAATCCAAAATATCATCAATTAGCATGATTAATGTTCGTCCACTGGTTTTAATACAATTGAGATGATAGTCATAGAAAGTATTCTCAAGAGAATTGGATAATAACTCACTAAATCCGATAATAGCCGTCATCGGTGTGCGAATTTCATGACTCATATTCGCAAGAAACTCACTTTTGGCTTGATTTGCTTGTTCTGCTGCTTGTTTGGCTGCTATCAGTCGCTGATTTGTTTCTTGATGTTGTAAAATCTCCTGTTCTAGTTCTTGATTCGTCGCTTTTAAGGCTGAAGTGCGTTTTTGGACTTTATGCTCTAAATCTTCCAAATTAGCGTTAATCTGCTTTGTCATATTATTAAAGGTAACCGCTAATTGTCCTAACTCATCGGGATATTGAGTATCTACCAAATGGGTTAATTGTCCTTCTTTAAATGCTTCTACTCCTTGATTTAGCTGTTCTAGAGGAGTCACAATACGCTGCTGGGTAAATTTTCTGAATTTTAAGATAATAACGATTCCTAGAATCAAAATGCTCAGAGTAATCCCTGTAGGAATGATAAAAGGAAGTAAGGCCACTTGAACAGGAATTTCCACCACCACCTCCCAAGGAACAACGGTTAGGGGTTGCGCTATCATAAACACCCATCGCTGATTTAATCCTTGACAAAGATGAAAAGATTGAGAAGATGGTGAGTGAGTATGGGAATTCTCTCCTAACCACATCAGATTACTGGCCGCTACGACTGTTCCCTGTTCATTGGTAAGATAAACATGACCCGCTTTTCCCACTTGCTGTTCTAGACTTTTTCGCCAAAATTCTGTTAAATCTAGGCGAACAATCAATAAATTTTGATAAGTACCCACTTTATCCCGACTCAATACAGCTATATCTACATATACGGTGTTATCATCTTGAAATTGCAGTGAGCTAATATAAACTTGATCGATTTTTCCTTTTAAAGATGACCTAACCGACGCTGGAAGTTGTATGGGAAGCTGAGTCTCTCCCGATGTAGCAATTATATTTCCTTGGGGATCTTGTAGTTGAACTTGACGAATATCCAGATTGCGCAATCGCATTAACTGTAGTTGTTGCTGAATCTTTCCTTCGGTGTCTAAAGCAGTACTGGTTGCTAATAACTCGCTTTTAACTTGCAAAAAAGCACTATCAACGCTATTAGCTGCTCTATAACTTGCTCTCTCAAGATTTAATTCGACTTTTTGTACTGTATTATTAAACCCACAAAAGACTATACGGCTAAGTCCTAAAACCCCAATACAACTTAACCAGAAGACTTTCCGATAAAGTTGACGCACAAGAGACAAAGAAGTTGAAGAAGAAATGGGAGACATGATCGATTTATACTAAATCCAGTTAATAAGATTATACCTATAAGCCAAAAATATAATTCTTATTAATCTCTACTCCTTAAGACTGATTAAGCGTCTTTCGATAACATTAAATTCAGTATATTTAATTCATTGGATGTTAAAAAATAGCGTTCCGTAAATAATTTAATTCTCAACTCGCTTAGGGAATAACTTCTAAATAAGAGGAAAGGAAATTCTTGATAGTAATGTCCAATAGGTAAAAGATTCATCACAGGATAGATTAAACGAAGATAAGCTTTTAAAATTTCTCTAAAGTTCATATCTTCAGGTTTAGAATTCTTGTTTTCAAAGTAATTTTTCAAAGAGTCTTGACAAATAAACACGAATAAGGGTAGCAAATAGTATTGATCTTCATATTGACTTTGCTGTTGAAACTTTTGAGTTTTATTGGGTTTTTCTTGCAAAAGATTAATTAATTTGATTGCATCTTTAATCGCTACTCGCAGACTATTGGGGGTTGTTTCATCATATTGAATTTGCAAGAGGTTATTGAGAATTTTATGTCCTTCGGGGGATGACACAAGCTTTTGAAACTGCAACTGATAAGTTTCTTCGATGGCTTGATTTTCAATGGGAATTAAGAGAAGACTTCCTTGAATATAACTTTGTTGAATCGCAGAAAATTCTAGTAATTTAGCAAAAGATGAGTTGATATTCTCTAGGAATTTGCTATTAAAATTTTCTTGCAATTGGAGATAAGAAATTTCGTCATTATCTGATAAATTAGTGACAATAAAGGTAGCAGACTGCAATAAGTTTTCCAGAATCGTAGCAACAGCTTTAAAGTTTTGCTTGTCGGGAAATTTCATTAATTCTTGTTTGAGTTGTTTAATTAAATTATTCATGACACCGCTAAAGGTTTGGCCAGCAGTATAGATAGATTTTCCACCAATAGGAATCATCATAACGGAATCTCTCCCAATTTTTCCCTGTCCTAAAATACGAGTCATAATTGAAGTTTTGAGAATCAGTAAAAGGTTAATAACATTTAAAATCCCTTGTTGTTGGGGGGTATCTTCTTCATATTGAATAATTTTTTCGGAGAGGTAAAAGATTAATTCCTTATCTGCTTTATCAAAGGTTTTTCCTTCTTTATCATATCCTCGGCCTCGATAAATCACCTGTATAATTTCCATTAAATTCTTTTCAATCTCAAAATGAGGAATATCTACTAGAATATGTTTAACTTTTGGGAAGGATAACCCACGACTTGCAGAAGCTGTCATAAAAATAACTTTAACGTTATCTTTTGTTTTATGAATCGCTTTCTTTTCTTGCTCTCCTAAACTCGCATGAATTTCTAAGTAATCATGATATTTTTCAAATTTGTCTCGTTTATCTTGTATTCTTTTAATTAATTCATAAAGGCGATACTTATCTTGAATATAGACAATAATCTGACTAACGTTTGGTTGAGAGATTAAATTAAGAATATCGTTGAGGATATCAGTTTGAATTCTCTTTTCTAAATCTGATTTTGTTTTAAGAATTTCTTTATTATGTAATCGAGAAGATTGGATTAAAATTTTATAGGTTAGGGTCAATGTCTTTGCAGGATAGGAATTGGCATTAATGACAACAGCAGGATGGCGTTTGAATTGAAAGCGTTGTAAAGATAAAGGTTGTGGTTCATCTATTTTTCCTTTTCTAAAGAAAATCTTATTAGGTTCTGCGGATGTTTCAGAAAGATGTTGCTGAATCACTTTTTCATCTATAATAGAAGCATCTGCGACAATAATTTTGATATTAAATCCATAATCTTTGTTGGTTAAATCATATTTTTGTAAGATTTTACGAATTCCATCTAAAAATTCGACTCCTCCCTCATCTCCTGTAATTTCATCTATCATAAAGATTAGGTGTTTAATTTTCTTTGAAAAAGCTTTCATCTTTTCTGGGATAGGTTTTCCTG
The DNA here is from genome assembly GCA_051439375.1 of Microcystaceae cyanobacterium. GTDB lineage: Bacteria > Cyanobacteriota > Cyanobacteriia > Cyanobacteriales > Microcystaceae > JBGTGT01. The sequence continues at coordinate 20,314 of JBFRWB010000022.1, forward strand.
TGCGACTATTATAAACATCGTTAAATATTTTTTCGAGATGGGTTAAGGTATCCTTTCCTTTTTGAGTTTTTTTAAGCGATTGAATAGCAACAGTTGCGATAATATTATGGGAGAGATTTTGATTAATAACGGTGTAAATTCCTTGACATATTGTTTCTAAAACTCCCTTACCTCTATATCCTGTATAGTTAAGGGTATCTTCTGTCTGTCTTTTCAAACTAGAATGGGATGAATAAGTATCTATTTCAGTATTTTGGGGAATAAAATGAATGGTTTGTTGGATAAATTGATCTTGGCGTTGGTTAGAGACATAATTAATCGTATAATTTCCTTTATTTTGCTCAATTAAAGTCGCATTAGTTGTCATAGTTAATAAACTATCATCGTACAACTGATCTGGATTATCGTCTTGTTTAAATTTGTTAATAATATCTAGATTAACTTGGGTACGAGGACTAACATAAAAGAGTAAAAATCCTTCATTAATATAAGTATCCGTTTTCAGCAAATTAGCAATAGCAGTGGTTTTCCCAATACCGGGGTTTCCTGTTAAAAATAGATAAATTTCAGGAGACGTTGAGGATAAGAAATCTTGGATTAATTTACCATGAGCATCCCTTAAGCTTAATTGTGGATCAAGATTGAGCCGTTGAGCAAGTTCTGGGGGCAATTTTTTAGTAATATTTTGAAAATTAGTAATATATTCTTGATGGATAATTGAGTTAACAGTATCAGGAGAAATATTCAGGAGTTTATCAATCAATTCCTTTCCATTTTCAAAGCTTTTGATAGCATTTCGCTTAATATATTTAAACACATCTTGTCGAGTTTGTGCCATATCTTGATTCTTCCCTTGATTGGTATAAATATAATGACAAGTTTTGAGTATTTCTGCATTACTTTGATGGAGCGTCATCGCACTGATACCGCGATCGCTATACCCAATGATATGATAAGTTAGGGAAGAATCTTCTGTAAGAATTCCGATGTGTTGTAACCATTGAGAAAAGCTATATCCATAACTTCCTGCTTGAATCATTTTATCGGTTTCTTTATCTTTAGTAACAAACGCTTTATAGTAACGGGATAAGCTAGTGGTAAAATCTTGCTCAAAATCTTGACTATCTAAACTCAAACGAGAAAAGACACTTTTAGATTTTAGATACCCAATTTCTTTTTTTAACAAACGACGTAAGTTTTCTACATTATCTAGGTTAACCAAGTCTTGTAACAGTTTAACTGCAAAAATAGAATAATCAATGGATAAGAGTCTGAGTTGTTTCCCTCGACTCATTAACATTAAGGTATCTGCGTTTAAAAATTCCCCTCTGCGAGAATATTGTTTAAGATCAATATCTTGTGCTATTTCTCCTAACTGAGATAACATTTCTTGATAAGCAAGGGTTTTATCTTTATCATAAGTTTTCCAACTGTTATCACCATAAAAGCAACATTGATAGTAAAGAATGTCTAACTGACTTGGCCGTTTATTCCACCCAATAGCGGTTAAATATTCTCTGAGGAAATTCAACCCTGATAAGAAACTTTTCTGTAGGAAAAATAAACACCATTTTTCCATAATTTTACGAGATTGATAATCAATGATATTGTTAGCATTAGCTATCTTACGCACCATCTCAGTAAAGTTTAAATGTTCTAAATCTTGACGATATAAGTCACCAAAATGATGCTTCAGTCGATTTTGCTCAATATAGGTTAGCATTCCTATATTAAACCCAACTTCAAATAAATATCCAAGGGAGATGTGTATTTCTGGTTTGGCCATCGTTAAGGTATTAGGTTTCGGGTTTAAGGTGTCAGGTTTCAGGTATGAGGAAAAACTTTTGATAAAAGGTAATCATCCATTATTAAACCTCTTCTTCTGGTGTTTCAGGTTTAGTATTTAAGCAACGTCGGACTTCTGTTAAAAAGGCCAAGAGGTTAAACTTTATTTTAGGATTAATATGGGGAAAAATTGCTAACTTTCCTAAAGACTCATCCCCAATAATTCCTTGATAGGGATCTAATTTTAAGCTAATCTTATCCGTCTGAGTTGGTGTCTTTTCATATCGGGAAAAATGATATAGCGTAAGATACTGTAATAAATCTCGTTTTAACTCTCCCTCATTAATTAACCCAACATGAATATCCGTATCATCGAGAATTCCCTCATAAAAGTTTAGGAGAGTGGTATAAGAAATAACTCCTCGGTAATATTTATCATTCCCTACACTACGGCCATTAAAGAGGTTAAAAAAGACAACAGATTTTTTATGGGGATCTCTGACAATCTCGCTCAATTCTACCGTATCCTGAATATAGAGAGAACTGACTTGTTTCTGAAAAGGAACCGTATAATATTTATCGAAGAAAATAGGATAAATTTTTAGATCCGCTCGGTTTGCTTTTAAAGTACGAATAATAGAGGATGACATAAAATAAAGTTCTTTATCCTCATCTGTCTGAGTTAAATTTAAAGTAGAGGTATAGGGAGACTTTGCAATATATAAAAAATGTCGATATCCTTTACTATAAAGATCGTTGACTTCATCTATTAAAACTGTTGGGTAAGTATAGATATCCTCACCTTGATAGTTACCTGAAAATGTTCCTTTCGTATAAAGTCGGATCGAGTGATCATCTTGTCGATAAATTCCCACCACTTCCCCAAATATATTGGCAATTTTATCATCACTTCGGTAAGTGCGATCGCATTCTCGACTCGATACAACAATAATAGCTAATTTCTCCAATTTAGGAATAAAACTATCATTCTTAAAGCGAAAAATTTTGGGAACATTTCCATAAAGAGATGCTAACCCATTTTTGATTTTAAACGGGTTTAATCCTAAAATATTAAAGCCTTGACAACTGGAACGATTTTCTTCATTCAACAAGTGAGTAATAACATATAATATAGAACGGAAAGATTTTTCTTCGGTTGCGTCTTTTGATTTAAGATGAAAGCGAATAATGGGTAAGAATAAAGATTTCGGATAAGCATCTGCTATCATTGATAAAATAATGTAAACCAGTAAAGCGAAGGTAACTTGATAAATAAAACGTTTTGATGATGCTGACTCACTGTAAATGCTTTCTCTGAGACGTTGATGGTTGTAGGGAAAGATGATCAGATTATTTTCTTTGATTTGCTTATTATAAGTATTCCAACAGCATTGATCATTCCCAAAGACAAGAATGGGAATTGTCTTAATTCGTCGAGTATCATACTCCATGCTAAAGCTTTGAGTTTCTCCTGTCGAATAATAGTGCAGATCATCAATCGTGATGGTAATATTAAGACTGTATAACGCATCAGGATTGATGGTTGACTCTCCAATAGATAAGTATTTTAAAGCGTTTTTAGGATTATTGCGTAACTCTTCTTTAAAAAAGCTATTACTATCATCAATAGTTTGATAATCTTCCTCCAAGATTGTTTGACTAACACTTAAAGCAACTGGATAACTCCGAGACGAAAAAGTAGATTTCCGTTTGAGAAAATCAGTTAATAAGGTTTTCAGTTTTTCGATTTTATTGCTAACATTATATTTGTATAACCCTTCTTTGAATTTTTGTAGAATTGTTTGTTTTCTGTCTTCATCTGATCCCTGAAGAATGGGTAAAATATCACTTTCCCATCTAATAATGGGATTATAGTCTAAATCAGCTTGATCTGCTTTACGACTCGCAAACACAAAATAATAAAGTAACGCAACTCTTAACACCTTCTCAACAAAAAATTTCTTTCTCAATTCATCCTCTAACCCATCCTGATGTGCTTGACTTTCCCAATCCAGCAAATTAAGATGATAGTCAAAGCTAGACTGGCCGTCTGCTGCTTGAACAGCCCCTGCTAACTTCAATTTTAAGCCGAAAATACAGTCTTTTCTTCCCTCCGTTTCGTTTTGAATTTCTCCTAAATAACCTGCAATTAGTGGAATAATAGGGAGAGAATCAAACCCATCCGCACGATTAAACAATTCTCGATAATTTACCGTTTCTCCTGCATAATTTACTTCATAGTCACCATCTCCTTTATTGGGATCATTAATATAACTTTCTAATAACCGCAACCGTCGAATTAAATCCTCCAAATAAGCAAGAGTATGATGTTGATTAATATGTTCTTTTAAGAATTCTAAATAACAAATCTTCGCTTCCCGTTGTAGCTTTCCTAATGCTTCTTCATTTAGTAACTTAATTAAACGATAAAAATCAGATTGTTGACTCTGATCATTAACTAATTCTTCTAAGATATAGTGTAAATCTCCTTGATTTTCTTTACTCTCATCTAAAAATTGTAAATTAATATAGTTTTCTAAACTTTGTTTCAATCCTTCTTTAAAATGGTTTAAACCATCAATTGAAATAGTTAGCCGATGAAATCTTAATAACGCTGACTGCTGATAATTATTTTTACTAACCATCAATCGTTGTTTTTCTAACCCCGTATAAGGAATATCAAATGGATAAGTTAAACTTAATTGATTACCTGAATTTCCTTGAAACTCAGTTAAGGGTTTAATTAAGGTTTGAATATAACTTTCAAGGGATGAAGTCTTATCATTCTTGAGAATATTTTCTAAACTTTCTTGTAAAAAATCTCTAATCAGTTTAACTTTTTGAATAAATCTTGGTTTAGCAGCTTTTGTTAAATTTATTGTTGCAGTTTTTGCTCGATTCTCACCAATTCCTAAAGGACTTTCTATCTCTTTTTCTGCTAATTGATATGCTATTTTATCCACATTAATTAGAAGTCTTTTTCCATCTTGTGATGATTTAAAAATAGGCTCTGATTGTTGAGAATTAGCTTGTAAGGTTTGTAAAATTTGTTCGAGTAAAGCACTATAATCTAGAGAAACTAAGTCATTATTGCTGGATAAAATTCGATTGGTCATGATTTACCTCAAGAATATTACTCATTCTTATTATACATAAATACTAAGCATAAAATATAAAGTTATATAAAGTTTGTAGGAAGCCCTTTAGGGCTTTATGATAGGGCTAAAGTCCCTACTACAAACTTAAGTTAATTTTCACCTAATTACTTATGTCCAATCTTTTTGAGTTACCTTCCTCATCCCTGTGTTATCCATTCTGCTATTGTAATGTGGAGAAAAATTAACATTGGGTGGGTTACGGTGAATCCTCATTTGCTGATAGGTTTCCTGACTTATCTCCACCTAACCCACCCTACAACTGCTTAATAATTGTTAAGGAAGCCACTTTTTATCCAATAATTGTGTTAAAGAATAAGGGCAGTTAACAGGAAATGTATCCATCGTTAACCCTGTTTTTTGATTCACAATAAAGACTGCTTCTTGGTAAATCTCTTCTAAATGATCTCTTAAATGGTGATTAAGATTCGTTGTTAATGCTCGATTTAATTGAATTCTAAACGTTGCAATTTCTCCTTGCCAATGTCTATGATTATAGTCATATTCTGCTGCCCAATACTGTAAACATAAAAAATGAATGATAATCTGTCTTAGCAAACTTTCTACTCGGTTTTTATCTCGTCTCCCCAAAGCTTCCAACTCCTCAACTAAATTATCAATATCCAATTCTTCAAGACGATTTTCCCTCAATAGCTTAACCATTTCCGCCAACCAAAGAGATTCATCTTCTTGATAAAGGAGTCTTAGTTGGTTTGGCTTCACAGAAATTGTCATTTATTATCCTCATAGATAAATAATTTAAAATATTTTCTTAAACTACTGCAAAGAAGTTTGAGAATATTGCTGTTTTTGGCTTTGAGACACGGCAATTGAAGCAGCAGAGCTAGAAACAGGAGAATCTCTTAACATATCAGGATTAAAACGATAACCCACATTTCGCACCGTTTGAATAATACTTGGTTGTCGCGGATCTGTTTCAATTTTCTTTCTTAAAGATAAAACATGAGTATCAATTGTCCGGGGATTGTCGATGGCTTCTGGCCAAGCCCGTTGTAGCAATTCCGAGCGACTCAGGGGATTCCCCTCAGATTGGGCTAAAACATAGAGCAAACTAAATTCTTGAGGCGTTAAATCGATAAAATCGTCTTTATATTGTACCCTACGTTGAACAACATCAATTTTTAAATCTCCATAATCAAGGTATAAAGGAGCAGCCGACACCTTGATGCGTCGCACTAACGCTTCTACCCTAGCGAGAAATTCCTGCATTCCGAAAGGCTTGCGAATATAGTCGTCAGCCCCCGCTTTTAAGCCCCTTACCACGTCACTTTCATTGGTTTTGGCCGATAATATAATAACAAGAGATTGACGCTTTTGGGATAGCCAATGACAAAACTCTACTCCGTCCCCATCTGGTACATCAGTATCTAGAATAACGAGAGTTGGCATCCGTTGAGCGAGCGCATGACGCGCTTGATGAAGATTAGCACATTGTTGGACAGCATAACCCGCTTGCTGTAAGTGCCAACCTAACAGCGATCGCAGGTGGGGATTCCCTTCCACAATTGAAATGTAAACTAAGCTCACCCTTGTTTTCGTCCTGTTTTACTTGTGTTCGTTAGAGTATCAGAGGAAATGTCAAGATTATGTAACATTTGCTACCCCCAATTTTGAGAAAGCGTTAACAATATTAACGAATCTTCATTTTTGTCTTTTGCCGAATAATCAGAGGATTTATTCAGATTTAGCGGGTACAATGGAATTGAAACCCCATTAAGGTGGGTTCGTCTTTGTTGACTAGCTTGCCCTAATTATGCCTAAACCATAACACAATCTCAGAATTGTTGAGCTAACTTAATCTTTTAACTGCGTTCAATTGCATCTACCATGCTTCAAGATCCCCAGACCATTCGTTATTACCAAAAATTAACCGATTCGATGGTTGATTTATGGGAGAGAGGCTATCGTATGGATGAAATTCGTTTATACATGGATGGTTATATCGCCAGTCTGCGTCATTCTAGCCCGATTGAGCCTTATCTAGTTCATCGTCTAGAAGAGGCTGCTTTCTCTTTTCTCCAAGACCCCATCAATTTTAACCGTCCCGCCACCCAACCTGAACCAGAAATCGAATTTGGTTAATTATCTTTTATTTTTAGGGAAAAAGCCTGCTATTGCAGGCTTAGTCCTTTTCAATCTTTGAATGAACTTAAGAAGCTAAAGCAACTTCTAGCATTTGTTGTAACTCTCCGCTTTGGTAAAGCTCGACCATAATATCTGAGCCACCGACAAATTCTCCGTTAACATAAACTTGGGGAATCGTTGGCCAGTTGGAATATTCCTTAATTCCCTGACGAATGTCCTCTTCAGCGAGAACGTCAATGGTTTCGTAAGGAGTTCCCAGAGAATTAAGGATTTGCACGACATTGTTAGAAAATCCACACTGAGGCATTAGTCTGTTGCCTTTCATGAAAACAAAGACTTTGTTCTCTTGAACTAATTGATCAATGCGTACTTTAGTTTCAGGTGTCATATTGTCGTCTCGAATAAAATGTACGAAGGTTGACATCCTCATTTTACCCTGAGTTTATGAATTACAAATTATAAAGTGTGAATTATGAATTGAGGTTCTAGATTTTAGATGTTTAAAAACCATCTTAGAGACATTGGACACTGTTTTAAATGACAGGATCAACCTTAGTCAGAGGAGGAGAGTCATACCTCTTATCAAATGAACTGCTTAAATTCAGACCACTAAATTCTGTCTTGGATTAAAGGTTTCTAATTCCCTAATTTTACGATAATTTTCTAATTCTTCTTCGGTGGGACTCGGTGGCATAACAATCATAATTTCCACTAATTGATCCCCTCTTTTCCCATTACTATCAGGATAACCCTTATTGGCTAATCTTAACCGTTGTCCTCCTTTTACCCCCGCAGGAACGGTCATTTTTACCCAACCGTCAATCGTAGGAACTTGTATGGATTCTCCTAAGACTGCTTCACTGGGAGTCAGAGGAATGCGACAAAAAAGATCATTCCCTTGTAACTCAAAAAAGGGATGGGGAGACACCATCATTTTAAGGTAAAGATCCCCTCCTTCAATGCCTTGACCTTTGAGGCGAATACGCTGGCCGTTGCGCATTCCGGGGCGAATATCCACTTCAAGTGATCGCCCATCTTCTAATCTTATTCTTTCTCGTCCTCCCCGATAGGCTTTATCAAAGGGAAGGTTCAATTTGGCCTCTACATCCCGACGACGCAACGCAGTCGCAACTCTTGTTCGTTTAGTTGTACCGGGGACAAAATCTTGAAATTTCCATGTATCGGAGTTAGGACGGGTTTTATTGCTATTTCCATTGCTACTACGGGGTATTCTCTCCTTAGAACGAGGATTAAACCGTTTTGTCTTACCAAAAAATTGCTGATCAAAGTCAAGGCGTTTCCCTTCATCGGACAGGGTATCATAGGCTTCGTTAATATCTTTAAACTTCTCCTCAGCCGTCTTATCCCCCGGATTAACATCAGGATGATACTGTCGCGCCAGTTTCCTGAAGCTTTTTTTAATTTCCTCGCTGGTTGCGTCCTTAGAAACGCCTAAGATTTCGTAATAATTGCGAAGTTGCGCCATAGATTAGTTAATAGTTAATAGTTGATATATTAAGTTCGGAGTAAGGTACGAGGTGTGAGGTGTGAGGTGTGAGATGTCAACTGGATAGGTCGAACCTAAAACCTAAAACCTAGAACCTAGAACCTAAAATTCACTGTTTAAAACCATTCATCATCATCCTCATCCCAGTCATTTTCAGTGGGAATATTGCGTTTTTGCTTGCGGCTATAGTAACGTTCAGAATCAGGGGGATAATTGTCATTACGGCGACTCGGACGGGAAGGGCGACGTGAAGGAGGATATTCTTCATATTCGTCTCTAGAACGGGGTCTTTCTTCTCTCCTGTCGTCATAATAGCCTTCATCTTCATAGGACGAACGGCGAGACGGTTGATTTTCCTCATAACGGTTAGGATAGCGTTCGGTACGAGTATAGCGAGAGTCTTCGTAAGGATCACGGGGATCACGGGTAGGATAATCAGCATAGGGTTGACGACGGGGTTGATAAGGATAGTCGTCTTCTAAGTCATCTCCTACTAAGGTACGGCGAATTGCCCCAAAAAAGCCATCTTCTTCTTCATCTTCGTACTGTAAGCGAACCTCTCGGTTTAATTCGTATAATACATCTTGTAAGTCCGCTTGCGCCCGATCTAAGCGTCTTTCATCATCTTTCTCTAAGGCATCCAGAATTTCTGTACTGAGAGATTCAATTTGACGACGATAAGAGGTGACAAATGCACTGCCAAAGTCAAGGGTTACTTCTTTAAGACGGCGACGGGCTTGATCGGTTAAGGCTTTCGCGTTATTGCGTTTTTCGACTTTTTCCCGTCTTTGTCGGTCTTCTTGGGCAAATTGGTCGGCTTCTTGAATCATGCGGTTAATTTCCATCTCGCTAAGGGTAGAAGCCCCTTGAACCGTAATACTTTGTTCCCGTCCCGTGGTTTTATCCCTTGCGGTGACTTGTAAAATACCGTTAGCATCAATGTCAAAAGCGACCATAATTTGGGGAATACCTCTAGGAGCAGGAGGAATCCCTGTTAATTTGAACCGTCCTAATGATTTATTATCCTTAGCCATCTCTCGTTCCCCTTGAACCACATGAACTTCCACAAGGGTTTGATTATTTTCCCCCGTTGAGAAAACATCAGATTGTCTAACAGGAATCGTCGTATTGCGAGGGAGTAATTTTTTGGTAACGCCACCAATGGTTTCTAAGCCCAAGGATAAAGGAGTAACATCCAGTAAGAGAATATCTGTGACCTGTCCAGCTAAAATTCCCGCTTGAATAGCTGCCCCAACCGCCACAACCTCATCAGGATTGACATTTTCATTGGGTTCACGGTCAATAAAACTACGGACTAACCCCTTCACCATGGGCATTCGGGTTGATCCCCCCACTAATACAACTTCATCAATTTGGGCGGGACTCATCCCAGCGTCAGAAATCGCCCGTTTAATGGGACGACGGAGACGACTGACTAAATCTCCACATAAATCTTCAAATTCGGCGCGAGAGAGTTGGGTTTCGATGTGTTTGGGGCCATCTTCGGTAACGTGGATAAAAGGAAGATTAATATCGGTAATACTAACCCCTGACAGTTCAATTTTTGCTTTTTCGGCTGCTTCTGTCAGTCTTTGTAAAGATTGACGTTCTTTTCTGAGATCAAACCCTTCTTCTTCTAGAAATTTTTCTGCTAACCAGTTAACGATTCGTTTATCAAAGTCATTACCCCCTAACTGGGTATCTCCACTGGTTGCCCGTACTTCAAAAACCCCATCTCCCACTTCAAGGATAGAAACGTCAAATGTGCCGCCGCCTAAGTCAAAAACGAGGATTTTTTGGCTTCTTTGTTGTTCTAAACCATAGGCTAAGGCGGCTGCGGTGGGTTCGTTGAGAATACGCATCACTTCTAACCCTGCAATTCGTCCTGCATCTCTAGTGGCTTGTCGTTGAGAATCATTAAAATAAGCAGGTACGGTAATGACGGCCCCTGTCACCTCTTCTCCAAGGTAACGACTGGCTTCTTCTGCCAATTTCCGCAAAATCATCCCTGAGACTTCTTCTGGGGCAAAATCTTTTTTCTGACGAGGACAACGAATTTTAATATTTCCTACCTCATCCCGACGAATTGTGTAAGGAACTTGCTTAGACGCAGGATGCAATTCAGCATATTTGCGCCCCATAAAGCGTTTAACTCCAAAATAGGTGTTTTGGGGGTTAAGAACGGCTTGCCGTCTGGCCATTTGTCCTACGACTAATTCCCCTTCTTTATTGAACCCTACCACCGAAGGCGTGGTTCGCATTCCCTCTGAATTGGCAATTACGACTGGTTTTCCGCCTTCCATAACGGCGACGACGGAGTTAGTTGTGCCTAAGTCAATACCAACGACTCTTCCCATGCTGTGTTTCTGTCTCCCGTTTATTTACTCGTTACAGGTCTTGGGCGATACTTTAGAGTATATTCTATCAAAATGTTCGGTTTTGAGAAGTCGAGCTTGTTCCATTGCATAAGCAGGAACGTTTGTTAAACTGATTGCCCCAAAAGCAAGACTCCATAACCCAGAGAATTCAGAGAATAAATATCGACTCATAACATCTTTACCATTGATTGTAATGGCTTGATTTTAACTGGATAACCTCAAAACAAACAAAAACTAAACCCAAGAAAAATGAAGTGGCACGAGATGTATAGAAATCTTAAAACAATCTTTTAAGTCAGGTAAATCGCAAACTAATAACCTATCCTGCAGCTCGGTAACGTTGGGTAATTTCAGCGATCAGCACCTCGCACTCTGTTGTGAGGGGCTTAAAAATAGGTCATCTTCTTTTTTATCCTCTTAAAAGAGGAGGCTTTAAACCCAAATTTTTCGGTAAAGCGATCGCTCAATCTCTTCTCCCTACTTCGTTAACACCCTTATAAACTTCTCCTTACGTTTTACAAATGAGCCTAGATGATTTTTATATCAGCTATGAGTTAAGAGCTTATACAGATAGTTTAGAAAAAAGAGCATTCATCTATTCAGAATTACATCAAAATATTCAAGATAAATGTAATGAAGCAGGGATTGAAATTCTGTCTCCCCATTATTCAGCGATTCGGGATGGACATCAAAATACGATTCCTGAAGCTTATTTATCCGATGATTATATTGCACCGGGATTTCGGATAGATCCTACCGTCCAAAAATAAATCAGGTGACTGGATTTCAAGGATCTCTAATGTCAAACACCCTATTTTGTACCACTATAACCCTAGAAGAACCATGCTCTCAAATGTGCAGTTGATCGAGGGTTTCTAACACTTCCTTACTATGAATCGCAGGTGCAACGCCTAAAAAACGCTCTCGTAAAATCCCATCGGGATCAATAATATAAGTATGGCGCAGAGAACGACCACTTAACAATGAACCGTAGGTTTTACTAACTTTTCCTTTTGTATCTGCAAGTAAGGGAAATTTTAATCCCTCTGAGTCGCAAAAGTCTCTGTGAGAATCAACAGTATCTACACTGACACCAATAATTTGAGCATTTCTAGCTTGATACTTATCCAAATCCTGTTGAAACCGTTTTGCTTCAAGAGTGCAACCGGGAGTAAAATCTTGGGGATAAAAGTACAATACCACCCACTTTCCTTGATAATCAGACAGAGAAATTTCTCCCTCTCCTGTATTAGTAGAAAGGGTAAAATCTGGTGCAGGTTGATTGAGGGGAAGTTGAGGGCCGCCTAATGCAATTGCAGGAGAAACCAGATTAAATCCTTGAAAAAGAAAAAGTGTGATCGCAACAAGGGTACTGATAAAAAGACGACGATAGAACATCATTGGATTGAAAAAAATTTAACTTAGTTGAAACTTACACAAATTAGATTGTAAATGAAACTTCCATATTTAGTAAGTGCAATTCATCAATTGCACCTACAGATGAGATAGTTTAGGGATTTTAAGCCGTCACTTCTGTGAGTCGTTTCACCACAAAGTCCTTATCTAAATAGGATAACAGATGTCCTGCTTTTGGACCTCTTTCTTTACCCAAGAAGCTAAAGTAAACCGCAGGGAAAGCAACATTTGGCTTGATTTCTAGGGCTTTAGTGGTTGAGAAAATAGCCGTTTGTAAGGCTTCCCCTTCCCATTCTTCTAAAGCTTCTAAATCAATGGCTAATTGTTTCAAGTAGGTGATTTGTTCTTCGGTTAAGTCTTTGACTTTTTCGGGAATGGTATCCAAATAAAGAATCAGTTTGTCTTCTTCATCTGCATAGTCTTCTAGCCATTTCTGTGCCACTTTAACTCGTTGGTCGATAATTTTCCAATCGTCATCGGTTAAGGGAGACTCACAACGTTTTTCCACTTCTTTGCGAATGTCTAAATGAGGGACTTGCAACAAAGAAATTAAGGTACTTAACTCAAAGAGTTGATAAGGTTTAATGGTTTCATCTAATTGGGAATAGAATAAAGCCAGCAAGTCTTTCGTTAATTCCAGAGACTCTCCTTTTTCTGCAAAAGCCATTTTATATTTCTGCATTAAAGTATCATAGTCACGGAATAAACGAGTAATGGTTTCATAATTAGGCTCAAAGTTAATGACGGTTTTGGGTTGTGTCCGCAACATTAAAAAGCGCAACAATTCAGGGGGTAATAACTCAGCAATTGACTTCGCACTTGATCCCACTCCTTTAGAGGAACTCATTTTTGTTCCCCCAACTAAAATAAATTCATAAGGAGAATGAAACGGAGGTTTTTTCTTTAATACTTTACGACAGATAGCATTAGCAACATCCCGTGATCCACCTTTTTGAGAATGGTCTTTTCCTGCCATTTCAATGGTTACTCCTAATAAATCCCATTTAGCAACCCATTCCACTTTCCATGGTAACTTCCCATTTCCATCAAAAGGAGATACCCATCCTGAATGGCCACATCCTTCTACCCAGTCTGTTGCATTGGGTTGACAGGTATAAAAGACTTCTGAACCGTTATAATCAGTGGTAACGGTTGTGGCGATCTTGCCGCATTTCTCACAGATAACCTGAAAAGGATACCAGTTATTAGGACGTTCTCCCCCACTTACTTCTTTATAAGCTTCTCTGACTAAATGGGCATTTTTCAAGAAAGTATCAATATAGGAATTTAATTGTCCTGACCGATATAAATCCCTTAAATAATAAACCTCTGGTTTAATGGCTAAGTAATCAAATACTTCTAAAAATTCCCCCATAAAATATTTAGCATAGTCGCTTGCTGATTGATCAGGAGAGGGAACATTACAAAGGGGATAACCTAAATAGGGAGAAAATTTATCCTTATCTAAATAGTAGGGAACTGTATCTAACGCATCATAGTCATCGACTCCATATAAAAACTTGACAGGTTTTTCGGCTCGTTTTAGCGCACGATAAATAACATCGTGAATGACAACTCCTCGAACCGATCCCACATGAACGCGACCTGAAGGCGTTTTGGAGTCATTAACAATTTGTTCTCCTTGTCTGCTACTAGCAATTTTATCAGCCCAAAACATTGTTACTCGCTTTTGTGATTGAAAGACAGCTTTTATGATAGCAAAAAGGATGGAGACTGCGCCATAAGCTGTTCATTATCTAAATGGGTATGTGAAGACTGTAAGGGAGCAGGGAGAGGGGGGTAGGGAGAAAGTTTGAGGGTTTGTCCTGAAATACCAAAGACCCAGTTTAAATGCGTCTTAGCTTAATAGTTAGCCGTGAATCAGTTATTATTATTTTACTATAGTGAGCAAGATGCTTGCACTCCTCTGTTTTTTAAATTTCTCATTTCCTAAACTTACAAAGCTCCCCTAAATAAAATAACTGTACTTTGAACTTTTTGAGCGATCGCATTAGGAATACTTCCTTGAATAACCTGTGTTAATAAGCTTTCTTTTGTTCCGCCTAAAACAATAAGGCTACAATGTTCTGTTTCGGTAAATTGGATTAGGGCATCACTGACAGAATTAGAGCGAATGGGTAGGGCTATCACGGTACAATTCATCTTATTTTCTAGCTTTTTGGCATTTTCTTTCAAAGCTGTTGCATCTGGATGGGAATCACTCGGCGGAAAGACCTTACATAACCAAAATTTTAAAGCTTGGGGAGCAGGATATAATCGAGCTAATGCGGGTAATAAATTAATAGCTTTTTCCATATTTGGCCCCCCCGCCATGGGAATTAACCAAGAATCTTGTTGAGATAAAGTAAACGGATAAGAGTTGGATTGTTTACCCAGTTTAATCAACATTAAATCACAGGAAACTTTATGAATTAAAGTATCTACGACGTTGCCAAAAATTGCTTCTTGAGTTCGACTTTCTCCTTTCCATCCCATCATTAAAAGGGTAATATGTCGTTCTCGCAAGGTTTCTAAAATTGTTTCTGTTACATCATGACCTACTCTTATCTGAGTATGGGTAGGAACTTTATCATGACGACCCATTCTTTCAATACGGTGCATCAATTTTCGTTCTTCTCTGGTGTCCACATAGGTTTGTGCGGTGGGACTATGTTTAGGGATTTCAATCACCTGTAAACATTCTATTTCATAATCTTTCTGACGAGCGATCGCAGAGGCAATTTTAAACAGTGCAGATGCGCTATTAGAGTGAGAAAGCGGCAGTAAAATGCGCCCTTTTCCCTTAGCGGGAGAGCGGGTTTGATAAACCGTATAGGAAGGATCTTGTTTTTGCGGTAAAGATTGTCCTTTTAATTGATTGGCCTCAATGCGAATAATATCTGTGCGGGTGATAATTCCCACTAATTGTTGGTTTTCCGTAACAGGAAGACGAGAGAGTTCAAAACGGTTCAATAAATACAAGACATCACTCAATGAATCCGTTGCTTGTACGGTGATAGGAGGAGTCACCATCACATCTTGTAAAAGGGCTGAGGGCTTCATCTCTCGCCTGATTCGTTTTTTTAAATCACTTTGGGTGAAAATTCCCACTAATTGACCATTTTTCACCACAGGAAAGCCCCGATGATTGGAAAAGGACATTAACTGTAACACTTCATCCAAGGGTAAATCACTCTCTAAGGTTTCCACTTGAGACTGCATAACATCGGCCGCTGTTAAGTCTGACAAAAAATCATGGAGGGGGTTTTCTTCGGTGAGTTGAATCCCACTATTTTTCAATAAATGTTCGTATAATGATCCCTTAGAAATACTATCAGCTACAATATAGGACACTGCACAGCTAATCATTAAAGGAAGCACTAAATCAAAATCTGCTCGCAATTCAAAGATGATAACGATGGCTGTCACGGGAACTCGCACCACAGAGGTAAAAAATGCCCCCATACCTGCCAAAGCAAAGGTGGTTGAAGTTCCTGTATTAGAGATTAACGCCTCTAAATCTCCCACTAAATAGCCTAAAGCTGCTCCTAACATCAAAGCAGGGGCAAACAGTCCCCCCGGCGCACCACTGCTATAGGCAAAAAGGGTGAGAAAAAAGTAAGTAATAAAGACAATGACAATTTGTTCGGGGGTTAATTGTCCTGTCACCAGAAATTCCCTTAATCCTGCATGATCTTGGAAGAAATCAGGTAACATGGCAATGATGACCCCAGAGATGGAAGCGGTGATGCCAATGCGCCAACTCAAAGGCCAATTTAAGCGATCATGGGCTTTAACTGCCCAAATCATGCCTTTGTTGAAGAATCCCCCTAATACCCCCGCCAAAATTCCTAAAATTAAGTAAAAAGGAATTTCATCCGTCGCAAAACTGGTGTTAAACTCTTGCATCATCCCTTGAGCCGTGGCAGCATCAAAATAATTGCTCAGAAATAAGGACACCACAGCCCCTGTAAATGAAGCAACAATGGCGGTTTCAAGGGTTAAACCAGAAATATCTCGCATTAACTCTTCAACCACGAATAAAACCCCCGCAATGGGGGTGGTAAAGCCCGCAGCTAAACCCGCCGCAGCACCTGCGGCAATCATTTGACGACGATGCTCAGGTGAGGTGGGTAACCAGTTGCTCAATTGTGCGGCTAAGGCCGCCCCAATGTGTACCGTTGGCGCACGACGGCCGAGGGGAAGTCCGGCTCCAATCACTAAAATTGCACTTGCTAGTTTGATAATGGCAACTTGGCCGGATAAGGGAACATTAAAACGGGCTAATGCTGCTTTAACTTGGGAAATACCCCCTCTAGCTGCGGTAGGAGAGATGGTTTGAATTAGCCATCCTGCTAACCAACCAAAAATTAGCCCCCCCAAGGGAAGCACTAACCAAGGAGAATATTGATTGGCAAGTTGCACTCGCCATCCCCCTAGCCAACCGACTCCTTCTTTGAGTATTAAGGCGGCGATCGCTGATAAAATTCCAATTAAACAAGCTTCTACTAGAGCATAACGACTATCAACCGCAGTTCGCCCAAAGTGACGCATATTTAACCAATTTTTGAGCCGTTGAGATAGCATTTTTTCTCTTTTAAGAAGCGGTCATGATCTATTATCCATCATTCATCATCCATTATCTATCTCAGGAACTCATCTGTTAATATTGTCTTTGTCCATTCTTGTTGAGCATCAAATTAAGTCAAGTATGTCTAATTATTCTTATCCAAGCTTGGTAACCGCTTTAGCCCTATTGGTCTATTTTGCAATTACTTTAAATGTGGGACGGGCTAGACTAAAGTATGATGTTAAAGCACCTGCAATTTCTGGTGACCCTAACTTTGAGAGAGCTTTTCGAGTTCAGCAAAATACTTTAGAACAGTTAGTTTTATTCCTACCGATTTTATGGCTCTTTTCTGTCTATTTAAACCCTATTTGGGGCGGGATCTTAGGCGGCATATGGGTATTAGGTCGTATTCTCTATGCGTGGGGATATTATCAAGAAGCAAATAAACGCTTTCCGGGTTTTGCACTGAGTTTTATCAGTGGTTTATTATTGTTAGGGGGTGCATTTTGGGGCATTATTCAAATGTTTTTAAGTTAATCTAAAATAATTTTATAGGTTAGCGATCGCTTGACTCAAGAAAAGAATTATGCGATCGTTTTATCTTATTCCTGTTATTACATTTGTATTTTATCAATTCCCCCATCAAACTCACATTACAGTATTCGGATGTATCTTAGGAAACCCACGACAGTGAAATTTCGTCCTTGATGAGATAAACTATGAACCATTGACTAAACTACGGGGAACAATTATGTGTGGAATTGTTGGTTATATTGGCACGCAGACCGCAATCGATGTCTTAGTAAGCGGTTTAGAACGATTAGAGTATCGAGGATACGATTCTGCTGGCGTTTCCACTGTCTTAGAGGGTCAGTTACACTGTACTCGTGCAAAGGGGAAACTCTACAACCTACGGGAAAAACTCGAACGGGAAAACAACCCATCCCATATTGGCATTGGTCACACCCGTTGGGCAACCCACGGGAAACCCGAAGAGCATAATGCGCATCCTCATCGAGATATGGATAATAAAATTGCAGTGGTACAAAATGGCATTATTGAAAATTATCAAGAAATAAAAGACGAATTAATAGATAAAGGTTATAAGTTTTCCTCAGAAACCGATACAGAAGTTATCCCTAATTTAATCGCCCATTTATTACCCGAAAACCCCGAAGGGGATGATTTAATGGAAGCAGTACAAAAAGCGATACATCGCCTTGATGGTCAATTTGCACTTGCTATATTATCTCAAAATTACCCTGATGAGTTAATTATCGCCCGTCAACAAGCACCTTTAACCATTGGATTTGGTCAAGGTGAATTTTTCTGCGCCTCAGACGTAACTGCACTTTTACCTCATACCCATACCGTTTTATCCCTTGAGAATGGGGAAATTGCCCGCTTAACCCCCCTTGGCGTAGAAGTTTATGATTTTTACGGTAAACGCCAGAAAAAGCTGCCTAAAACCCTAGATTGGACAACAACAACCGTAGAAAAGCAAGGTTTCCGTCATTTTATGTTAAAGGAAATCTACGAACAACCCAGTGTGATTCGTACCTGTTTAGAAACCTATCTCAGTCCCCAATGGAAAGCAGAAGATAAACCCGAATTTAGCCCCATCAACTTAGGATTAACAGAATTCCCCGAAAAAATAGATCACATTCAGATTTTAGCCTGTGGTACAAGTTGGCACGCTGCTTTATTAGGTAAATACTTAATTGAACAGTTGGCTAATATCCCCACCATGGTACAGTATGCCTCAGAATTTCGCTATGCGCCCTCTCCTTTATTGCCCAATACCCTAACCATTGGGGTTACCCAGTCTGGGGAAACTGCGGATACTTTAGCAGCATTAGAAGCAGTAAAACAGCGTCGTTTAGGGTTAGAGAAACAATATTATCCTCATTTATTGGGGATTACCAATCGTCCCGAAAGTACCCTTGCCCATTTGGTTGATAATATTATTAATACCCAAGCCGGAATAGAAATTGGGGTTGCTGCAACTAAAAGTTTTACCGCACAATTGATGGGATTTTATTTATTTGCCTTAGAATTAGCCTATCGTCAGCAAACTTTATCCTTAGAAAAGATTCAATTAATTATTGGCGGGCTACGACAATTACCCAATCAAATTGAGTTAATTCTAGAACAACAAAATGAACCTATCGAAGAATTAGCCCATGACTTTAATGATACTCAAGATTTTATCTTCTTAGGGCGGGGGATTAATTTTCCCATTGCTTTAGAAGGAGCATTAAAATTAAAAGAAATTAGTTATATTCATGCGGCTGGTTATCCCGCAGGAGAGATGAAACATGGGCCCATTGCTTTATTAGATAATAAAGTTCCCGTAGTAGCGATCGCAGTTCCGGGGATGGTTTATGATAAGGTATTATCCAATGCACAAGAAGCTAAAGCACGGGATGCACGGTTATTAGGGGTAATAGCAGAAGGGGATAAGGATGCTGAGAAGGTGTTTAATGATTTGTTACCGATTCCCCTTGTCGATGAATTAATTTCCCCTATTTTATCGGTGATTCCTTTGCAATTGCTATCCTATCATATCGCTGCAAGACGAGGGTTAGATGTGGATCAACCCAGAAATTTAGCTAAGTCTGTAACTGTTGAATAATATAAGTAAAACTCAATTGTAAACTGTAAAAAGAGAATAAAGTCGGTAAGTTAAAAATAAAGTTGGTAAATTTATAATAAAGTTGGTAAACTTAGATAGTAGGAATGCTATCTATAGGAGTTCGTTATGGCTAGGACTAAGCGAGAGTGGACACAGGCCAAGTTTGAACGCTATAAGAAGGAAGGTCGTGGTCAAGGAACGGGAAAAGACTATGTTCCTTGGATCAAGATTCAGGATTTTCCCTCTAATGGTCGCTCCCACCGAATTCCAGGATGGAAAACGGGTCGAATCCATCATTTACTCTCAGATCAAGAAAAACGAACATTTTACCTATTCGAGTGGTCTGATATCGTAGTTGATATCCGAGAACAGTATCCGTTGGCGGATCTTGATTTAGCCTTGAAAATTGCGGATGAGATGAACTTTAAGTATCCTGAAGATTCTCAACATCACATTCCCTATATCCTAACCACCGATTTTATGCTGACCATTGAACAAGAGGGAAAGCTGGTTCAAGTAGCGAGAACGGTTAAATCGACAAAAGACTTAGAGAAAAAAACGACAGTAGCTAAATTGGAGCTTGAGAGACGCTACTATCAAGCTTTAGGGATTGATTGGGGAATTATTACTGAAAAAGGGATTTCAAAGATTTTTGCGAGTAATCTTGACTGGATTCACCCGATGTATCATTTAGAATCAACTGAAAGTGCAGATATTGTCGAACTTCGAGGTATTGCCTGTACATTGAAAGAAAAGCTAAGGAGCGAAAATACGACCATTACTAAGATGACGACTGCTTTAGATAGAGAAATGAATTTACAAGCGGGAACAGCAC
>JBFRWB010000023.1:0-6514 GCA_051439375.1 Microcystaceae cyanobacterium
GCGATTCTGGGTCAGTTTGGTATGATCCTCAGACCAAAGAAGGAATAGGCTTACATTTTGCGGGTGAAACCAATCCTCATCCTAAAGCAGAACACGCCATTGCTTGTCATTTACCCACCGTTTTATCAGAACTCAATGTTTCTTTAACCCCTCCTTCTGTTCCTCAAGCGATGAGTCGGGGTCTTTCCAGCATAGAAGAGGTTACGTCTGTTTCGCCCAGTCTCAAGAAGATTAAGGATGAAATGAAAGCCTTAGCTGATATTTTTGCCTCAATGGATGATCTTCGGGTAGGAAAGCCTGTTGATGTTGAAAAGCTACGGAAAGCGGAAACGAAGCTCAAAAATTTAGAATTTCGCTTACAGTTTGAACTCCTGCGCGCTGAAGATCAAAGTAATTGGACGTTAGCAGACTTCCTATATGATGGGATTGAACAATGTCAACAAGCGTTAAATGCAGTCAGAGGGGCAATCTTTCGCAATATTCTGATTGAACCCGATCATGATCAAATTATTGCTCAATTTCGCAGTATTCGCCGAGATATTGACCGTGCCATTCAAACACAAAAAATCTTTGATTTCGTGATTCGTTTAGCGGTTTTAGTCCGTCGCTTTGTACTATAAGTGTATCCGTAATCGGTAGGGGTGTTGCTGCTACGCAGAAGTCAAAAGTCAAAAGTCAAAAATAGGAGAAATTGACAAGAGACAGGGTTAAATTGATTGGCTAATTATTTGTACAAGAGGTCTATAGCTAAGATTTTTTCTCCTCTCTCTTCCTCCTCTCCCCCCTCTTCCCTTAATTCCAAAGGAGTACTGTAATGACAAGCCTTGAAACCGTTTTAAGTCAAGTTGTGAAACCCACAGAACTAACTGATCCAGATAAGAATGCTGTGATTGTTAGTGATGCAAAAATTATCAGTTTAGAGCCATCAACTGCCTTACTTTTTATGACATTAAGAGGATCTTCATCGTTAGATATTTGGACAGGAGAAACTGATTTAAGACCACACATTTCTGTCAATACACACAAGACTCAAACAATTGTGATTAAAACAACTGATGGTGGTGAGAACTGGTATTTAACCCTCAATTCTGAACAGGGAGCTTTGACAAAGACAGAAATTTTTGCCCTGAGTGATCAGCGTCATCTTTGGTTTATCACTCATTGGGATGTGGCTGGAAGTTTTCCGACTCTATACCAAACTAATGACTTTGGAGAAACATGGCAAGAATTAAATGGGATGAGTCAATTTTTACAAGGAAAAGGTAACGGGAGTTTTACTTTTGCCAAAGGTTTAATTTTCAAAGATGAAAGAGAAGGAATCGTGATTGGTGAGGGACAAGTAGAAAACGCTATCTATTTTTTAAAGACAACAGATGGTGGCAAAACATGGACTGAAATTGATAAACTTCCTGATTGGTATTTTGTTAATGAACAGTCATGGCATGAAGAATTACGCTTCAATAACGTTTGGAAAGTAGAAGAAATTAAATCGATCCAATCTTCTTGGTCTATCTCTAAATCTTTTGGGACATTCGATATTTTAAAATCACAGACAGTACCCTTAAATTCTTAATCTTTAGCCAGATGAATTCTTAACCATTGTTTCCTAATTTTTCTTCTTCATATTCATTAAGGAGATTTATTTATGACCACCTTACAACAAGTTATTGACCAAAATCTCTATCTTCCTTTTGGAGAGATTGCCACTTCCCCTTTAGGGACAGATGAAACCCTTTGTCGTGAGATTCAAACCCGTCTCAAAGGATTAAATTATTATCCTTATGACATTGATGGTATTTTTGGGGGAGTAACAAGGGAAGCATTACGAGACTTTAAAGAAGAAAATGGACTAACAGGTGGGGATGTCTTGGGACCAACAACTGCGGAGATTCTGCTAAAACGGTATGAAAATTATATCTTACCCCCTCCTTTTGACCCCGGACGGGATAATCTGGTTAAGGCTGTCATTAAAGAAGGACGCAAACATGGGTTAACCCTGCAAACGCAAATTGCTTTTATTATGGCAATGGTGCAGCATGAAACCGCAAATACTTATCGTCCCATTAAAGAATTGGGCGGTGCAAATCGACGATATGTACCTTATTATGGACGAGGCTATGTACAGCTTACTTGGAAAGCTAATTACCAGAAATATAGCAATATTTTAGGTATTGATTTAGTCAATGATCCCGATCAAGCCTTAGATCGACGAGTTGCCTTATTTATCCTTGTTCATGGCCTAGCTAATGGCACATTTACAGGACGACGCTTAGGACAATATATCAATGTTAATCGCACTGATTTTTACAACGCTGTAAAAATGATCGCTGGAAGTTATCGCACCCATTATATTGCTAGTTTAGCGACTCAATGGATGACAAGACTGAAGAACTTCTCTTTTGCCCCTGAATTCGTAGAAGAAGCTGCGCCTCAAGCAGCCAATCTAGAATTTATTGATGAAGACAGCCCCATGTCCCCAGAAGAACGATTAATGTTGGCAACAGTAACCCGTTCCTAGTCCAACCCTTTCCAAAAGATCAAGGCATCTCTTCTGAGAGATCAAGGCATCTCTTCTAAGAGATCAAGGCATCTTTTCCAAAACGTTTACAAGATGGAGTAAAATCATGCCCAGTCGCAAAAAGCTTGGAGAAAGCTTAAACCTAGAGATTGGTCTCATCCCAGAGTCCAATGATAACCGTCCCGGTACACCGATCAAACCTCGTTATATCACCATTCATAATACCGATAACGTTAACCGAGGAGCAGATGCTCGCGCTCATGCTGCTTATGTGAAAGGTGCGGATGCACAACGTCGCCAAGTCTCTTGGCACTATACTGTTGATGACAAACGCTCTATTAAACATCTTCCCATCAATGAAATGGGTTGGCACGCAGGAACAAGTAAAGGAAACCGTGAAAGTATCGGGATTGAGATTTGCATGAACGAAGATGGGGATCAAGGTGCGGCCAACTATCGTGCTGCAACCTTAGCTGCGATTTTAATGTATGACCTTAATATTCCTCTGAATAAGGTTGTCACCCATCAACATTGGTCAGGTAAAACTTGCCCTCGACTTCTCCTTGATAATTGGGATAGTTTCACAGGGCAAATTGAGGACATATATAATAGTATCGAACCCCGACCCGAAGCGATCGCTCATTTATTTGCCGATGAAAACCTATTTGTCGGTCATGGGAAAGAAGAACAGACTCATTCAGAACATCCTGCTTTTTGTAGTTTACCTTCTGTCCCAGAACGTCAATTACCCGAAAATATTGACCCCCATCGTGTCTTTCTGGTGCGGATGAACGATAAAAAATGGGTAAACTACACTATTTTGCATTATTATTTTTTAGATAATCCTCCTCATTGGCGAGGTGCAGATAACCAAAAAGACGCAGTGCGTCAAGCCTTTGCCATTTGGAAAAACTTAGGGATTGGTTTACAATTTGTCGAAGTCAACGATCCTAGTGAAGCAGAGATTCGTATTGGCTTTGATCAAAATGATGGATCTTGGTCTTATCTTGGACGAGATGCGGTTGATTTTATCACCAACCCTCAAGAACGAACCATGAATTTTGGTTGGGACTTAACCACTCCCTATGGAGGAGATACTGCTTTACATGAAATTGGCCATGCGTTAGGTTTCCCCCATGAACACCAAAACCCCCTAGCCGGAATTTTGTGGGACGAAGAGAAAGTGTATCAATATTTTGGTGGGCCACCGAATAACTGGCCACGGGAGACAACTTACCATAATATTGTGCGTAAAATTTCCCCTGAATTGGTAGAAGGATCGTCATGGGATAAAGATTCCATCATGCACTATCAATTTTCGGCAGGATTGATTCTTAACCCTGAAGAATATCAAACACAACCCTTGATTCCCGAACCCGGTTTATCTCCTGTTGATATTGAAGAAGTGCGTGGTTTTTACCCCGGTAAACCCGAAGAAGATATCGAACTCAAACCCTATCTTTCTGCGATGGTGGATATTGCTCCCGGTGAGCAACTTGATTTTGTCATTCGACCCCCAGAAACTCGACAATACACCATTGAAACGATTGGCAACTTAGACACCGTTATTGTTCTCTTTGAAGAGATTAATGGAACACCAATCTATATGGATGGGGATGATGATAGTGGATTTGATCGCAATGCTAAACTGGTCACTCGCTTAATCAAAGGACGGACTTATAAGCTTCGTTTACGCCTTTATTATGCAGGTGCAACGGGGAAAGGCGCAGTAATTATTTGGTAACTTTTCTCAACCTTTGATACAGTTATCAACCACTATAAACATAGCAAAAAGTGTCATGAGGATTAATCTGATATTACTGGTCATAATAGGACTTCTAAGCGGATGTTCGCTCTTAGAAGTAGATCCTTCCTATAATCCCACACCAGAACCAATTAATCCTCTATCTTTAATTTGTAGTGGGACTCGACCTCTTAACCCTGATTCTACCCCTCAACCCAATGAAACCGAATTAGATCGGTACTTTCGGTTAGCCTTTGATGAAGAAACTTCTGGAAACTTTCAAGCAGCCATTAGTTATTACCAAAAAGCAGCGAATTTAGCCTATTGTGACTGCGATCACCAACACGCCCTATTCGGAAAACAGGCTGCTGAAGAAGCACAACAATTGTTACAAACCGAAGGAATGGAGAGTCGGCCAACCCAGTTTTTCTGGGGACGCTTACAAGAATTAACTGAAAACTTACCTTGTATTGAAAAAGGAGCGTAAAATGAAGCGATTAACTATCTTCCTGATTATAACTTTAACCCTGATCAGTTTATTGATTGGAGGCTCTTCCCTCGCTCAAGATAACTGTCCTAGTGGAGATTCATTAGATGTAGAAAAGAGTTCGGTTTATTGTTGGTTAGCGATCAAGCAACCAGAGAGTTTTAAATATCTCAAAAAACAGTTACAGACGGCCGTTAATGATGTTTGGAAGTGGGATCAACGTCAATCTTTACCCACTAATGTTCGCTTACAATCTTTAGAAAAAGTTTCGCCCCAGAATTTACCATCAGAATTAGATCAAAATGAGGTTTATTATCGAGGAGTTACTTGGGCAAATAAAGGTTTCGCTGACTCAGCAAGAAAAGCTCTCAAGGAGAATAATGGCAAATGGGAGAGAGGAAAATATATCTGGATAACACCTGTTTCTCAAACCCAATCATTTTGTCAAACTTGTAAAGGTTCTCTTGTCAATCCTCAAATCCCTCCTTCTGTGAATAAAAGACTAAGAATTACCCAATATTTAGGGTTACGCTTAACCTCCAATAAAACTCACTTTGTTACCCTAATTGCTAAAAAATCTGATCTGGAAATACCATGTATAAATTATGATAATGATAATCAATGCGACACCCCCATGTCTTCAGATAAACTAAATGACTTTATTCAAAATAATGAGGATTTAGTTAGCAAATGTGATCTTGAGGATGAGAATTCAGACAAAGAATGTTATCCTTGGACAGCTTTAGGCTACACTTATGATTGGGGAAAAAAGGATCATGTAGGAGCAAGTGAATATGTTATCAAACCCCATGCAAAGGTTTACATTGAATCAGTTGCTCCAACCTGTCAATTTTGTGGCTGTGAGTGAGTTTAAGCTGTTAATTATTATCTTGTTCAAGATTCTTTGCTATCTGAATCAGGATGCTCAGGATTTAAGGATTTTCAGGATAATTTTAATTCGGAAATTTTACTATAAACTTTAACAATCTTATATAAACTCCAATTTTATATACGTTCTAAACACTTAACTACTTTTTAACTTAGCTTAGCTATATCTTGACACAACTTAGCTGTTTATTTTTAGCTATGTTAACGCCTAAATATTTTGTTTTAAGTAAAAACTAAGCTAAAAGAATAGCCTAACATGGTTTTATTGACTCTAACTAATAATAGTTTAGAATTAGATAAAAAAATAAAATAAATTTTGGTTCAATAAAGACAGTTAACTAAAATTAGTCAAAATAAGTGTTTATTATCCAAAATTAAACCAATTACTTATAAAATCAAGCCACAAAACCCAGTTATGAATAAATAGTCAGTAGATGGAAAACTCATTTTTTTTTGGGAACGCAGTAATAGGAGTTTCAGACATTCAGGGAAAATCATGTTGTGAATGTGGCGATCGCCACATTCACAATGCAATTTCTTGAAACACTTCAAAAAGCTTATGGAGTGAGGGTTTGAGCATAATCAGTAATTTTCATCAAATCCTTAGTGCATCAAGCTTTCAGAAAACTTTTCCATCTACTGAAAGTTAGGACTTGCGAAGCACCTTAAGGTGCGCTGGCCACAGTGCCGTTGTACAGTACAGCACGTCGGTCCGATCTCTTTTTTGTCTAAGATTATTTATCATTCCGTAATTATATAATTGTTAAATATGCGATCGCTCTCTTGGAGAGAGGTAAAACTATCAAAACATTCCAAATAGAGGAGAGGAAGTTTTCAATCAATTCATTCCACATCTCACACCCGTAGGGGTTGAACA
>JBFRWB010000024.1:0-23880 GCA_051439375.1 Microcystaceae cyanobacterium
TTCCCATAGGAAACCACAAGTCTTTTCAGACTCCTTTGTAAATCTCCTGAATTTTTCGTGACTATTAGGTAAAAAAGATGACCCTCAATTAAGTTGAAAGACTGTTTTTCCTTCTTTGTTTATCACTCTTAATAGGAATAGAGACGGCATTCCCCCCCTACTAATGGGAGATTTCCTCACGTTTTTTTTGCAATCCTAATAATTCTTGAAGAGAAGCCAATAACTTCACTTCTACTTTATTAATTTTCTCTTGAGGGTTCAATTCAAAAGTCCATCCAACATTAACCCCAAATAAAGGAGTTTCTACTTTACCCTTAACCTCAATAAGAGAATAACCTTCTTCAGACACAGTTATTTTTCCCTGTTTAGGAAATAACTTTAATCCTTTTGCTTCTGTTTCTAAATAAATTGCGATCGCTTTTTGCCCCACCACTCCTTCTTCAAACGGTGGATATAATACCCCCTGTTCACTAAATAATTGAGCCGTTTCTGTAAATTTTTCTCCATTCAAAGTATCAAAATATTGCAGAATTGTAGGTTGCTCAATCCCTTCAATGGTTAAACAATTTTCTAAAATAACAGTCATGTATGAAACTCCTTAAAAGTAGATAGAAAAAAAAGCAGGAAAACCCTGCTCTTAATATTGGGAGATACAAAGCGAGAAACGGAAAACCTAGGCAAGAGGGTCAACTCCCATGTCAACTACAGCTTTGCGGAGTACTGTAATTTGTTGATTGAATTCTAAACCTTGAACGGCGGCTAAAGTAAGGCTTGCATCTTGACTAAGGGTGTAACCTTGGGGGACAGGAATGACTTCTCCTTGCTCCATCAATTCAGCTAACTTGTACCAAAAAGCTAACTTAGTATTGGTCGTTAAAATGCCATAAGAGCGAGTTTGAGGCGTGTTGACTTTATCAACTAAGTGCCGCATAAAAGTTAACTGCTCATCAGCACTCATCGCTCTGACTTGGTTCAATAAACCTTCAGCAAACTGTAAACGAGCCGCCCCCGGTGCAGCAGGTGTTATGGAACGACCAATTTCAGTGTAAGCAAACCAAAGAAGTCCTAACTGGTCGTCGGTACTGAGGCGTTTAATTTGCTCGGTGACCCCTGCCACGCCATTGATTTGGGAGTTGATGCTAAGGTTAGAAGTAGATGCAGTGTAAACCATGATTTATGTTTAGGAAGTTGTGACCGTGTGAGGGGTTCGGGAAGTCTTCCCTTTCCTCACTTCCCATTATGTAACAAAAAATTAAGAATTGCAAACTTTTGTGTAAAAATCTTGACATTAAAATTTATTAATGGTAGCCATTCATGGTTCTTAATAGTAAACAAATCAAAGAAAAAGCTAAGGATATCGGGTTTCATTTAGTAGGTATTGCTGCTGTTAACGTAAAATATGACGATGATGCAGTTTCTCACCTTGAAGCTTGGTTAAGCTTAGGTTATCATGCAGATATGGCCTGGATGACGGATTCACGGCGTAAGGATTTGCATCAAATTATGCCCGATGTTCGCTCTGTTATTTCAGTTGCTTTGAACTATTACACGCCTCATGTCCATTCCCATCACCCCGAAGATGGCAAAATTTCTCGTTATGGTTGGGGACGAGATTACCATCGGGTGATGCACAAAAAACTCAAAGCTTTGCATCAATGGTTACAGACTCAAAATCCAACAATTCAAACTCGCTATTATGCAGATACCGGACCGGTACAAGATAAAATCTGGGCGCAACGGTCAGGATTAGGCTGGATTGGTAAAAATAGTAATATTATTAATCGTTTTTATGGAAGCTGGTTATTTATTGGTGAAATCCTCACTAATTTAACCCTAGAGTCAGATCAACCCCATACTAACCATTGTGGAACTTGTACTCGATGTTTAGAAGCCTGTCCTACCCATGCTATTCCTCAGCCATATAAAATCGATGCTAATCGCTGTATTGCTTACCATACCATTGAAAATCGCTCAGATTCCTTACCTGAAGCTATTAAACCCCACCTAAATAATTGGGTGGCTGGTTGTGATATTTGTCAGGATGTTTGTCCATGGAATCAAAGATTTGCCCAAGAAACAGATATAGAGGACTTTCAGCCCTATCCTCATAATTTAAACCCCAAATTGCATGAATTAGCTGAAATTAGCCAAGAAAATTGGGATCAGCGTTTTCGTGGCTCGGCCCTAAGACGGATTAAACCCTCAATGTTAAGACGGAATGCTTATGCTAATCTAGAAATATAGGGTGTTTTCACAAAGGGTTTAGATATTAGAATTTGTAAGTTCTTGTGACTTTCAACCTTAGTATTTTAATGATCTTTCTCAGTTTTTCTCAAAACTTTACCTAACGACTTAAACCAATGGTTTTAAAAGTTATCATTTTTGATTTTGATGGTACAATCGCAGATACTTACGATACGTTTGTAGAAATTGTTAACGAACTTTCGGGAGAATTTGGTTATGCCCCAGTAGAAAAAAGGGACTTAGACCGCTTAAAACACATGAGTTCTAGAGAAATCGTCAAAGAAGCCAATATTCCTCTAATTAAAATTCCCTTTATTCTGAAACGGGTAAAAAGTGAATTAAGCAAAAGAACTGATAAATTAACCCCCATTCAAGGAATGCAAGACTGTTTATTAAATTTAAAAGATCAAGGATATAGTTTAGGCATTTTGACCTCGAATATTAAAGAAAATGTCGTTGCTTTTTTGGATAATAATCACTTGACGGATACCTTTGATTTTATTTATTCGGGGACAACCTTATTCGGCAAACATAAAGTCATTAATCGGATGCTCAAGGAGCATCATCTAAGTGCTAAAGACGTGATGTATATTGGGGATGAAACCCGTGATATTCAATCTGCTCAAAAAAGCCAAGTTGTAATGACCGCAGTGAGTTGGGGCTTTAACTCGGCTCAGGTTCTCGCTAAATATAATCCTGATTTTATTATTAATCAGCCCCACGAATTATTAGCTATTCTTGATAGTTTAAACCCAGAAACACAGCCTAATCTCTCTCGCTAATCAAGAATTATATTGAAACTAATCCCCTAATTGTTATGATTCCTTGATACAAAATTGTCACAAGAGGTAAAGAATACTTTAAGATCGGACTAAGCTGTTGAATATAGAGGTCAGCTAATGAAAATGCAACCCTTCTCTAAGTTGCTGGCCAGACATCCCCAACTCAAGTACAACCTTGAGCAAGAGAACTTTCTAATCGGATACTCGGCGGGTGGCCAAAGAGGACAACTTTTATCTGTGTTCCTTCTCAACTCCCCTTGGAGAGAATATTGTTTAGAAGCCAAAGCTTTAGAAGTAATTCCCAGTGGCGGTGTTCTAATCATATCCGATGATGAACCTTGGGAATTGCAGGGTTCTTGGCAAGCCTACTACTGGGATGCGCCATTTGTTCCCACCCCCCGTTCTTCTCTTCATCGTCAATTACCCACCCTAACCCATTTGGCAACTGAGATTTCTATCGAGTCAGCCCAGCAAGGAATAAAGCAAAAAGCATCATATTCTTCTCGTTAGAGGGGATTAGTTGTTGTTTAATCTAGAGAGAGGCAGTTTGTCTCCCTCTAGCGTATTAATTTGAATTTGCCGTAATCAGTAAAAGTTGATATTGTAAAAGAGTAAGGATAAATCGTTCATCCGCGCATCGTTAGCGGACGGAAGTAGGGAAATACCCGAAGGAACGCGCCTCATTCACAACTCCCCAAAGGAAGAGGCGAAGACCATGAAACCTTTTGATATCGTTAATACCAACGAACCCGCCTTAGTGCTAGCTACCACTCAAGGTTCTATTCATTTATTCCGCGAAACTGAGGACTCTTT
Source organism: Microcystaceae cyanobacterium (assembly GCA_051439375.1). GTDB lineage: Bacteria > Cyanobacteriota > Cyanobacteriia > Cyanobacteriales > Microcystaceae > JBGTGT01. The sequence continues at coordinate 3,840 of JBFRWB010000024.1, forward strand.
AGACCCCACAAACGAGCAATTCGATTTTTCCCTGTGGGCTAAAGCAGTGAAAAAACAGATGGTTGATTCACTAGAACGTCGTAATAAGAGTAACGTTGGTACAAAGACCTAGGCATTTAACATCATATCTAGGCTAATCGGTATCGTCCACAAAATTAAATCATTGAGGCCAATTTTTCCCTTATGATTTATCAGATGTACCATTGTTAGGAGCAGTTCATGAATTGCTCCTATTGAGTGTAACTGTTAAACTCACGTTATTTAGGTTGATATTTGTTAGTTTTCAGTCCTATGAACTGGAAAAAACTTGATACTTTTGTCTGTCTTCAATCACCGTGGTTAACTTTAATTGGAGAAAAATGGCAAGATGAAGATCAGAAACTTCTAGACTACTGGCGTGTTGAGAAAGAGGATTCTGTCATTGTGATTCCCATCTATCGCCATCAGTTTTTGCTTCCTCAGCCGATGTTTCGTCCCGGCGTAGGAGAAATGACTTTAGATTTTCCGGGGGGAAGATTACCGAGTAATCAACCCCCTTTGTCAATGGTTTCTCCGATTTTAAAACGGGAATTGAATGTCCCCGAAACAGCGATTTTATCTATAGAAGCGATTAATCAGACACCTTGGGTTGTTAATAGTTCTTTTTCTGATCAAAAATTATATGGGTTTGTTGCCCATCTTGATTCTCAATGGGAATTATCATCGGATGAATCAAGAGAAATTTATGCTAATACGCCTGAAGGAATTAATCAATTGTTAGAGAAATTGATTTGTTTACAATGTCGAAGTCTATTATTAGAATTTATTAGGCAGTCGTCATAAATAGTTAAGCTAAGACGCATTGATAGCAGTTCCCTCCCGTTGTGAGGTAAGCGAGTCTTTGGCTTTTGGGAATGGGGAATAGGGAATGGTGAGTGTACCTTATGAGTCTGGGAAACGCTATAAACTAGGTAAAGGGTAAAGCGTAAATCCTACTTTCACTGACTTTCATTAAGCTGATATTCATTTAACCATTGCTGTAAATTTTGGGCAACCCAATTTGCTTCATCATGACTTAAACCATAGCCTAAAACATAATTTTTTTGGTGGGTTTTAATAATAATCTGAGAAACAGTATCAATCTGTTTTACCTTAACCGAGACAATAGAATTTAAGCGAATCAATTTTGATTTTGTCCATAGTCCTCCTAAAAAATTATTTTGTATGAGTAAATGTTTAGGATTAAGTTCTAAGAGATATCTCATCCCTAAATGGCCAATGACACCCTTAACAATAATGCAAAACAAATAAATAGAGAGGATAAAATTCAGGGGTAGTAAGAGCATCATCAGTAGCCCCGGCATTATCCACGAAATCATCGCCAACATAATAGATAAAGGAAAGGTAAGAATACCAATTAGGAAAATAGCAACCGCCAGCATTCCCCCTTGTTGGGTAAGACTATAAAAAAGATGTTTCATTGCTAATTTATTCAATCCTCTAACGGGAATAAGGCAGTAGAGTTCTTCCGGTGTATTTTTAAGGATAAGATTAGTATTAAATGGCCGCTGAGTCAGTTGAGTAGGAGAAGTTTCTGACGGACTTTCAACCAGCACATTATCTAGAACGCACTTGTTTGATTCTAGTATATGTAGGGCTATTTTTGCCCGTTGGAATCGTCTATCTAAAGTGTCAGTTATTTTTTGTAACCATGCCAAAAACTGTGGGGTAATTTCAACTTTATGAGCAAACTGAATCCGATAGTCTTTGTGGGGTAAGTCTGAAGGAACAACTCCTGTTAATAAATGAATCAAGGTTGCGCCTAATGCGTACAAATCAGAAGCGAAAACCGCCTTTCCCCAAAATTGTTCTAAGGGTGCATAACCACTTGTTCCCACAATGGTAAATGTTACCCCAGTGACGGCTGCTTGGGCTTGTACTGCACCAAAATCCACTAAATAGATTTTTTCATCTTTTCCTAAAATTAAGTTACTAGGCTTAATATCTCGGTGTAAAACAGGGGGACTCAGACTATGCAAGTAAACTAAAATTTCTAGAATGTCAATAGCAATTTGACGCACCTGCTTTTCTGTGAATAAAGTTGTTTTATCTAATAGATATTGTAAAGAGTTACCATTAATATAATCTTGCACTAAGCCAAACCAAGGAACTCCATTTCCTTCTGTTTTATCAATATTAAAATAAGCACGATAGCGAGGAATACGAGGATGGGTTAAAGATTCTAAAACCTGCGCTTCTCGTTCAAATAACTTTAATTCTTCCCATTGCATATCGGGGCTAAATGCTAATAATTTAACCGTTACTTCTTCCTCGGTTTCTAGGTCAATAGCTAACCATGTTTGACGGCCTTTAGCGGTTTTTCCCAGACGTTGTTTGAGTTGGTAGCGGTTTTCTAAAATTGAATTAGATTCAAACATTGATTGTTAACCTAAACTACGTGAATTCGACGGGACAAACTAGCCAAAGGAGAGGCTGAGAGGTAAACTTCAGGGTTCTAACAACTAAAAACTATCTCAACCATAACAAATATTATATCTTGTCTCTGTATTAGCGAAGTATTGATTCAACTCCCCTCTCTCCCTACACGTCCGTAGAAAGATATCTTTACAATCTGAGCTTTTGTAGGGAAGTTTGGGTATTCTGAATCTTAAGAGACTTAATCTTCTCTTGTAACTTCAGAATTCCGTTCTGATGTGGGAAGCGTAATTGTTGCTTAACTTTGGCAGGAAAAAAAACATGAGTAATCATGACTCCAACCCTAAATTTTCCGTTGATTCTTTCGATAACTCTGATTTAGATGATATTGCTCAACTCTTTGATGCGTTTGAGCAAGAAGAGCATGAGCCAGATCCCCATCTGGAAAAATGGATTAATGCCAGCCCAACTGAAGATAAGCAAGAGAATGGGGAGAATCAGACAGATTCAGATGGCTTTGATGATGATTTATTTGGTTTGTTTGATGAACCTGCCCCTGCGTCATCTTACAAGCTTAAAGAACAAGATCCCATTAGCTTTTCTTCCCTTCCCTCAGAAACGGAATTAGCCGATTTATTTGGTGAATTTGAGCTAGAGTCCCTTTCTTCTGCTTCTAGTCCTGCCAAAACACCCCCTACGTCCCCTGAACCCGATGAAAGTGATCAAGACTTACTCGCACTCTTTGAAGATGATGATGACGAGATAAACTTAGATATTGATAGTGTAGCCCCACCCTTACCGTCTCCTTCTGTAAATGGCTTAAATGAACTAGACGAACTAGATGAACTCAAATCTCTCCTTGATTTAGATGCAGTTGAAGCCCTATCTCCCTCTGAAGCAACGCCGGAACCTTTACCCAATACGCCCCCTATTTTCTACGAAGTCATGGAGCAATTAGCTGCGGTTATTGAAAAAGCAGCTTATGCCGAACCCACACCTGACTTTACAGCCCTAGAAGCCCTCATTGATGCCCCTGCTCGTCGTGACCTTCCAGAAACAGTGGCAACATCACCCGTCCTTGAGCAAAAAGACAAAGATAAAGCATGGGATGATATAGAACAACTGGCCAGTGAAATGGGTCATCAAATAAGTCCCGTTACCAGTCCCAGAACAGCCGCAGCTAGTCCTGCGAAAGCTAATCGACCCTCAAAACTCAAAGGCTTTGAAGAAACCGTTCGTGTTTCTGTTAAACAATTAGATAACCTCAGTAACCTAATTGGGGAATTAGTGGTTAAACGAAATCGTTTAGAACAAGATCAAGAACGATTAGGTCAATTTTTAGACAATTTACTGAATCATGTCCAAAGCTTAAGCGATGTTGGGGGTCGAATGCAGGATCTCTACGAACGAACCCTGCTAGAAGGCGCATTACTCGCTAGTCGCTCCCGTGAACGGAACAATCCGAATCCTAATACTACCTTTGATGCAGCAGGGAACAATGAAACCTTAACTCAATCCCCAGATAGCAATCAAGATTTAGATGCACTGGAAATGGATCGTTTTACAGGATTTCATTTACTCTCCCAAGAGATGATTGAGCTAATTGTACGGGTAAGAGAAGCGTCTTCAGATATTCAATTTTTGGTGGATGAAACCGAGCAAGTCGGACGCAGCTTGCGTCAAACGACGACACAACTGCAAGAAGGAATGACCAAAACCCGTATGGTTCCCTTTGGCCCCAGTGCAGATCGCTTAGTGCGTCCCGTTCGAGACATTTCCCGTCAACTGAAAAAACAAGCTCGTCTTAATGTAGAAGGAAAAGATGTTCTGATCGATAAAATGATTCTTGAGCATTTATCCAGTCCCCTAACCCACTTAGTGAATAATGCTGTTACCCACGGAATTGAAACCCCAGAGATTCGAGAACAACAGGGGAAACGTCCCGAAGGACAGATTAATGTTCGTTCCTTCCTCCAAGGAAATCAAACCGTAATTAGCTTTTCTGATGATGGAGGGGGCATTGATCCCGAAAAAATCAAACAAAAAGCAATTGAGAAGAATTTAATTAGCAAAGAAGAAGCCTTAGCCCTAACCCATGGGGAAATTTATGATTTTCTTTTCCATCCCGGCTTTAGTACCAAAGAACAAGCCGATCAATTTGCCGGACGGGGTGTGGGCTTAGATGTGGTGCGAACCAGTTTAAATGATATTCGGGGCAGCGTTAATATCGATTCAGAAATCGGCAAAGGAACAACCTTTACCATTCGTTTACCCTTAACCCTCAGTATTTGTAAGGCACTTTGCTGTTTAAGTAACTTTGCTCGGATTGCCTTTCCCATGGATGGGGTAGAGGATATGAAGGATTATTCCGTCTCTGACTTACCCCTCAATGATCAAGGTAAACGTTGTATTCGTTGGGGTCAAAGTCTTTTACCTATCTATCCCCTCCATGAGTTATTAGCCTATAACCGTCAACTGAGTCGTGGCAATATTTATGGTGGTAAACCCAGCGATGATACCATTTCCATTGTCATTCTACGAGGTGCAGGTAGTTACCTTGCCATTCAGGTTGATCAGGTGGTAGGAGAACAGGAAATTGTTATTAAACAAATCGAAGGGCCAGCCCCCAAACCCCCCGGTATTGCCGGAGCAACGGTACTAGGGGATGGTACAATTATGCCCATTGGGGATGTCTTAGAATTAATTGAAATTGCTAAAGGGCGCATTCGTACCGATGGAAGTAGTCCTTGGGGGATTCTCAAGACAGGGACCTCAAGCACCTTAACCTCTGCCGTAGAAGCCAAACGTCAATCAGAACCCACGGTTCTCATTGTGGATGATTCCCTCACCGTGCGCCAATATCTCTCCCATAGTTTTGGTAAAGCTGGATATCGAGTTGAACAGTCCAGAGATGGTCAAGAAGCATGGGAGAAACTGCGATCGGGCTTACCTTGTGATATTGTCTTCTGTGACATTGAAATGCCCCGTATGAATGGATTAGAATTGCTTTCTAGTTTGCAAAAAGACGAACATCTTTCTGAGATTCCCATTGCATTACTTACCTCACGAGGTGCAGATCGTCACCGTAAAGTAGCGGCTAAATTAGGCGCAAGTGGTTATTATATTAAACCCGCCCCAGATGCTGAGTTACTTGAAGCTGCCGAACGGATGATGAACGGTGAAGTGTTACTCGCGGGTAGTGTACGTCAGCCAAGGGTTATTCATCAAGAAAATGAGGAAGAGATAGGAGAAGAGACAGAAAAAACACCCGAAAATTCCCTTGTATTAATTGTTGATGACTCGGTAATGGTACGGGAAATGCTCTCTCAAACCTTCTCTGGGGCAGGATATCGGGTGGAACAGGCAAGAGATGGTCAAGATGCCCTTGAACAACTGCGTAACGGCTTACCTTGCGATTTAATCCTCTGTGATATTGAAATGCCCAAGATGAATGGGTTAGAGTTGTTATCCCGTTTGCAAAGCGATGAAAGACTATCTCAGATTCCTGTCGCTATGATTACTTCCCGTGGCGCACAGAAAATGAAGCAAATTGCGTCTGAACGAGGGGCTAAAGGCTATTTTGTCAAGCCTTACATCGAGGAAGTTGTGCTAGATTCAGCTAAACGCCTGATTGCTGGGGAAGTCTTATTAGAAGCAGATACCTTAACTGAGGCTTAGGTTTGCTTTCTAATCTTATCGAACTTGCTTACCGATAAATCTCAATGGGTTCAATTGCATCTGCAGGTTTAAACCCGAAGATTTGAGAATAAAAATAAAATTCCCCATCTAATGATCGTTTGATGTTCTCTGCTTGGCGAAATCCATGTTGTTCTCCCTCATAAGGAACATAAGCAACAGGAATTCCTTTTTCTTTCATCCCTTCTACCATTTTCTCCGCTTGGTTGGGGGGAACAACCTTATCCTCTAGTCCTTGGAAGAAAATAATCGGACAGGATAATTGAGCAGTATAATAAATTGGCGATCGCTTCTGATAAATTTCTTTGTCTTCGGGATACTTCCCAATTAAACCATCGAGGTATCTGGCTTCAAATTTATGGGTATCGGTGGCTAAGGCTTCTAAATCACTGACTCCATAGTAACTTGCGCCAGCTTTAAAGGTATCGTGGAAGGTTAAAGCTGCTAAAGTGGTATAACCGCCTGCGCTTCCTCCCGAAATGGCTAACTTGTTACTATCTACTTTCCCCTGTTTAACTAAATGGTTTGCACCGTTAATACAGTCATCAACATCGACAATTCCCCAGTTTTTAGTTAATCTTTGGCGATATTCCCGACCAAATCCTGTGCTTCCTCCATAATTAACGTCTAAGTAGCCAAAGCCTCGACTCGTCCAATATTGTACCCGAAGGCTGAAACTTGAAGACGCAGATGCAGTGGGGCCACCATGACTTTTAACTAATAAAGGGGGTTTTTCTCCTTCTGGGGCAGTATAATCTTTATTTTGAGGAGGATAGTACCAAGCATAGGCGGTTAAGCCGTTTTCTGTGGGAAATTCAATGGCTTCGGGAATGGATAAGTAACCTTTGTCAATGGTTAAATCGGCAGAAGATTTAAGAATAGTTGTTTCATTAGTGGTTAAATCTAGTAAAACGATAGCAGCAGCTTCTGTGGGGGAACTTCCTCGAAAAATTAATTGATTTCCCTTAACTTTCACTGCAAAGATATCAGTATAAGGTAAGGAAATCGGAACTAATTCTTTACTCGTGAGAGATAAGCGGCCAAGATACCAACGGCCTTGTTGGGTATAGGTACAGATAATTTCAGAAGAAGCAGCGAAAGCAAAGGCCGAGAGGCCAAAAATCCAGTTAGGATAGGCAAATTCACCACTGTAAGGGAATAAAGGCTCAATTTTCTGTTTTGATTGATATAAGTTCCACCAATTACTGCGATCACTTGAAAAGGTCAAGATTCCATCCGGTGACCATTTTACCTCAGCAATGGACTCATCTTGCCCCCCTGCAACGATAGTGGTATCTCCTAACATCCCATCTGGGTTAACCACAGCCAAACAGAGTTGTGTTTCATCCCAAGGCATATTAGGATGATTCCAAGTTATCCATGCTAAAACCACGCCATCAGGACTTAAACGGGGAGAACTATAAAAATCATTGCCACTGACAAGGGTTTTTATTTCTCCTGACTGAATATTAATACTGACAATCTTATTTTCTGGTTCACTCTCAGGGTTACTATGATCTTCACAAACTGCAATTAAACGGTTATAGTTGGGGTCAAAAATAAAGTCAGCATAACGAAAAGCATTCTCTGGGGTAATCGGTTGGGGATCTTGGGGAAATTTCTGTTGATATAATCTTTGATCAGCAAAGTTAATAAAATAGACTGTTCCTTGATGAATAAGGAATGAACCTCCACCGTATTCATGGACACGGGTTCGCACATTAAAAGGTTTTGGGGTAATATCAACGGTTTGTCCGTCTGGTGTGCGTTTAACTAAGACTGTTCTTCCTTTTTCTTGGGGTCTTCCTTCTAACCAGTAAATATCATTCCCATCGAAGGTAGGACTACTAAGACTGACGGTTTGTGCCACAATGAGGTCAGAGGTAATGGGAGATTGCCATGAACCATAGCTGGCGGTAGAATGAGCCATAATTATTAAGATATGGTGCGATCGCTTCTTTTCTCTTAGGGTATCAGATTATTGATGGTAAATAACAATTACTTTTCACTATAATAATCTTTAGGTAAATTTTAACAAATATAATCATGTCGAAGAAAGTGATTACCCAATGGATAAACTAAATTCTTATCGCTCATTAATGGAGAAAATATTAACTCACTATCATCAATTATTTTCTCAAGCGTCCCCTGAAAATATAGAAATGTTATTAGCTTTTGATGAAAAACGAGATCAATACTTATGGTTTCAAGTTGGTTGGACTTCTCAAGAAAGAGTGAGAGGGATTTCTGTTTAACTAATCTGAATGATATGGGGTTTTTAATTGATGTCAATGCCATTTGTAATATTATTTATTATTTGTGAATCATCATCATAATTAAGGTGGGCAAAGCAACCCTACATAGACTCACGTTAAGATAAAAAGCAATTTTAGTTCTAAATTTAGGAAGACCTTACTCATGTTTCACGCTTACGCAGCCCACGAACCCAACGGAAAACTTGAACCCTTTGAATATGACCCCGGTGAATTAGGAAAGGAAGAAGTAGAACTAGACGTACAATACTGCGGTATCTGCCATAGTGACCTCAGTATGCTCAAAAATGACTGGGAAATCACCCAATATCCCTTTGTCCCTGGCCATGAAGTAGTGGGAAAAATCGCTGCAGTGGGGTCAGATATTAAACATCTCAAAGTCGGTCAAACCGTTGGGGTGGGTTGGTTTTCCAAGTCCTGTATGATTTGTGATCAATGTATGTCGGGCAATCATAATCTGTGTGGTACAGCAGAAGGCATTATAGTAGGACGATATGGGGGCTTTGCTGATAAAGTTCGGATTCACTACAGTTGGGCGACTCCTTTACCCGATGGGGTTAACCCCGAAACCGCAGGCCCCTTGTTTTGTGGGGGAATTACCGTATTTAACCCTATTGTGCAATGTGACGTTAAACCGACGGATAAAGTAGGGGTTATTGGTATTGGTGGCTTAGGCCACATGGCTATTCGCTTTCTTAGTGCTTGGGGCTGTGAAGTAACGGCTTTTTCCAGTAACCCTAGCAAAGAAGCAGAAGTTAAGCAGTTAGGCGCACACCATTTTATCAATTCTCGTGACCCTGAAGCCCTAAAAACGGTGGAAAACTCCCTTGATTTTATTCTTTCGACGGTCAATGCTGATTTGGACTGGAATAGTTATTTTTCTGCCCTTGGACCCAAAGGAAAGCTGCACATGGTAGGGGTTGTCCCTAACCCCTTAGAAGTTCCCATTTTTCCGATGATTATGGGACAAAAATCTTTAACTGCAACCCCGTTAGGAAGTCCTGCAACCATCAAGAAAATGCTAGACTTTACCGCCCGTCATCATATTGAACCCATAACAGAATTTTTCCCTCTAGAAAAGGTTAACGACGCTATGGAACATTTAAAAGCAGGGAAAGCACGATATCGCATTATTCTCAAAGTTTAATTCTTATTAGGGCGCAGCTATTTGCGCCCACTCCCTTTAACAAGTAATAAGTATTAAGTAATAAGTAATAAAATTATGATTGCTCATCCTGATAACTTATATTTAACCCCTGATGAATATCTTTCTCTTGAAGAAAAAAGCGATGTTAAACACGAATATCGTCAAGGAGAAGTCTATGCAATGGCGGGGGCAAGTAATAATCATGTGTTAATTGCTGTCAACATAATCACCCTTTTAAGAAATCACCTCAGAGGAAAAGGTTGTCGTATTTATGCGTCTGATACTAAAGTTAAAATTGAAGCTCTAAATACCTATTATTATCCTGATATAGCGGTTAGTTGTGATGAAAGAGACAGAATATTAACCCAATATATCTGTTATCCTTGTTTAATAATTGAAGTCTTATCTGATAGTACAGAAGCCTTTGATCGAGGGGATAAATTTGCTGATTATCGTCAATTAGATACGTTAGCAGAATATGTTTTAATTAGTCAAAACACGAAACGGATCGATAGTTTCTCTAAAGATGAACAAGGACAATGGATATTAAGGTCTTATGAAAAAAACGATCGCTTTTGCTTAAATATCATTGACTTTTCTTGTTTCGTTTCCGAAATTTATGAAGACGTTACCTAGAACTTGTTATTCCTTTCTTTTCTATAATGCTAACAGATATAAAAGATGACTGTTAACTGTTAACTGGATACCAATCTTCATCTAAGAGAGAATCAAACCATCCATCGGGTAATTGAGTAGGATAGTCTGATTCCTTGCGCTTAATAATTTTTCTTCCATCTGCACGTTTGCCTTCTTTAATCGCTAATCTTCTTGCTTTCGGATAAATTCTATTAACTGCATCGGGTAAATGACGACGTAATGATCCTGATTTTTCTAAAGCAAATTGTATTCTTGAACGGTGTTCATCAATAGAATTATACCAGCTTTTATTCATCCAATCTGGAGCATCACTTTGAACAGAAAGCTTGAATAAATGTGCGACGAGAATTAACAGATCACTTTCTAAAGTGCTTTTGGGATCACCCATTTCTAGATTTTCAATTAAATGTTCAACATCCACCGCATCCCAGTTTTTATTTTTTAAAGCTGTCTTTTGGGAATATAACCATTGTGCAAAGTCTTTTTCATATAACTGATTAGTTGTCATGCTATTTTAGTCTTTAGTGATTTAATAATATAGGGTTGGGTTTTACCCCAACCTACTTTAAAGCTTATTCCTCATCACTAGCAAAAATTTGGGGAACACGGAAATAGTCCCCATCGGGTTCCGGTGCTTCTTTTAATAACGCTTCGGTGTCTCCATAAACGGATGTTTGATCGCTACGAGTAATATTACTCAATTCAATTGCACGGGTTGTTGGAAGAACGTCTGTTGTATCTAGCTCACTGAGTTGGTCGAAGTACTGCAAAATACTGCTTAGTTGGGTGCTAAATTGCGCTTCTTCAGCCTCAGTAACATCTAAACGGGCAAGGTGAGCGATTTTGTGTACAGTATCTTTGTCTAAAGAAGTCATTTTTGCGTTTGAAGTATTTAGGTTTTCGGTTTTGGGAGTTCAGGGAAATTCATAATTTCCTTACATCTTAGGAAAGCTTACCATTTTAGAAAAAGACATCCATTTCGGAGCGTCCAGTAATTTTAAGCCAATTTTGGGCTTCGATGTAGTTATTAGGGGCAAGGCGAATCGCTTGTCGCCAATATTCCGCGGCCTTATCATATAAAGACTCCGCTTCATCTTCATTCCCTGCTGCTTTAGCTTTCTCTCCTCGGTAATGATAAATAACAGCAATATTATTCAAAGCAGAGGGCATTCTGGGATTTAAGTCTAATGCCTGTTCGTAATAGTCAAGAGCTTTATCGGTCTCTCCATTACTAGCGTGAATTAACCCTACATTGTATAAAATATAACTGCGATCGTTGGGATCATCTTCTAATTTAAGGGCTTCATAATAATTATCTAAGGCTTCTGCATATTCACCATCGGCTTGAGCAGACATCCCATCCCGATAATAGACAAAGGCTTCTTTGGCCTTTTGATTGGTCGGCAGAACTTTTAGGATAATATCTGCCATAACGGTAAAAGACTTATCAATAAAGTTATCGTTACGTTGCGTTCTAGGCATAGTATCTGTGGGGTCTAAACTAAGTGGCTTTTCATCCTATTTATCTTAACCTGAGTTTGGGATAAGAGATTAAATCTTGTTTTATTTTTTTGACAGACTAGAATCATAACAATTTCTTAAGGTCTAGCTCATAGACAAGATATATATGCTTATAATTATTTCTAACCAAGATCATGATTCTATTTTAGAAGCATTAGGACAAGAAGAACCTGATTTATTCAATACTGAGCAGCAAAGTCGAGAAAATGCGCTACGCTTAGAAAGTTATCGAGAAAACCTATTAGAAACGATTTTAAGATCATGGCAAAGTCATCCTGAGCAAACCCATATTGCAACTTTATTGCAAGCATTTTCAGAGCAAGCTTCCCATCACATCAAGCAGTTGAAGAGATTTTAGCAAATTTATCCCCCGAAGATCGTGCCATTGTTAAACAAATACGTGAAGAATATGGCATTACTTTGTCTGATGAAACAGAAGCACTTAAGCATACTGAAACCGAATTACTTTGGCAAGCCATTATTGATCATACAGGTTTGTTAGGTCATTTGAGTACGGAAACAGAGACTAAAGTTCATCATATTTTCCAAGAAATGGATCAAGATAACTCAGGTAGTATTAGCTTATCTGAATTAAGATCCTATTTGCAAGAAATTGATTCCCAATTCTCAAATTAGCTATGAAGAATTTAAGGCAGTTTTTCAAACATTATTGGCATCAAACCAGTGATTAAGTTATAGCCACGATTAACTTATCAACTAATGTGCCATATCTTGCAAACGAAAAGCTTGTTGTTTCAAGGTTCGCATGGCACGCTGAGTTAACTGACGCACTCTCTCATGACTAATTCCACATTGTTGACCAATTTCTTTGTAGCTCATTTTTCGTCCATTTTCTAACCCATAGCGCAAGGAAATAATCTGACGTTGACGAGTAGGTAATATCCCTAATAAATGATCAATTTGATCAACCAATTCTTCTTGTTTGACAAATTCTTGGGGAGAAGTAGAATCATCAGCTAAGAGTTCACCGAGTTCAGTGTTATTATCATCAATGGTTAGGTTTAGACTACGAGAATCGCTGCGATAAGAAGCCTGTCTAATGAACTGTAATTGATCTATGGATATTCCCATTTCTTCTGCAATTTCTTCCTCTGTTGGTTTACGGCCTAACTGAACGTTTAATTGACGCACCGCTTTTTTGAGTTTATTAAGGTTTTCTGTCATGTGAATTGGTAAACGAATGGTGCGACTTTTTTCAGAAATTGCTCTTGTCATTGCTTGACGAATCCACCAATAGGCATAAGTAGAAAATTTATAGCCTTTCTCTGGATCAAATTTCTCTACACCACGCATTAAACCTAAGCTTCCTTCCTGTATTAAATCTAAAAGAGATAACCCTCTATTTTGATATTTCTTCGCAATAGAAACCACCAAGCGAAGGTTAGCTTCAACCATTCTTTGTTTAGCTCTTTGACCCTTAGCAATAATTTCTTGTTCCTCTGATGTCGGAATCTCTTTTTCTAAGAGGGGTAACATAGCTTGAATTTGATGAGCAAGGGTTAATTCTTCGTCTGCTTTCAGTAGCGGGGTTTTACCAATTTCTTTAAGGTAAGTGCGTACAGAATCAACGGTTTCTCTGGATGATGTTCTAGGCATAAGGGGATAAAGTGAATAGTTAATGGGTAAGGATTAACAACATCCTAAACTTAATGCGAATGTACCTATTAAAATGATCTATATCTTAGCAAAAAAGCTTGAAGTAAGGGATCTATAAATGGATAGACTCAGGTAGAAGGAGAAACCGCTTTAAACCAAGGAAACCAACAATAGTAGGGAAAATAAGTCCACTGATAGGTGGTTGCTGTCTGGGTCGAGTGAAGGTTTAAATCAACTGATAAGAAAGGGAAAACAGGCGTTATATTCATATTAAAAGACCAATCGGCTTTTAAAACAGCTTCAAGGTCTTCTTTGGCTTTTAATGACCAAGCATTGGGGGAAAAGGCTTCTCCTACCCATTGAGAGCCTTGCTCAGTTACCTGTGCGCGAGATCGAATGGGACTATAAACTAAACACATACTATTACCAACAAAATTATCCTTCGATGCAATGATTAATAACTCTCCCTTTTCCGTTAGATCAAAACAGACAAAATCTGAGCCATCCCAGTGCAATAAAACAGTTTTTCCGTCTTTATCTAAATAATCTGCTTCTATATGCTGCTTTTTTAACCATCTCGCCGATAATTGCTCAGGATGACTTTCAATTGTTCCCTTTAACTGACTTCCATCTTGAAACGCATAACACCACTGAAATTGCATCGGTTGGGATTGCTCCGATGAGCGATCGCTTTGATCAATAGGGGGTAAAAGGGAAGAATAAGTATTCACAATTGAAGTGGGTTAAAAGGTTAATCTATTAATAGTTTAGCGATATTTCTCGTAAAAATGATAAATTTGTAACGTTTTGAGACATATCTGATTTTAGGCGTTAGAGATAACAAGCGATCGCTTCTCATAATTTCTTGAGATTAACAATAACCGATTAAATCTGAGGCAGGTTTGTCAGATTTTGTTGACATTTGCTTAACCTTTCTCAACATAATAATCTCAAATTCTGGCGAAAAATTGTATTGTATAATGCGAATAGTGAGGATTATTAATAATTAATCTTACCCTGAAAAAAGAGACTGCGATTCTACCTTAAACCACTCAATTCCACTGCAAATTTAATACTTTTTAAAGAATCGAAATTTCCTTTGGCCAACTGTTAACTTTCAAGGTATTCAAGATGACCTACACCCTTAACCCCACAACCCATGTAAGCGATTCTATCATTGAATCCTCAGCCCCATCTCAATCTGTTGCTCAAGGTATTTATGTCACCGTTCACGGACATTTCTATCAACCCCCACGAGAAAATCCTTACCTTAATACCATTGAACGTCAACCGAGTGCTTATCCTTGTCATGATTGGAATGAACGCATTTATTATGAATGTTATCGTCCTAATGCTTTTGCTCGTATTGTTAATAGTCGCAATGAAGTAATTGGTATTGTTAACAATTTTGAATACTTAAGTTTTAATATTGGAGCAACCTTAATGTCATGGTTGCAAACTTATGATCAAAAAGTGTATCAGCGTATTATTGAAGCCGATCGCCTGAGTTGTCAACGGTTAAATGGTCACGGAAATGGCATTGCACAGGCATATAACCACATTATTTTGCCCTTAGCCAATAAGCAAGATAAATATACCCAAATTCGTTGGGGGAAAGCCGATTTCAAAGCCCGTTTCGGACGAGATCCCGAAGGAATGTGGTTAGCTGAAACGGCTATTGATGGGGAAACCGTCGAAGTTTTAATCAATGAAGGGCTTAAATTTACCATTTTAGCCCCTTCTCAAGCGCAACGGTGTCGTCCCTTCCCCACAGAAGAAAATCCTAACCCAGACTGGCACGAAGTCGGCGGATCTCAAATTGATCCCACTCGTCCTTACCGTTGTTACATTGAAGATGGTCGTTATTTAGACATTTTCTTTTATGATGGACCGATTTCTAGAGATATGGGCTTTGGAGAAGTACTTAACAGCACCGATCACCTAATTGGACGGTTAGGACAAGCAGTTAAGGGTGATCATCGTCCTTCCCAACTAATTAGTGTTGCGACAGACGGGGAAACCTTTGGACACCATAAAGGTGGAACAGAAAAGTGCCTTGCTTATGCTTTTACCGAAGGATTTAGCTATCACGACTGGACTGTTACTAATTACGCCCATTATCTTAGTATTTGTCCCCCAACGTGGGAAGTTCAATTAAAACCTGTTACTGCATGGAGTTGTTCCCACGGCGTAGATCGTTGGCAGGATGACTGT
Organism: Microcystaceae cyanobacterium; assembly: GCA_051439375.1. Lineage (GTDB taxonomy): Bacteria > Cyanobacteriota > Cyanobacteriia > Cyanobacteriales > Microcystaceae > JBGTGT01. The sequence goes on from JBFRWB010000024.1 coordinate 19,380, forward strand.
GGCTGCGGTGGCGGCGGAGAATGGCATCAAAAATGGCGAAAACCGCTACGAGAGAGCTTAAATTGGCTACGAGATGAGTTAATTACTCTTTATGACCAATATGCCCCTGCTTTGTTAACCGATCCTTGGGGCGCACGGGATGAATATGTTACCGTGATTTTAGAGCGATCGCCCGACAATGTAGAGGAATTTCTCACCCGTCATCAATGTAAACCCCTTTCCTTAGCCGAACAAATTGATGCTTTGCGTCTCTTAGAAATGCAGCGTCATAGTTTATTGATGTTTACCAGTTGTGGCTGGTTTTTCGAGGAAATTTCGCGGCCAGAAGGAACGCAAATTTTACGTTATGCAGCGCGGGCGCTCGAATTAGCAGCAGAAGTGTCTGGGGTACAGTTAGAAAAAGAATTTCGCTTAAAGTTAGCTTTAGCCCCTAGTAATGTAGATCATTTTCAGCATGGGGATAAAATTTATCAAGATTTAGTGATTCCTGCCAAAATTGGCTTTAAGCAAGTCGCTGCTCACTATGCTATTAGTTCCCTATTTACTCAATATGAGCCTGATGCACAGGTGTATTGTTACAAAGGGCAACAACTGGATTATCAGAAGCAGCAAATTGGGTCGTTAACCCTTGCAGTAGGTCAAGTTAAGCTAATTTCTGACATTACATGGGAAGAAAAACACTATATCTTTGGTGTTCTTCACATGGGGGGATGGGACTTCCATTGCTGCATTCAAACCTATCAAGGCCGTAGCCATTACAGTCAACTGAAAGAACAATTATTTACTGCCCTCAACCAAGCAAGTGTGGCTAAAATGATTGTTACAATGAGCGAAGGTTTTGGTAATCAGTCCTTTGATCTGCAAAATTTATTTGCCGAAGAACGTCATCGTATTATGCAGTATGTGACGGACAAGACCAAACAACGACTTGATCAACTTTATACCCAAGTGTATCGGGATAATTACGGTATTTTAGCTGCGTTTCATCGGGATGAGTTACCTGTTCCCCAAGAGTTACAGTTTGCTGCTGAAATTGCCATTTCTCACCGTTGTACCCTTGCTATTGAAGGGTTAGAAGCTTCGATGGATAGTTCCCAAGGAATAGGAAGTCAGATTGCAGACTTACAAGCGATCGCAGTAGAAGCTAAGGCGTTAAACTGTCAATTAACTGTTCCTCAAGGAAAACCAACGTTAGAACGGCTTATTTATCAGGGTTTATTGGATTTATTGGCTAATAATGAACCAGAAACTCTAGAGGATAAGATTCAGCAAATCATCCAAATGATTGACATTGGCCAACAATTAGAATTGGGACTCTCTTTAGAAAAGGTACAAGAACACTATTACTATTACCTCCATGAAGAGATTATTCCTTATTGCTTAAAAGGTGAGGATAAAGGAGAGAAAGGCGTTTGTCATTGGACTCCTTCCCAAATTTGTCCCCTTTTAGGGTTAGGAGAAGTTCTAGCGGTAGATGTTAGTCCTTGGCTATAAATTTAATTATTAGGTAGGGATGATTCATGGATTATTCCTACTTAATTATTTAGATAGAAAAAGAAGGTAAACTACACTTTTACTGGGAACAATAATTAACAGAAATATACCTAAAAATATATGTATTAATTTTAATCATGAATTATCTATCCATTTCTCAATCTTAATCGTTATATTGCATAAGATTAATCACAATTAAGGTGTATTACTCTTTTTTAAACTAGCGTTTGATTTCTTTCTAAACAAGTTCTAAAATCTAATTTATTCATAATATTAAATTCATCCAAAATTCGTCCAATAGCGGTAATATGAGTTAGGCTAACTTGTTCTTTATTTGAGTAGTTAGGAAGAATAATTAATGCACCTGATGAATGTTCAAAGATTTTTTGATTTCCTTGGGTTGATAAGGGTTTAAAGTTTAAACTCAAAATTAATTGTTTTAATTCAGCATAGCTAATTTTAGGATAGTTCATGTTTAATTACTCCTTGTATTTGTTTTAGGATATTGTTTTTATAGTGAGCAAATTGATAAATGCTTGCTGAAGTTAAAAGGTTGGTTTTAGGAATGTAAACGGTTGTTGTTTGACCAATTTTTGATAAGTCGAAGTTGGTTAATTGCTCAAAATAGGCTTGTAAGTAAAGCCAATAAGCTTGATAATTTGAGGCATCATATACAATTAATATACAGGGCATGGGTTCGTTTAACCAGCGTTCTAAATCCTTGGTATTCAGTGAAAAAGGGATAGTTGTTTGATTTGAGGAAGTTTTAAGAGTTTCTGTGGCTTTAAGTTGTAAATAGACTTGACCGTTTTCAATTTCTCCTTGTTCGTCATAGGTAAATAAAATGAGATCATATCCATAATCATATTCTACTCGTTCAACGGAGTAACCACATAAAAAGATTAATTTCTCTACATGGTTAACGCTTAAATCAGCAATAATATGGCTTCTTGGTCGTTTTTTCTTGGGCATTGATAAGGAATGATGATATATTGTTCATTATCTCTCATAATAGCCAAGCATAACCCATCCCTAGCCCCTCTAAATCGTCATTCCCCGAAAGTTAATGTAAAATGAAAAATCTATCCATTTCTCAATCTTAATCGTTAAATCGCATAAGATTAATCACAATTAAGGTGCATTACTCTTTTTAAATTATAGAATATCAAGAGGAGCGATCGCTGGAATTCTTTGACGAATTAGGATAGAATAACGAAGGGTCAATAATTTATCTGATTTTAGTCTTATGTTAAAAATAGATAAAAAAATTCAAGAATATTATGACAGACTTAATGCTGATTTATCTGTTAATGAGCAAATTAGTCTAGCGTCTTTAATTTTGAATAATTTAGCGCAAAAAAACATTACAATGATTGATGAAAGTGATACTTGGACAGAGGAAGATAAAAATGATTTGGTTGCTTTTGCTTTACAAAATAGTAGCGAAGTTTTAACAGAAGATGAGGAATAAATAAGAATGTCTTTGATTGCAGGTGATGTGTAACGGTAGATTTTTTGGGGGTTAAGGGAATTAAACGTTGTCCTGCGGTTATTGTTTCTTCTGAGGTTTATAATAATAGTCGTCCTGATGTTATTTTAGGATTAATTACTACGAAAACTTCAAAAGCAGGAGCAACTGATTATTTATTGAAAGATTGGAAATTGGCAGGTTTACGAACAGAATCAATGTTTGTTTCGGTGTTTTTTGGTTACTTTACCTGTTTCTAACAGTATAAGGGTGATTGGGCATCTTTCTGAACAAGATTGGCAAGGGGTTTCTAATTGTCTTAGGGTGACTTTTGGAGATTATTAGGAAAGTTAAGGTAAAATGACCAATCCATCCACTTATCAATCTTAATCACTAAATCGCATAAGAATAAGCACAATTAAGGTGCATTAATAGCCAAGCATAGCCCATCCCTAACCGCTTTAAATCTTCATCCTCTGAAAGTTAAGGTAAAATAACAAATCCATCCATTTATCATTCTTAATCGTTAAATCGCATAAGAATTATCACAATTAAGGTGCATTACTCTTTTTTATTGTAGAAGATAGAAATTAGGCTAAAATGACGATAGTGGATAATAAACCAAAATATCCGTTTTAAGGTTAATGAATCACAATTTTGAGTTAATTGGAGAAATAACAGACATTGAGACAATTGCTGTCAATCTTTCTATTCGTGAGTTAAAACGATTAAAAGCACAGTTTGGGGGTCGTCGATGGCGTAAACTAAAAGGGGTGGCATTGGTTCAATTTCCTAATGGGGAGATTCGTCAAGCTGAATTACACTGGTATGAAGCACATGGAATCGGTCGTCGAAAGATGAAGGTTAAACGAGTTTTAGACTAAAGTTATTATGAAACAATCTAATCTTAAATTCGCTATTTGTATTGTTGCTCAGGAAGATGGAGATTTAGACATCTGGAAGCTTTATCAAGTCTTACCTGATGCTAAAGCGCAGGAAGTGGGGTGTTTACGAGTCATTGATGAGTCGGGGGAAGATTATTTATATCCAGAAACTCATTTTGTCATGATAGAGTTACCTGAAAGGGTTCAATCTCAGTTATTAGAAGTACGGCCCTAATTCCCTGAAAGTTAAGGTAAAATGACTTATCTATCCTTTTATCAATCTTAATCGTTAAATTGCACAACAATAATCGCAATTAAGGTGTATTAATAGCCAAGCATAACCCGTCCCTAACCCCTCTAAATCGTCATCTCCTGAAAGTTAAGGTAAAATGACTTATCCATCCATTTATCAATCTTAATTGTTAAATCGCACAAGAATAATCATAATTAAGGTGCGTTACTCTTTGCTAATAACGTCACTCGCTTTTAGTTTTTCCTGAATTAAATGATCAACTTGTTGAATGTCTGAAGGCGATTTTGCCATATTATAGGTTTGAGATGGAGCATCAGAGGTATAACGATCTACAAAGGCATGAAACGCTTGTTTATCGTTAGGATGAGCGATTAAATAGGCTCTAAGTTCGGTTTTTGTCAT
>JBFRWB010000025.1:0-21889 GCA_051439375.1 Microcystaceae cyanobacterium
ATTTAAGGCTTCTTGCATCAAGGCTTCCTGAAGCGGAAAGTGGTAATAATGCCAACTATAGGGCTTAACGAATAAATTAGGGCATTTATCAGTGTAAATGGTATAACGATACCGTCGCCACAAAGCCGAGAAACGGGCGTGCCATTTCAGATCCACCGCCGCCGATCCCCGAATGAGAATATCATCAGGAAGGTGTCCATTTAAAATGGTTGCCCACCGTTCGGCAGGAATCACGCTTTGATGGTCAAAATGAGCGACTTGCGCCGCCGCATGAACGCCAGCGTCTGTTCTCCCCGATCCATGTAAGGTGACAGGATGCTTTAGAATCTCAGCAAGGGTATCTTCAATGTCCCCTTGAACGGTGCGATGGTTCGGTTGTCGTTGCCATCCATGAAAATGGCTGCCTAAGTATTGAATCACTAGGGCAACTCGTTGTTTTTCAGCAGATTTAGACGACTTCTCTAACATTTACATCAATTCAATGATAGCCATTTGAGAATTATCCCCTCGACGGTTGAGGGTTCGCACAATACGGGTATAACCCCCGTTACGATTACCATACCGTTCGGGTGCTTGTTCAAATAAAGCATGAACCAGTTGTTTATCGTAGATATAGCCCATTGCTTGCCGTCTGGCAGCTAAAGAGCCATCTTTGGCAAGGCTAATCATTTTATCCACCTCAGAGCGCACTGCTTTGGCTCTGGTGAGGGTGGTGGTAATCTGTCCATTACGGATCAGTTGGGTGGCCAGCGATCGCAGCAACGCCTTACGCTGATCCGCCGGTTTTCCCAATTTGGGGACTTTACATCTATGTCGCATGATTCTCTAGGTGTTAGGTTCTAGGTGTTAGGTGCTAGGTGTTAGGTCAAAGTAATAAGTAATAAGTAATAAATAACTGTTCACTGATTACTTAATTACCGTTAACTTTTCACTGTTTTGCCTTTTACCTTGATTGTTAGGTGTTAGGTTTCAGAAGCTCAGTAACTGATAACTACTTACTGATCACTGATAACTGCTCACTGTTCACTGTTTAGGGTTTTGCTTTCTCTTGGGGTAAAGTGATACCTAAAGATTTTTGCAAAGCTTCAATGACTTCCTCAGCCGATTTTTGACCAAAGTTTTTAATTTCTAAAAGGTCTTCTTGGCTATAGTCTAGTAAATCTGCTACGGTGTTGATCTGCGCCCGTTTTAGACAATTATAGGCACGAACCGATAGTTGTAGTTCCTCAATGGGGATCTGACTTTCGGGGTTCACCTCATCTTGATAATCGCTTTGAGCCGCTTCTAACTCATTGAGGTCTTTTAGAGGACTAAATGAGTCAACAATGATAGTGGCTGCTTCTGATAAAGCTTCTTTAGGGTGTAAGCTACCGTCTGTCCAAATTTCTAGGATTAAGCGGTCTTTCGCTTGCGATCCCTCCACTTGAATATCATCTACACTGTAGTTAACCTTGGTGACGGGCATGAAAACTGCATCAATTTGCAGAAAATCTAAGGAGGCACTATCTTCATTAGAACGGTCAATGATTCGGTAGCCCTGTCCTTTTTCAATGCGAATTTCCATCTCCAACTTAGCTCCTTCTGCTAAGGTAGCGATGTATTGGCTCTGATCAACAATTTCTACCTCAGAGGGTAAATCAAATTGACCTGATGTCACTGTTGCGGGTCCTGTCGCTACTAAACGTCCAATTTGGGCGGTTTCGCTGTAACTTTTCAGGATAATCCCCTTGAGATTTAACATAATTTCAAGGACATCCTCCCTTACCCCTTCAATGGTGGCAAATTCATGGTTGACCCCCGCAATTCGCACGGCGGTAATCGCTGCTCCCTCTAGATTAGAGAGCAATACCCGTCTTAGCGCGTTACCAATGGTGATCCCTTGACCCCTATCTAGGGGATCAAGGGTAAATTTACTATATTCTGCCCGATTTTTCTGGGTTTTAGACTCAAGGCACTCAATCTGAAACTGCGCCACGCTTGTGACCTCCCTTCCTTAACTCAGTTCTTCAGTTACTTGTGGTGTACGCTTAAAACGGTTTGATGCCGACACTTGAACCGTCTTGACGCTAAAAATCACTGAATTAGACTCTCCGCCGCTTCGGTGGACGACAGCCATTATGGGGGATGGGAGTCACATCACGAATCAAGGTAATTTCTAACCCTGCTCCTTGTAAAGCTCGAATCGCCGTTTCTCGCCCTGCACCGGGGCCGCTGACCATGACTTCAATTTGTCGCATTCCTTGATCCATTGCCCGACGTGCTGCTGTGTCAGCCGCCGTTTGAGCCGCAAAGGGTGTACCTTTTTTTGCTCCTTTAAAGCCACTAGAACCAGCTGAAGCCCATGAAATCACGTCGCCTCTAGTATCCGATATTGTTACGATTGTATTGTTGAAGGTAGATTGAATGTGAGCGATGCCGTTGGGGACATTTTTCTTTTGCTTTCTTGCACCGCCTTTTTTGGTGGGTCGAGCCATAGTTTTATGCTGAAATAGATACGAGGATAAGGGTTGATAAGGGGAACGTTATTTTTTACCAGGGGCTTTTTTCTTCCCTGCTACGGTCACTTTACGACCGCGACGGGTTCGGCCATTGGTGCGAGTACGTTGTCCACGAACGGGTAGTCCTTGACGATGACGACGACCTCGATAAGTGCCGATATCCCCAAGGCGTTTGATGTTCATCGCTTCTAACCGTCTCAAATCCCCTTCGATTTGAAAGTTTTCGTCGATGTAAGTCCGCAGTTTAGTTGCTTCTTCGTCGGTTAAATCCTTAACTCTGGTGTCAGGATTGATTCCGGTGGCTTCCAATATCTTCTGAGAACGGGTTAAGCCGATGCCATAAAGATAGGTCAAGCCAATTTCTACCCGTTTATCTCTGGGTAGGTCAATGCCAGCTATCCGTGCCACGTTTTTTCTCCCTTTTCTAAAATATTTAAGTGTTTGATCAATCTTGCCAAGTTGTGATAGCTTGAGTTTATCCTTGGCGTTGTTTGTGTTTGGGATTAGAACAAATCACCATTACTCTGCCCCGCCGTCGAATGACGCGGCATTTGTCACAAATTTTTTTGACGGAGGCTCTAACTTTCATGTTTTTGGTTCACTCTGCAAGCTTTTTATTATAACAATAAATGGGAGACTCTGTGGAGTCTTGGGTTGACAAAATACCGATTTTGTTAATCAACAACAGCAATCACCTTATGGTGTTACTTTTTACTTCTTAAACGATAAGTAATTCTACCTTTTGTCAAATCGTAGGGAGTTAATTCCACTTTAACCCGGTCTCCGGGTAGAATTTTAATGTAATTGCGTCGGATTTTGCCAGAAATGTGGGCTAAGACGTTAAACCCATTGTCCAAATCTACCCGAAACATCGCATTGGGCAATGATTCGGTTACCGTTCCTTCCATTTCAATTAGGTCTTGTTTTGACAAAATAAAGTCCTCGATTGGTTAATTAGCCATTGTGCAGCCGACATAGAAGAAGCCTGCCTAGCGTAACATATCTTATCAAAAACTTTGACCGTTTGACCGTTTGACCATTTATCTTAGGCAACCTGCAACAACGAGGTCATAGATTGAGTCACGTCTTCTAAGGCTTGGTTGCCATTGAGGGAATGAAGGTTTCCCTTAGATTGGTAATAGTTAATGACAGGGGCAGTTTGAGCGTGATAAACTTCCAAACGACGGCTAATCGTTTCTTTGTTGTCATCTGCTCGCCCTCGTGCCAATAAACGGTCAATTAAGATGGCATCAGGCACTTCTAGGTTAACCACCGCTTCAGAAAACTGCTCAATTTTCTCTAACCATTGGTCAAGAAATTCGGCTTGGCTGACATTACGGGGAAAGCCATCTAAAATCCACCCTTTAGCTGCATCTGGTTCTTGAAGACGTTCTTCAATGAGTCCTAACAATAAGTCGTCAGGAACTAATTCGCCTTTATCCATATAGGCTTTGACTTTTTGTCCCAAGGGGGTTTGATTAGCCATTGCAGTTCTCAACATTTCTCCCGTTGAAATATGGGGAATTTCGAGTTTTTCTGCTAATATGTGAGCTTGAGTTCCTTTTCCTGCCCCCGGAGGACCTAAGAAAATATAACCTGTGGGTTTTGACATTTCAGTAACAGTTATCAATGAACAGTTATTCAGTCCTAGACTAGTGTGGCTTGGCAAAAAGCTTTATTTATCAAAATTTTTGCCTTTTGCCCTTTGCCTTTTAACTTTTGATCATGCCCTCATACCGCTGAGAGATGACATAGGTTTGAATTTGTTTAGCGGTATCAATAGCAACCCCAACAAGAATAAGTAGGGACGTTGCACCCAAACCGCGAAAGGTTGTGACACCGGTTGCTCCTTCTACTAATGTGGGAACGGTTGCCACAATACTTAAGAAGATTGCACCTAATAGAGTTAAACGGTTAAGAATACCCTCTAAATATTGTTTGGTTTTTTCACCCGGTCGAATACCGGGGATACTTGCGCCCATTTTCTTAAGGTTTTTCGAGACATCTTCAGGATTAACGATTAAAGACGCATAGAAATAGCTGAAGAAAACAATTAGCAAGCAATAAACGCCGATATATGCCCACGTACCGGGACGCAAGGCAAGGGCGATATTTTGGGCAATCTCTCCTAATGAGCCTTGATTGGCCAAAAATCCTGCTAGGGAGGTGGGTAAAATAACGACTGCAGAGGCGAAAATAATGGGCATCACCCCACCCTGATTAAGTCTTAGGGGTAAATAGCTGGTTCTTTCTCGATAAAGCCGTTTACCTACCTGACGACGGGCAGAAATGATAGGAATGCGCCGAGTTCCTTCTTGAACAAAGACAATTCCCACAATCATTACTAAGAAAACAAGGAGAAGAATGACCACTTGAGCGATGGCTTGACGACCGCCTGTTTGGGCATAATCAATGGTGTTCCCTAAAGTTTTGGGTAAAGTTGCTACAATATTGACAAAAATCAATAAAGAAGCCCCATTGCCAATGCCTCTTTCCGTAATAAGTTCTGATACCCACATAACAAACATCGAACCTGCCGTGATGGCTAAGACAGTCTCGATTATGAAGAAAGTACCAGGGTTGAGGGCGTAAGGTTTGAGGAAACCAGCAGTTAAAATGGAACTTTGTAAAACTGCCCAACCTAAAGCCACATAACGGGTATATTGAGAGATTTTACGCCGTCCTGCTTCCCCTTCATTTTTTTGTAAGTCCTCTAATTGGGGAATAGCAGCCGTCAGCAACTGCATGATAATAGAGGCGTTAATAAAGGGTAAAATGCCAAGGGCGAAGATACCAAGGGTAGAAAGGCCTCCCCCAGTAAAAATGTCTAAAAAGCCAAAAACGGGCAAATTTTGAATATCATTGGCAAATCGTACTCGATCAATACCGGGTACAGGAATAAAAATACCAAAACGAATCAGAATTAAGAGGCCAACGGTAATAAGCACTCGACCTCGCAAGCCGGCAGCTTGTGCCATTTGCATAAAGGTCTCTTGTGCCGTGGGAGTTTTATCGCGACTGACAACCATAGGAGTTAATAGTTAATAGTTGATAGCTAATAGTTCATCACTAATGATTAAACCATTTACATATGGTAACGGTTAACAGGTAACAAGCTGATACTAATTACTGGTTATCAAGGGAAATAGGAAGAAAACGCTGTCCTTTAAAGCGGAATATTTTTGAGTGAAAGTTTAAATCCTCTCTGTACAAATTACTTCCGACTTCTGACTTTATACTTCCGACTTCGTTACCGTTCCCCCTGCTTGGGTAATTTTCTCCTTCGCAGACCCAGAAAATGCAGCCGCTTTGACGGTTAACGCCACGTTTAATTCCCCATCCCCTAAAATTTTCAAAGGACCGTCATTACTGGTGACAATACCTGCCTCCATCAAACTTTCTAAGGTCACTTCTGTATTGGGAGCTAAGTTTGATAGTTGACCCACGTTAATGATGGTGTAATGTTTTTGATTAACAATGGGAAAGTGTTTTAACTTAGGAACACGACGATAAAGGGGCATTTGTCCCCCTTCAAAACCCGCCTTAGTTCCCGTCCCTGAGCGAGATTTTTGACCACGCATTCCAAAGCCACAACTTGCGCCTTGGCCAGCAGAAATGCCTCTGCCAACCCGACGACGACGCTTGGTTGCTCCTTGATTGGGTGCTAATTCGTGTAATTTCATGATTAGGTGTTAAGTGTTAGGTATGTTAGGTATCAGGTATTAGGGATTCTCCTATTTTTGACTTTTGACTTTGAGGTGTCAGGTTTTAGGTGTTATGAAGAAGTGTGGAAAGTGAGAGAAAGAAATAATAAATTCTTCTGAACTCCTGAACTTCTAAACTCCTGAACGCCTAAAAAACCTAGCTGTAAAGATGCTCAAGGGGAACACCCCGTTCTTCTGCGACATCGGCAAAGGAACGCTGGTTTTCTAAGGCATCAATGGTCGCTCTAGCATTATTTAAGGGGTTACTCGAACCGAGTTGTTTGGCGAGGACGTTTTGTACCCCAGCTAATTCTAAAACGGTACGCACTGCGCCCCCTGCAATTACCCCAGTACCGGGGGCTGCGGGACGGACTAAGACCCTTGCTCCACCGGCTATGCCATTGGAAACATGGGTAACAGAGTTAGCTTTGGTTAAATTAACTTCAATGAGTTGTTTTTTGCCATCAGCGACCCCTTTACGCACCGCACCAATGACATCTCCTGCTTTACCGACACCCACACCTACTTGGCCTTTTTCATTGCCAATAACGACGATGGCACGGAAGCTCAGTTTTTTCCCCCCTTTGACCACTTTACTGACCCGACGAATTTGGATGACCCGTTCTTGCCAGTTGGTCTCTTTTTCTTTGGTACGACTACCTTTGCGACGTTTTGCCATAATGTTTAATCCTGAATTCGTTCTTTATTAAAAGTTTAAACCCGCTTCACGGGCTGCGTCTGCTAGGGATTTAATACGACCGTGATAAAGTTTACCACCTCGGTCAAAGACGACCTGTTCAATGCCCTTTGCTTTTGCTCGTTCAGCAACTAATTTGCCGACTGCGGCGGAGGCTTCACAAGTTGCCCCCGTGGAAAGGGAGGATTTTAAGTCAGGGTCGAGGGTAGAAGCGGCAACTAGGGTGTGTTGCGCCACATCGTCAATGACTTGGGCATAGATATGGTTGTTGGAACGAAAGACAGCCAAACGAGGACGGTCGGGTGTTCCTGAGATTTTGCGCCGAATTCGCCGATGGCGACGGGCAGTGAGTTGCTTTCTAGAGAGTTTCATAATTGATTCTAAGGGGGATTTAGTATTATTTCTTACCTGCTTTACCCGCTTTACGTCTGATATATTCGCCTTGATAGCGAATTCCTTTGCCTTTATAGACTTCAGGGGGACGGACGGCTCGAATTCTGGCGGCGGTGTTCCCAACCACTTCTTTATTGATACCGCTAACGGTCACTTGGGTGTTGTTTTCGACTTTGACATCGATACCGTCGGGCATCTCCATGACAACAGGGTTAGAATACCCTACGTTAAGGGTTAATTTTTTGCCCTGTGCTTGGGCGCGATAGCCCACACCGATGATCTCTAGGCGTTTTTCAAAGCCTTTAGCCACACCGTCAATCATATTTGCCACGAGGGTTCGGCAGAGGCCATGACGTTCTCTGGCGGTACGGGAATCATCTTCTCGGATAACTTGGATGGTATCCCCTTCTTTTTCAAGGGTGACTTTTGAGGGTAATGTGCGTTCTAATGTTCCTTTTGGACCTCTAACGCTTACACTTAACCCATTCAGCGTCACTTCGACTTTATTGGGTATAGGAATCGGTTTTTTACCAATACGAGACATAATTTCAGTTAGCAGTTATCAGTTAGCAGTTACTCAGTTAGCAGTTAGCAGTTATGCAGTAAATTTTGTTGACTATTTGCTCAACTTGTTCACTGTTAACTGTTCACTGTTGTTACCAGACATAACAGAGAATTTCGCCACCGACGTTTTGACGGCGGGCTTCTCTATCGGTCATGATGCCTTTGGAGGTGGAAATAATAGCAATGCCAATCCCACCAAGGACTTTAGGCAGATTTTTCTGATTAGAATAAACTCTTAAACCAGGGCGACTGACCCGTTGCAGAGTATTAATAATCGGTTGACGGTTTTTCCCTTTATATTTAAGGGTTAGGAGCAGTTTTTTATGAATCCCTTCCCCTGTTTCTTCAAACCCTTCAATAAATCCTTCTTCTTTGAGAACTTGGGCAATATTTCGGGTCATCCGAGTGGTTGGGACAAAGGTGGTGGGATGTCTCACAGAACACGCATTGCGGATGCGGGTGAGCATATCAGAAATAGTATCAGTTGCAGCCATTATGATTAATTAATCGTAAATACTTAAAGAATTAGCCCATGGAACTTTCTCATTTCTTGGAGTAACGCTTAACTGTCCCCTTTAGTGCGGAACGGCATTCCCATTTCTTTGAGCAATGCTCGACCTTCTTCATCGGTGTTAGCAGTGGTAATGATAGAAACATCAAAACCTCGAATTTGCTCAATGGTGTCGTAGTCAATTTCTGGGAAAATAAGTTGTTCGCGAACCCCAAGGCTATAGTTGCCTCTTCCATCAAAACTTTTGGGGCTAATGCCACGAAAATCACGAATTCGAGGGAGAGCAAGGTTAATTAACCGGTCGAGGAAGGCGTACATTCGCTCTGAGCGAAGGGTCACCATCACGCCAACGGGCATTCCTTGACGAATTTTAAAGCCAGCGATCGCTTTTTTAGCACGGGTGACAACGGGACGTTGACCCGTAATAGTGGCGAGTTCGCTTAAGGAAGACTCCATGGCTTTGGCATTTTGGGCAGACTCACCGAGTCCTCGGTTCACGGTTACTTTCACCACCTTGGGGACTTGGTGAAGGTTGGTGTAGCCAAACTGTTCCTTGAGTCTGGGAACAATGGTTTCTTGATAGACGGTTTTGAGACGTTGAGTCATAGTTTTTCTCTTTAGCTTTCCTGGGCTTGGTCAGGATTAAAAGGTTTGCTGGTTCTAGGTTTCAGGTTTGCTGGTTCTAGGTTTTAAACCTCACTTTTTTACCTAGCACCTTATCCCTTACTTATCTATGATTTCGCCTGTTTTCTTGAGCATCCGTACTTTTTTACCCTCTTCGGTGTAGGTATAAGAAATACGGCTGGCGACTTTTTCTTTTTCCGAGTAGGCCATCACGTTAGAACTGTGAATCGGACCTTCAAAGGTCGTAATTTGTCCCTTTTCCTCTTCAGAGGTGGGTTTAACGTGTTTTGTTTTAATGTTGACCCCTTCTACCACTACTTGACTGGTTTTAGGAATCACTTTTAACACTTCCCCGACTTTTCCTTTATCTCGTCCCGCTATGACTTGGACGGTATCGCCTTTCTTAACGTGGACTTTAAAGCGTTTGGGGGCTTTTTTCTTACTCATCTAAATCACCTCCGGGGCAAGGGATACAATTTTGGTGAAGCTTTTATCCCGTAGTTCCCGGGCTACGGGTCCGAAAACCCTTGTTCCTCTGGGGTTTCCATCTTGGTTAATAATGACGGCTGCATTATCGTCAAAGCGAATGGTCATGCCGCTTTTGCGCTGTACGGGATGGCGGGTACGAACAATCACCGCACGAACCACATCGGACTTTTTGACGGGCATATTGGGGAGGGCATCTTTAACAACGGCGACAATGGTATCGCCGATATGTCCATAGCGACAATTCCCTTTGCCGAGAATTCGCAAGCACATCAATTTTCGTGCGCCGCTATTATCTGCCACAGTTAGCATGGTTTCCTGTTGAATCACGGTCGTTACTCAGGGGTTAAGGACTAAGGATGGGTTCAGGGTTCAGAGTTCGGAGTTTTTAGTTCGTTAATTCCCTGAAGTTGAACCTATGTTTTTTGATTTCGCTACAATCAGGGTTTCAAAGCTTCGTCGAATTCAAGTGGTTAAGATTTCGGCGACTGTCCAGCGTTTAGTGCGGCTGAGGGGACGGGTTTCTCTAATACGCACGCGATCGCCTTCTTTGCATTGGTTATCTTCGTCGTGGACTTTATATTTTTTGGTGTTAACGACGATTTTTTGATATTTGGGGTGACGGCTACGGTTCTCAATGGCAACCACTACGGTTTTATCCATTTTGTTACTAACCACTACGCCCACTCTTTCTTTAACAGCCATAATTTTTTATTCCTCTGTAACAGGGGGGGCGGTTGTTTCCGTTGTTTCGCTGGTTTCTGCTTGGGCAGCAGCCCGTTGGCGTTCCCCTTCAACGGTCATCAGTTGGGCTAAACGGTGACGGTTGTGTTTAAACTCGTGGGGGGTTTCTAGTTGACGGGTGGCTTTTTGTAAGCGCAGGTCAAATAGTTTTCGCTTGGTGGCGAGAATTTCTTCGGCTAATTCCTCATCACTGAGGTTTCTCGCATCGGCAATTTTTGGGAAAGACATTTTTGCTGGTTTCGGGTTTGCTGGTTTGCTGGTTTGCTGGTTTTCATACAAAGAAGAAAAACCTCATACCTTTTAAACTGGGTCGTCGTTTTTGGTGATAAATCTGGTCTTAATGGGCAGTTTTTGGGAGGCTAAACGCATGGCTTCACGGGCAATTTCTTCAGAGACACCGTTCATCTCAAACATCATTCTGCCCGGTTTGACCACTGCTACCCAATATTCGGGTGCGCCTTTCCCAGATCCCATACGGGTTTCTGCTGGACGCATGGTAACGGGTTTATCAGGAAAGATCCGAATCCAAATTTTTCCACCCCGACGAATATAGCGAGTCATGGCACGTCGGGCGGCTTCAATTTGACGAGAGGTGATCCAAGAAGGTTCGGTGGCCTGTAGGCCATAGTCGCCAAAATTAAGGGTACTTCCCCGATGGGATAACCCTCGCATCCGCCCTCGCTGTTGTTTACGAAATTTTGTTCTTTTAGGACTTAACATTTCAGTTATCAGTTATCAGTTATTAGTTATCAGTTGAATTTTGTGAATTTTGGTCATTCTTTATTCAACTTGTTTACTGCTTACTGTTATTTGGGCGCAAGCATACCTGCCCTTACCCTTCGTCAGAGCGATCTTCAAATTGTTGGCGACGGCGTTGACGACGAGGGGTGGGACTGGGGGCTGCGGCTTCTTCTTCTTGTCCGGGGATGATTTCACCTTTGAAGATCCACACTTTAATCCCTAAAATGCCGTAAATGGTCTTAGCGGTACGGTAAGAGTAGTCAATGTCTGCCCGTAGGGTATGTAAGGGAACTCGTCCTTCCCTTGTCCACTCGGTTCGAGCAATTTCTGCCCCGTTTAAACGACCGCTAATTTGGATTTTGATGCCTTTGACTTCTGCTCGTTCTGCTCGTTGGATGGCTTGACGAACCACTCGACGGAAGGAAACCCGTCTTTCTAGCTGTTGAACGATATATTCGGCGATTAGAGTGGCATCAGCGTCAACTCTGGCTACTTCAACCACGTTAATGCGGACTTGTCTTTGTTCACCGAGTTCAGATTGTAGTCCGAGGCGTAGTTCTTCAATGCCTTTACCGCCTCGACCAACTACAACCCCCGGACGAGCGGTATGAATGGCGAGGTCGACTTGATCGGCTTTTCGTTCGATACGAATGTCGGAAATTCCTGCATTACTCAGTTTATTTTCGACATAGGTACGAATTTTAAGGTCTTCTTTGAGCAGTTCGGGATATTGTCTCTTATCGGCAAACCAGCAAGATTTATGCTCTTTGGTAATGCCGAGACGAAAGCCCGTTGGATGTATTTTTTGTCCCATTTTTTTGAATAGTAGGAGTTCAGGAGTTACAGAAGTTCAGAAGATTCAGGAAAAAGTAAGAAGTGAGCAAGAATGTCTTCATTCTGCATTCTTCATTCTCTTTACCCACCCATTTCGGGGGCAACGGTAATGGTAATGTGACAGGTGGGTTTACGAATTTGATAAGCCCGTCCTTGCGCTCTAGGGCGATATCGTCTTAAACTCGGTCCCATATCGGCGTAAGCTTGGCTGATATAAAGACTCGCTGGTTCTAAGCCTTCGTTATGGGAAGCGTTAGCCACCGCAGACCGCAGCACCTTAGTGATGGGTTCACAGGCACGATAGGGCATGAATTCGAGGATAATTAGAGCTTCACGGTAGGAACGTCCCCGAATTTGGTCGAGAACCCGTCTGACTTTAGAGGGGGACATTCGCACATAACGGACGATCGCTTTGGTTTCTTGGGAGGTATCTAATTCTATTGCCATTGTTTTAACTCAGGTGTCTGGTGTTAGGTGTCAGGTTTAGGGCATCAGGTGTTAAAGCTACTGTTTACTAAATGGGCAGGTTAAACAGTAATTTCTGGGCATTAGCCGTAATCCCTTTAAAAATCTGCCCCTACAACACTTTTATTTACGACCAGCTTTTTTATCGCTTTTGGCGTGGCCTCTAAAGGTTCGGGTGGGGGCAAATTCCCCTAACTTATGTCCCACCATTTGCTCAGAAATAAAGACAGGAACGTGTTGTCTTCCGTTATGAACAGCGATGGTATGACCTACCATGTCAGGAATAATGGTAGAAGCCCGTGACCAAGTTTTAATGACTTGCTTTTTATTAGCGGCGTTAAGTTTTTCAATTTTGGACAGAAGGCTGTCAGCAATAAAGGGTCCTTTTTTTAGGGAACGACTCATAATATTCTCAGGATTTAACCATTACGACGACGAACAATCAGCTTGTTACTGGCTTTCTTATGATGGCGGGTTTTTGCGCCCAAGGCAGGTTTACCCCAAGGGGAAACGGGGCCACTTCGACCAATGGGAGCCCGGCCTTCTCCACCGCCATGGGGGTGATCACAGGGGTTCATTACACTTCCTCGAACATGGGGGCGTTTTCCACGATGGCGAGTTCTTCCTGCCTTACCCAAGGTGACGTTACGGGCTTCAATATTACCGACCCGTCCAATGGTTGCATAGCATTCTTTACGCACCATGCGGACTTCCTTAGACGGTAGCTTTAGGGTGACATAATTGCCTTCTTTTGCCACAACTTGGGCAGATGCTCCGGCTGCTCGTACCATTTGACCGCCTCGGCCAGCCGTTAATTCAACGTTGTGAACCTCTGTTCCCAAGGGAACTCGACTGAGAGGCATAGCATTCCCCACTTCAAAGGGGGCAGAGTTACCCGCAATGAGGACATCTCCTACAGAGATACCGGCAGGGGCTAAGATATAGCGTTTTTCACCATCTTGGTAAAATAACAGGGCAATTCTAGCGTTGCGGTTGGGATCATATTCAATGGCTGCTACTTTAGCCGGAATATCCCGTTTATCCCGACGAAAATCAATAATACGATAGAGACGCTTGTGACCGCCGCCTCGATGACGGGAGGTAATAACACCACGATTATTACGTCCTTTACGGTTATGTTTATAGGTGGTTAGGGATTTTTCGGGTTCGCTTTTGGTAATTTCTGAGAAATCAGAGACTGACGCTTGGCGAGTCCCCGGTGTCATTGGTCTAAAAGTACGGATACCCATAATAATTAAGTCGGAAGTATGAAGTCGGAAGTATGAAGTTCGGGAAAATTATGAATTATAAATTAATGAATTCCCGATTATGTAGCCACTAATCACTGAATTTAGGTTTCAGGGAAGAAGGTTTCTCTGAGGGTGTCCCCTTCAGCTAAGGTGACAATGGCTCGTTTATAATGGGGCTTCTTACCGATAAATCGACCCACTCTACGCTTTTTCGGGGGACGATTAAGGGTATTAACTTTCACCACCTTTACATCGAATAGGGTTTCAATGGCGGCTTTAATTTCGGGTTTAGTGGCTTTAGGGTTAACATCGAAGACGTATTTGTTGTCTTCCATCAAAAAGGTGGCTTTTTCAGTAATAATCGGCTGAACCACATAGTCAATTAAGTCACGTTCGCTAGTTCTCATCGCTATAGACCTCCTGTATTTTGGTTAATGCTTCGGGGGTAACAACAATCTTGTTGGCATTTAAAAGGTCATAGACGTTGATACAATTGGCTCTTAACAGTTGCAGAGTCGGAATATTACGAGCAGAAAGCCGAATATTGTCGGAAACTTCGCTTAAAATCAATACAACTTTTTCGCCTTTCTCAACACCCCAACGACTGAGGGCGGAGACTAATTCTTTGGTTTTGGGTTGGGGTAAGTCTGCGTCAAAGCTTTGCACCACAATTAGGTCTTCGACTCGACCCATTAAAGCGGTTCTTAGGGCTAAACGACGCTCTTTACGGTTCATTTTGATGTTAAAATCTCTGGGTTTGGGTCCAAAGATGACACCACCGCCTCGCCAGAGGGGAGAACGGTTAGAACCTGCCCGCGCCCGTCCTGTTCCTTTTTGTCGCCACGGTTTACGACCACCACCTCGGACTTCGGAGCGAGTTTTGGTAGAAACCGTTCCCTGACGGGCATTTGCCAGTTGACGAACTACTGCTCGATGCAAAATGTGGGTCTGGCTTTCTTCTTTGGCAACTTTTAATTCTAGGGTCGCCTCACCAGCGTCTTCCCCTTGCCAATTTTTTACAACACAATTAACCATTTTTCTGTTTTCTCTTAGCTATACTAGATGATTAACGAAGGAGAGAAAGGGAATTCTCTATTTTCCAACTTTTTTGGTAGGCGTAATATTTAACAACGCACCGGGCTTACCGGGAACTGACCCTTTGATGAGTAGTAGGTTGCGTTCTGCGTCAACTTCTACCACGGTTAACTTGCGAACGGTAATTTGTTTGTTGCCGTATTGTCCTGCCATCCGTTTACCGGGATAGACGCGTCCGGGGGTTGTTCCTGCTCCTGTTGACCCCGGAAGACGATGGTTTTTAGAACCGTGGGTCATTGAACCTCGTCTGAAGTTATGACGTTTTTGATAACCGGCGAAGCCTCGTCCGATGGTTTTTCCTGATACGTCGATAATGTCACCAGCACTGAAAAGGTCTGCTTTGACGGTTTCTCCTGCTTGATAAGGGGCAGTTTCTTCGACGCGATATTCTTTGAGATGACGCAAGGGGGAAGCGTTAACCTTGCTCAGATGCCCTAATTCTGGTTTGGTTAGGGCTTTTTCTTTAACTTCTTCGTAACCGATTTGAATAGCGTTATAGCCATCGGTGTCGGTGGTTTTAACTTGGGTGATGGTACAGGGGCCTGCTTGAACTACGGTGACAGGAATGGATAAACCAGTTTCGCCGTCGAATACTTGTGTCATGCCAAGCTTTGTACCAAGGATACCTATTGACACGGGTGTTTTTCCTCTTAGTAAATTAAAGGGATTACATCGTTCTACGACCTTGCACATTCAAGGATGACGGATAGTTGCATCCGTGCTTGATAACAAGGGTTTTGTAGAAATTTGAAGGTTAGCCAATTAAGCTAAGTTTGCCTTCGTTGCTACGAAGACTTAAGGAATTTAAGGGATAAATACCTCAGTATCTTGTAGCGGCGCATTGCCTTGGTGGTAACTTGAAAGGGATTGAGAGGTTGAAGCTCTTTCTTTTTTCAGTCACAACCACCCATCATAAGGGGCTAAGTGCCTAATGTCAAGGGATTTAATCATAATTTTGAAAGTTCATCCCCTTGAAGAAGTATGAAGTCGGAAGTTGTTTTTGTAACAAGGATTTATATTTATACCTCGTTCCAAAAACTTTTCGCCTTAAAAGGCAAGGTTTAAAACCCTATTGTTTCGATAAATGTAGATACGAGGTGCATGACAAATCACGTTAATAAGCTTTATAAGAAAGAGCGGTCATCTGCTATAGTCACTGTTAACTATTAACTGAAACGTCGCTTTTTTGCTAAATATTGTTGATGAGATTCATCGGCTAAATAATAGTCAGAGGCGGGACAAATTTGCGTTACGATGGGCTTTTGATAACGTTGCGATCGCTCTAATTGTTGCTTGGATTGTCGGGCGATTTGTTCTTGTGATGAATTATGATAAAAGATAACGGAACGGTATTGTTCTCCTCTATCAGCCCCTTGTCTATTGAATTGGGTGGGATCATGAATTGACCAAAAGGTTTCTAATAGTTTTTCGTAGGAAATTTGTTGAAGATTGTACTCAATTTGTGCCACTTCGGCGTGGCCTGTAATTCTTGATAGAACGTCTAAATAACTGGGATTAGGAAAATGTCCTCCCATATAGCCGACTGAGGTTTTAATGACACCGTTAAGGGATTGAAAGGCTGCTTCTACTTGCCAAAAACAACCTGCGCCAAAGGTGGCTTTTTCTATTAATGTGGATGGATTACCTGTCATGGATGATTTATTAACTTGATATGAGTTTAAAGGAGTTAAATCTTAATAGTAAAAGGAAGCATTTAAGCGTTAAGAGTAAACAGTTTATAAACTGATCCTTGGACAGAGATTACAGCGAATATTAACTAGGGTTGATTATCTTATTGTCTGTTGGGTAGCCAATTTTTGTCTAAGATTTGCTCTAGATTGGCAATTGGAGTAGTGGAAAACGTATCAGGAGCAAGCTGAGTTTTTTTGGCGGTAATTCTCACGGCATCTTGATAAGATTTATCATAAATTTCTCTGAGGTAAAGTTTTAAACTGGGACTATCTATGAGTAAATCTTCGAGTTGAACTCTAAAATTGTCAATTTCTCCTTCCCATCCTGCTTGATTATAGTCTCTTTCGGACTCCCAATAAGCTAATTTTAAAAGATGCTCAAACAAGCGAGTTAATAAGCTTTTAAAGGCTCGTTTATCTCTTTTTCCCATGCTTTCTATTTCCTCTAATAAGTTTTCCCAGTCAACTTCTGTATATTGGCCATTACGAAGCTGTATCAAGGTATTATTTAACCATAGTTGATAGTCTTGGTCATATAGCTTTTTAGTTCTAGCTGGTATTTTTTGGAGCATAGTTATTGTAAGATTAAGGGCTAAGGTAATAAGATTATAGCAATTTTCATAGCTATCCTTGATTTATTCCTCTTAAGCGAAGATATTGATTATCGGGGAAATCAATGGTTAAAGTAGCCACAATAATTAACTCCTAAGCGATGTGTAGGATTATTTTTGCTAATATTTATTTCTTTAATTCTCCTTTTTGATGAGTTACATAAGTTCGCAATACATCATTGATCAAAGTTTGATATTCCTTATTCTGTGAACGAAACCATTCTAACACTTCTGTATCAATTATCAGGTTAATTGGTTCAGTTTTTGGCTGTCTGTTAACCAACTGAGCATGATTAAAAAAATCTTCGTCTAAAGGTGAAATATCAGAATAGTCAATCTCTTTATCAGACATTTCTAATAGTCGCTTTTCTCGTTCTCCTAACGATAGATCAGGTGAAAAGTTTTCCTTGTTCATAACGTCTTTGTTGGCTTTGCGAGCAGAAATGTTAGCCCGATTTTTGTTATCATCCCATTCAAATTTCATGATCAAAGCATATACTTTATTGTATATACGCTTATTTTATCCTAGCACGAGTCAAAAATTAAATTTTTCTTCCTGTTAGTCTAAACTATGATTTATGTGATTATTTGATAGACTATGATTATGTAAATCAAAAGGTTGCTCTATTACCCTTAATAAAAGTAATCGGTGAAAATCCTTTAATCCAGTAAATCCTGATTCTGACAATAGGTTAATTTTCATAATTTATAATTCATAATTCATAATTCATAATTTAGAAGACTTAAGATTGCTTCCCAACCGCTTCGCTACATTCGCAATGACTTTGGTAATTGATAATTCAATCAATCCTGAAAATCCTTTAATCCCGTGAATCCTGATTCTGACAATTTACAAGTCGCAGTGCGAGAAAAGAATACTCCAATTATCTTCCCCCACACTCCCCCCCCCCACACTTCCCATATCGCCAAAAACGCACGCGGGAGGTGTCCTTCTGGGGCATTTTGAGGGTTAAACGTCAGGTTATTGTATGCCACGTATCCTGTCCACTCATATTCCGTTCCTGTCTTCCATCCTAGTCTAATATATAGTCGCCGCCATGCCTCTCTCGGATCATTCCATTTTGGACTACCCACTTCTTGCCATAATTTTTTTTGTATTCCAAACCCAAACTTACCATTAGAAGTATCCTTCCATTCTTGATCCATAATAGCCAAGTCCTCGCAAGCAAAGTTCTCTAACGAGTTTCTGTCTAACCATCCCTCATCTTCTCGCTTTGCTGCTGCTAACATTAAATTCCATGTTAGTAGATCAGCTTCTTTCCATTTTCCTGCTTGCAATAACTCTCGCAGTGGTGTGTAATCAACATTAGTTGCTCTCGAAATGAGAGGAGTATTATTTGCAGGAGGTTTGATAGGAGAGGGAGAAGGTGAAGGAGGGGTTACTCTTGCTGTGGTAGGTTGAGGAGACGGAGAAGGTAAGGGTTGAGGACGAGGGGTAGGATTAACCGCTACTGGATTAAAATAAAAGGATTCAGTCAAAAACTCCCTTACCCAAGGTCTTTGTTCATTATTTGTCACTGCTAAGACATCATTTCTCACATCTCGCAACATCAAGATCACATCCTGATTAGGATTCTTTAAATGACGCAATAAATGATAAGTAAAAGGAGAATGATCTGAATTCCAGCCATCTTCTGCCACATCCCCCGGCGCAGTCGCAAAGGCTATAACCCATCCCTGTGTTGCTTCCACATCCTCTAACCCTCTCACTGTGGTTAACCCCCGACTACGACTTCCCCACCGACGATAAAACGGGTTATCCCGACACGCATCTATAATCAGAATATTAACCTTCGTTTTCGCTGCTTCCATCGCATTTATTACCTTACCCAAAGGAACAGCATCATATTTCACATCGTTCTCATAGTCTAATTCAGCATCCAAGGGAATCAGATAATTTTCGCTGTTTACCTGTACTCCATGGCCTGCATAATAAAAGACTCCTACCCCACCCTCGGTTAATTCCTGAGCAAAACGCTCGATTTCTGCGTCCATTTGCCGTAAATCAAGATTAGTCGGCGCATTGACATCAAACCCTAAGTCTTGCAACGCCTTAGCCACAGCATTCGCATCATTAACGGGATTCTTTAATCTTGCTTCTGAATATGCACCATTGCCGATAACCAGTGCTTTTTTAGGGATATTCTGAGCAATAATTTGTTTTAAGGGTAATTCCTGCGATAACTGAGGTGGCGTGTCTAAGTCTAACTCATATAGGGTGGGAGTTAAAGAATTTTCTGCTGCAACGGAGACAGACACCGATAACCATAAAAATAAGGCATTAAGGGCAGAGAATCGCATTCTAATTATGAATTATAAATTATGAATTATGAATAATTATAATTCAAGGTTAATTGTTGTGCCAAAAAGGGTGAAGGTTTCACTCACATCTTGCATCATCCCCAAAACCCACCTTGAAATGAATTTCAAGGCTAACAAATAGCGTTCAATAAATTGAACTAAAAAACGCACTCTATCTACTTTCAAGTTATCTTTAGATAACGATACCTATCAGCCAATAGCAATTTATTGCAGGGCGGTCTAGATGATAGATACAAGATATCAGTTTTACTTCAGAGGTGAAATGTTCCACAAAAAAGGTGAAAAATTGTAGTTCGGAACTCGGATAATGGAGTTGGGAACTCGGAAAGTCAAGGTTTTAACTTGGAAATTACAGTTCAGAGGGCGCAAGGTTTGCGCCCCTACAAGAATATTGCAGTTGTGAACTAGGGTGTTGACTTTGGCGATCGCAGTTTTCACCCTACAATATTAAAGAGATGCTAAATTCGCACATTCCCACAATGGCTACCTTAACCTTAGAAAACCTTGCTGATGAATTAGTTGAACAACTCGAACAACTCGCTCAAAAACATAATCAATCTATCAATGAGCAAATCCTTTCTATCTTAAAAGAAGCAGTTAATCAACCCCAAAAACCGCTAAAATTACTTATTTCTCCCGAAACTGATCCCACTTGGGAAGAAAGATGTAAAGCTGTCCCTCAATTGCAAGCACAAATTGATCAACGTCGTCAACAACGTCCAATAACTGACTGGTTAGACAGTACAGAATTAATTCGGGAAGATAGAGAAAGATGACTCAGACTTTACTAATATATGAGGACTTCTAGTTCAATTTATTGAACGGTATTGATTAGCCTTGAAATTGATTTCAAGGCGGGTGTCGAGGAAAGTACAAGATGTGATTCACAGGATAAACCGTTAGATGAGTTTGAGGATTATTTGTAATGAATTTTTTTTATTATATACCTTTGGGCGTAAACATCTGCACCCTTACAAGATTAGGTTATTTTCAGCGAGTTTAATATCATTTAGAATTAACAATCTTAATGGTTAAGGTTTTATCTCCCTCAAAGATAATTGTATTAATTACCTTAACTTTATCAGGGTCTTTTGTTAACTTGTCAAATTGAGTAGAAGTTAAATGAGATAGATTAACCGTAGCAGTAATCAAAGAATTCTCTAACTTTAATCCAGTTAAGGGAATCTTATCAATAGGGATAGCTACCCCCCGAATGGGTAAACGTCTTCTGATTTCTTCTTCTGTTTCTATCCAAACAGTCTCTAAGGAAAAATCCACTTTTTCAATATCTTTAAGTAAAAAGCTTTGAGAAAATCCATCTTCTGAAAGCGTTAAACTTTGAGTATTAAAAGCAGTTAACTTTCCTGAATAAGATTTCTTATTTTTGAGATAAACAGTCCCTAATTCGGGAACACTAACGGTTAGAATTTGCTGAGTCTGTTTAATAGCTATTTTTTGATTCGGAAGCATAACCAAGTTATCAGTTATCTGTGTTATTTTCTCCCTATCATTCTTAGAGAGTCGGGTAGCTGCAAAAATAGGAGACTCCTCTTGTGTCCCCATAGGGATTAAAATTAATCCTAATAGCATTAATAACATTCCTTTCATGACAGATTCTCAAACCCCTCCTGAATTTAATCCCTTAAGTAAATTAGTCAGTTTAATCGCCTTAGTTGCGGCTGGCCTCTATTTTACAGGATGGATTTACCGTTGGGCATATTTTGGCTTCTTTCATCTACAAGTTACTAGCTTGAATTTACCCCTTGAATCTTTTTATTTAGCAGCCTTTCAAGCATTATTTGGTAGTTCTTTAACGGTTTTGAGAACAATTTTTGGCTTTATTATTACCCTTATTTTAATTCTAGGAAGTCTTAAACTCTTACAATTTTGTCAAGGAAAACTATCTCGATTATTTAATCAATATTTTCCTAACAGAAATTCTAATCATTTAACCTCTTTAAAGTTTTTACTATCTCTCTTTGACGAACTAATTATCATTTCCTGCTTATTATTCTTACTGTTTCTGTTAGCACAATGGAAAGGAGAACAAGATGCTTGGCTAGACGCGGTAAATGATACCTCAACCTTACCTATTATTACCGTAATTGTCCCAGAAAGTTCATCCTTGGGCAGAAAATTTGATAACCCTTTAGATAATGAATATTCCCCCACCCTGCGAATTATTGGGGATAGAGAACTTTATAATAATATAAGGGGAAAAGAACTAACAAGGAAAGAGAATACACAACAAAAAAGAGTTTGGAGACTCCTAACCCAAGGGAATGGTTATTTTTATATCTTTCCTGCATTACCTGAGAAAAATAAAAAATTAGACTTTCCTATTATTAAACTTTATGAAAGAGATAATGGGGTACAACTTCAGATTTTAAGTCGGTAAGCAAAATTAATAACACAATAAAGCCCTACCCATTCAGGTGTTGGACATTTGTGATCTCTGAAAGTCTGGCCATTATCTAGCACAGCAAAATGTTTGAATGAGTGACTTTTGCCTCTGACGGGGTGACGATGTGGCTAAACAGCTTGCTGTATAATGCTCATAGCCCGTTGCCCCCTTTGATAAAAAGAAAGCTTATTGCTATTGAGTCTCATTAATGCCTCTACCCAATCTCTCATCAAA
>JBFRWB010000026.1:0-2865 GCA_051439375.1 Microcystaceae cyanobacterium
TTTTTCAATAATTAACACTTGGCTTCCTCGATGGGGAATAACCTCTACCCAATGGGGTAAAGCAGCGCTGATACTAACTAAATTGCCTGCCGTATCATAGACATCCACTTGACCAATTTTTCCCTCTTTTAAATAGGGTAATTTTCCTGAACAAACTTTACCCACACAACCAATCAAGCGCTCGCTACTGACATCTTCTCCGAAGGAAGCGAAGATTTTACCAATGGGATGAGATAGAAGTTTTCCGATCAAAATAGCAATGAGCAAAGATATGATTAAGATGAGGCCACCGAAACCAAATAATCGATCTGGAATACGCCCTGTAAAGGTATAAAAGATTGTATTTAAAGTCCAGCCTGTCATCCCCCAACTGCTAAAATCAATCCCCAAAAGAATCATGAGAGGGGATTTTCCTAACCCTATCCAACTTAATAGCCGCCAAGGACTAAATTCATCATTCCCATCTGTATCAACATCACTCTCCACATCTACATCTACATCTATATCTGCATCTATATCTGCATCAACCTCAAAGTCTGCATCTGCCCCCAGGTCTATGTCGTCATCTCCTCCACCTGAAAAAATGACTAACAGAAAGAAGACAGCGCCAATAAAAATGAGCGTCCAGTAGAGAAAATTAGCAGGATGTAATAGCATAGGAGATCGCAGCTTTTACTATACTTCCATGATAGCCATAACTTTTCAGGAATGGTTTAAAAGAATAGAAAATTTTTATTAAGGGAGGTGTGGGGAGTGTGAGAAGGATAAATACCTACTCCCTTTTCCCTGTCTTCCCCCTCACAATGACCGAGACAAAGGGTTTTAAGCCTACTTTTTCAAAAAGTCTTTACAATCTTCAAGCTATCAACTTTCAGGCGTTAGTAACTGGTAGCTGGTTACTTGTCACTGGAATGACGAGTATAGCCACGCTCAAACTTGATTTTAACTTGTTCAGCGACAACTGCTAAGGCAACGGATAACAGAGAAGCAGTCACGACAAGATATTCAACCCAAGAATGCTCTAAAATCAAGGCGAGCGCCCCTAAAATAATCGCAAGTCCAATCAATATTTTTTTGATCTTCTTAGTATTTTCATAAGCTTGATTACAAGAGCTACAAATTTGGGTATGACGAGTTAACCGAGTTCCCATCTCTACTGATTGATAATCAATATTATGAGATGTTTCATAACCTTGATAACTAGGTAATAATGCTCCATACTTATCTAACCATTTACGGTATTCAACCACTAAAATATCTGATGTTTTGAGGGGTAAATAGAGTTCTTTGAGGCTCTTTTGTAAACGATTGGTTTGTACTTGTTGTCCTACCACAAGAGATAGATCTTCTTCCAAAAACTTATTTCTAAACCAATGCTCAAACCAGCGAGGTTGTAATTTAACTTGCCAATTTGGAGTATTATTATAGTTTCTAACTATTATGCGACAATAACCCTTACCTAATGGTAAAGAATAAAGGGCAGCCCCCCCAATACGTTGTGGAGTTTTATTTCTATAGGTCACTAAATTAGGAGCAATAAAATTTAAGCTTGTCCAATGTTTATTAGGGCTTTTGGTTAGACAATATCTCCCTTCAATTCCTTCAACTGATACTCTAATAATTTCCATCTCTAAAGGTTGAGCCAGTTCTTTCATCTTCCATGTCTCACTATGACTGATAAAAAGATGTGAAGGATCAACAATATTCTCAAGAAAAAAGGTTTGATCGTAAGGAACATTCATCATAAAATCCGAGCTAATCACGGCAGGATCATCTAAATCAGCAACGGTTGGAATATTGTTTGGATCAGCTTTTTCTGGTGTTCCCGTCCAAATCCAAATCATTCCTTGAACTTCAGCCACAGGATAGGATTTGACACAAGCAGCTACTGGAATTTTAGTCGTTTCTGGCAATTGTGGAATATGTAAACATTGACCTTGATCACCAAACTGCCAACCATGATAAGAACATTCTATTTTGCCATCAATGATCTCTCCATCTGAGAGTTTAGCTGCACGATGGGGACAGAGATCCTGAAGACAGATTAGCTTGCCATCCTTATTCGTAAATAATACTAAAGGTTCATCGTATAACGAGAAACCATAAGGACGATCTTTGGGGAAGTCTTGGGTAAAAGTCACAGGATACCAGCATTCTTGCCAATTAAACTGCTTTTCGATCTCTGATAGTGCGAAATCTGCTGTTATTTCTTCTGTGTTCGGCTGGTTTGGTGCTAATGTCATTAGTTATTTTTAAAGTCAGGGTTACACAATGATGATCATGCCTAATGACAGCGATTTTAACGGACAAGGGGGCAAAGCAGACAAGGGAGGAAAACCGTACAATTTTCGGTTCGGTTAGAAAACCAATCAAATCGGACACGATGGTGGAAAGTGTCTCAAAGAATACAATTAGTTGGTGATGGGTTACGGTACACATCATGCGTTTATAAAGTTCCTCTAAACGCTATCTGCGTGCCTAACCTATCCTACAAATCATAAGTTTTGCTGATCACCATAAGTTAAGGTTAACTTTTCTACCAAGTTAAATACACAGAAGCGCCAAAATTCTCATCATCTGTTCCAAAAATTAAGCCACCGTTTTCTCCTCTCAAGAACTCAAATGCTTCTACCTTCTGATAGTGAAAACGAAGAAGGGGAACAGGATTTTCACTGCGAATCAAAGAAGTTTGATCAGATTGAACCTGCAACGTCCCTGCTAGATAAAAAGCAGAGGCAAAAGGACCATCATCTCCTGTATCCATTGCTGAACTAATAAATATTGCACCTGATGGATCAATTTTGAGATCAGATACATGACGTACATTTTTCTCTGGCCAAGGCATTATTAAAGGCACAGATTGAA
>JBFRWB010000027.1:0-5490 GCA_051439375.1 Microcystaceae cyanobacterium
TAATTGTAACTGATCAATAATGGGTTGAACATCGGAACGAATATGACGATAATGCTTTGATAATGTTTTTAAACTCTTTTTAAACTCAGGAGTAACTAAAATTTGAACAGACTTTGATTCATTCTGCATCAATTCCATCCCAAAGTTGAGACAGAGGAAAAGTATTTTCTGTCATCGCTTCATACCACCCTTGACGAAAACTTTCTTCTGCTGATTTTAATGTTACCCTTTCACGAGGGGAAACTCTATCTTGAATTAAATCTCGATTTTCTTGAAGGAAAGATAACATCTCTTCTTCAGGAACTTCAATTAATTCACCTGTTTTTAATAAAACATCAGGCATAATAGTCATTTACTCCTTATCTTAGTCAATTACCCCAATTCAGAGTTAAAAGACTTCTGAAAATAGCTAATGTTAATATCATAACTTATTACTGGGAAAAGTGCGATCTCGCAGAGATCGGCAAGGCGGTGCGCTAATCCTATAATTTGCAAAACACGAAGAGTAATGCACCTTACTTTTATATATTGGCACAGATTCTTGAAAAGCTGTTTCTCCCCATCTCCCTATCATTTATCGTATAATCATCAGCAACTTACTTATTGCTTTATAAAGTATGCTTAATTTCTTAAATGGTCGTTATATCCTCATTATTGCTGCTTTAATTCTTTCCACTGCAAGTCCTGTTACCCGTCGCTTAGTAGAATTAGGAAGTAACCATTTAGTAGATGGTCGTAATCCTATTTCTTTTTGTAATGTATTATTCATTGGAAATGTGGTTGCTTTAATCGCTTTTTTGGTCATTTATGGACGCAAAAGCTTACTTCGACAATTGCAACAGTTAACTAGAGTAGAATGGATTGGGTTAATTGCGATCGCTGTTTTGGCTGGCGCATTAGTTCCCTCTTTATATTTT
Source organism: Microcystaceae cyanobacterium (assembly GCA_051439375.1). Taxonomy (GTDB): domain Bacteria; phylum Cyanobacteriota; class Cyanobacteriia; order Cyanobacteriales; family Microcystaceae; genus JBGTGT01. Next base: position 918 of record JBFRWB010000027.1, read on the forward strand.
ACTGCATTAGAGAAAACTGGGGTCAATAATGTTATTTTGGTTAGTCAAGTTAAGTCTCCTTTAACCTTAGCATTGTCGGTCTATTTCTTAAAAGAAAAGATTAATAAATGGATTGTTGTGGGTGCAGTAACTTCTCTAATGGGGGTAATATTAACAGTTATTTTACAAGATCCATCTAACCAAGCAGCGATGGCGGGGGTTCAGCCAGATTTGGGGTTAGGAAGTATTTTAGTCTTAATTGCAACGACTATTCAAGCTTTTAATACGATTGTTGATCAAGGTCGTTTGAAGCATATTCCACTGGGTTTGGTTAATATTATTAAAACCAGTTTTAGCACGGTTGCTTTTTTTATTATTGCGGTTCAGTTATTTGGTTTAGAACATTTTCAAGATGCTTTTTCTCCCTTTCTTTGGCAATGGATGTTATTTTATAGTTTGGTTTTAGTGGTGTTTGGTCAATTATTATGGTTACAAGGGGTAAGAAATAGCAGTGGTTCAGAAGTTTCTTTGGTTAATGCTTTAACGCCTGTTGCTAGTATCATTGCTGCTTTTTTAATCTTAGGGGAAGTCCCTAGCCAAGCTCAATATATTGGGGGAGTTGTGATTCTTCTTGGGATTATTATTACTCAGATTGGGATTCGACGCAAGACTAAACCGATGGCTAAGGAATTAACACCGAATACAGGATTTAAAGGAATCTAACAGTTTTGTTCTCTCGTTGTGCAGAATCACTAATTTTTGTGCTTTACTTTCTACGATTAACTATCTTTTTAATGGGTTGGGTTAAGAAACAAAATCTAACCTATCTTTTAACTACGAAACAATCGAGTATATAAAGTCTCATGATTCATACTTGCTAAAGATAACCCCCAACTACAACTAAACAAATCCTCATCTTTTAAGTCTAAAATGGATTTAGCAGTATCTTGTAAAGAGTTATTTAATCCTACAATAATTTGTTGTCCTTCGGTTTGTCCAAGGGGAATTAAACGAATACTAGCACTGACTAAATTTGTCATCCAACCCCAAAGATGCGCTAAGATAGCGTCCGATAGCTCAATCTCCCAGATAGCAAAAGCAATGCTTAAGGCGATCGCATAATTGCACGGCGGTTCAATGTGTTGTAAAATCGGAGAGAATTGGGAATCTAATGCGATTAATAATCCTTGTAAAGATTGCCCCATTTGCCAACTTTGTTGACGTAATTCTTGTGTTTCTCTAGCAGCCGATAGCCATTGATTCCACTGATTTAATAAATCAAGATTATTGTTTAACGTAGCGTTATGACCTCGAACCATGATAGCTGATTCAATATGAATAGTCCCAAACATAAGCTCGTGTAAAAGCCATTGTTTAAGGGTATGGGAATCTTTGATAATTTCTCTTTCGACTAAAGTTTCTAAGCCTTCAGAATAGCTATAAGCTCCAACGGGTAAGCTAGGACTGACTAATTGTAAAAGATGGAGCAAAGATGGGTTAAACATAATTAGTTAATGAAGGCGTTGGTGTTTAATAATAAAAACCTTACCAAATTTCTGTCCTACCAACCGTTGCTAACTGTTCACGATTCACTGCTATAACGTTATGAAAAAATTGGTTAAGCTACTTTACCGTAACTTTTTGCTGGTTACAATTACTACCTGTCTGTTGATGATCAACTTGTCGGGTATTTTAGCAGAAAACCCCCCTTTACCTCCTTTGCAAGTTTACCCTTTACCCAAACTTTTACAAGAATGGCATGATCTCAGTGAGTCAGGGGATTATTTTGATCAAGTTACTTCCTCTTCTTTAGGGTATCTGCTCTGGACAGAATTTCCCGTTAAGGTATATGTGGAGCAGCCTGTAACCGTAGATGAAGCGATCGCTAGTGAAAAACGCTTCCAGCAATGGACAAATGCTGTTTTACAGACAATTGAAGAATGGAAGGTTTATTTTCCTCTCACGTTTGTTAATTCCCCAGAAGCAGCAAATATTGAGGTGTTGAGAGTATCGCCTCCCTTGGGATCTCGTATTGATCCTGAAACTGGCCAATTAATTATTCCTCGCGCTCGAACTGCTCAGACCACTTATGAGTTTAAAGTAGAAGATAGGAAATTAACCCATCATATGACTGTGAGAATTAGTCCTAAACTCAGCGAGTCTTCTGTCTTCTCTGCGAGTCGTCATGAGTTTGGCCATGCGTTAGGAATTTGGGGTCATAGTCCTATTCAAACAGATGCGCTTTATTTCTCGCAAGTTCGCAACCCACCTCCTATTTCCACAAGAGATATTAATACGTTAAAAAAGGTTTATCAGCAACCGACTCGATTGGGGGGAAAGGTGAATAATTCCGACTAATCGCATCATACTAGATATAAATAAGCACTATACACTTAACTGTCCCATTCCCCATAGCAACAAAATTTATATCTGACTCGTCTAGCGTGATCTAGATTCGCTCATTATTTTAATAGGCAGTGGTGTGATGAATTTCTATCTTCAACAAGCAGGTAATCCCCTTTTACAGCCACTAGAGTCGGCTAATATTAAGATTAAGGCGGCTCAATATCGTATTCTCGCCCAATCTTTCCTTAAAAATGGTCGAGGAATCGATATCACAGTTCATTATCACCATCCAACCCATCCTCAACGCTATCGCTATCATCAACAGATCAACGATGAAGGGAATGTTGTTATTATGCCAGTAACCTACTTTCATCCGGGACGTTGGGACATTCATTGCTGTAGTGATTTGATGGGGGAATTAGGGGGGGAATATTGGCAAGCATCTCTTTCTTTGCAGATAGAAGATCCTATTGAGGAAAATAAGGATAATTTACCCCAAAACCCATCTTCTTTACCCTTAACTGCTGATTCTCTTGAACCCACTGTTAATCTGATGTTAGAGGTAGAAGAAATAACCCGTCGGTGGGGAGAACCTATTGCGATCGCAGGACAAATTGAAATCGAGAATAGAACTGAGGAAATTGACTGTTTACAGTACGAAATCTATGATCCCTTCACCCAAGACTGTCTTTATCAACAACAACAACCTTTAAATCCTCAATCCTCCTTTTTTGCGTTTCACCATACCTTAACTTTACCAGAAACTATTAAAAGTACTACCCTAGACCTGATTGTTCAAGTTCTCACTGTAAAGGGAGAATGTTATGAGCGTCAAACCTTAACTATCCAGACAGAAATGCCGAAACCTGACAAAGAAACCTTTGAATCTGTGCAATATACCCTAGAGTTGTCAGACATTACCACTAATATTTCCTATACTTACGACATTTCCATTGAACAACCTATCCATTCTCTACCCATTTCAGTCCATTTACCCAACCCTCAAACAAGTTTAAAATCCTTGCGTAAAGTACAAAAGTCTGTACAACCTTCTCTTCCTCCCCGACTTTTTGATGATAAAGTCACATCTCGTCGTCGTCTGATACAGTTACCTACCTTTTCTTAATTTAACGAGGATTTGTACTAAAATATCAAAGACCCAGTTTAAATGCGTCTTAGCTTAATAACTGCTCACTGGTAACTGATCACTGAAATGACCATGAACTGGCAAATAATAAAGCAACAGATGGGTTATTTGTATAAACCATTTTACCGACTTGATTAATTGTATTTACTCTATCATATAGTTTACGGTAGGCCGCTCGACGCTCAGAGGTGACTTGTGTTCGTTTAATTTTATATTCTTCTTGTGCTTGGTTGGCTTTAATTAAATCGTCTAAAAGTTGTTCTCCTGTTTTAGTTTCTTGCGGAGTTTGTCCTAAGTTTTCTAATACATTAGCGTGGGTTTTTGCGAGTCCGATGAGTGCAGGAAATAGGTTAATGAGTTTAGATTCATTCTGTTGTGCTTGTGACCAATGACTGCTAGGAAAGTTAACATTAGTGAGTTGTTTTTGTTTGCTGGCTAGGTCAATTCTTAGACGTAATTTCTGTCCCCATTCGATACATTCAGTTAATTTTGCATCTTTAGCACTGGTTAGCTGTTTTAATTCACTTAATTGTTGTTCATAAATAGGAATACTCACGGCTGTGTCAATTTCTTGTTCAAATTGATCAATCCATGTTTGATTAATGCCAAAAGTGCTTAAACTGTTAAGATGCTCTTTAGCTATAGCTACTTTTAACCGAGCTTCTTCTAAAATGCGATTCATTGGTACGGGTAATCCTGTGTTAACCATAATTGTCTTTTAAACTCTTAAATTATTGTAATGTAAAGTTAGTCAATCCTCATTAGCTGTTAGGGAACACTCATTAGTTGTTAGGAAACACTCATTAGTTGTTAGGAAACGCTCATTAGTTGTTGATAAACGCTTATTAGCAGTTAGGAAATGCTCATTAGCTACTGGTAAATGCTCATTAGTTTATATATTTTACTTGTTAGTAAAATAATATTTTTGTCTTAGCATATTTATTTTACTAAAGGAGATAATTGCAACAAAACGTAATACCAAATCCGACTTATAAAACCTAGTTATAATTAGGCTATTTGAAGCCAACTATAGTAAGTTAAATCTTTGATTTTTTCCTGCATTTCCGTCGTTTCTGTCAAAATATTACATCTTTGTACTAA
>JBFRWB010000028.1:0-6107 GCA_051439375.1 Microcystaceae cyanobacterium
ACTCAGTATCTTGTGGAGTGAAATGATATAAACCTCTGTAGGGACAAGGGATATATTCATCGACTTTCTCCTCAGTGTTGATCTGAGTATCTTCATGGTAATAGTAGTTAATAATCTTAATAACATTACCACTCACACTCTGCCCTGATACAATGTTATTTCCTTTGCCATCAGGAGCATAGCCATATACGGTGGCATCTCTTTGATCTACCTTGTTTCTTTCTCCCTGTGCATCCTTAGCATCCAATTGCTGTAAGAGCATCAACCAAAGTAACAATAAACCAAATGGGTCAACCCTTCTTAGAAAAACTAGCGTACAAAATTTGAATGCTTCTTGTGCTTCAATGTTGTCCCCCTGAGTGTCTTCTCGGTTCTTGTCTCTGCCCACATTATTCCCCGTTCCTGAATGCTCTTGGGCTGTTTTAGGGTTATTTCGTGGTTCATCATCAGGGAGGTGGGTCATAGACACAAACGAGGTTCATTCTAAGATTTTACCGTGATCTTTCTGTTTGGAAACATGGTTTTATCCTGCGCGCTGGCTTTGCGTGATCCGCAGGCGGATCGTTGGCCTAATGTGAGATCGCCAAGGACTTGAGTTTTTGGGTTATCTTAAGTTTCGCCCAAGGTTCCGAGTAGCGCAAAGGGTTAATGATACTATTTGCCAAAATCGAAGTCAGCATAGAGGAATATTTCTACAGCTAGAATAATTAAGAACAAGAGTTGAATAAGGGAGAATGAGAGAATCATCCAGTGAAGTGGAGAAACCAAAAACCAAAAAGCCACTAAGCTCCCTATTCCAGAAATGACAAAAGTAAATTCATCAATGAAAAAATTTTGTATTTTGCGACGTTGACGGCGTTGATCACTTCTATGAAAAACTTCCCATCCAAAAGCTGCAACGATCTCGATTTTAGATAAATCTCTGTTGTCGAGAGTTTTCAGATTTTCCTTGATAGTGGTTTGTAGTTGCTCGGATAGTTGAAACTGTGTACAATCAATAATTTTTTCACTTAATTCGGTCCGGAGATATCTGCCGATTTCGGAAATTTTATCATCATTGATCAAGTAAGCCCACCCTAAAATTAAACAAATAAAGGGAATAAGTAAAAGTGGATAAAAGCCAAAAGAATTGGTTGAATAATGAAGAAATATAAAAGAAAAAATGGCACCTTGTGCTGCTAGAGTGACATAAAGGAGATTGTCACGAAAACCAATACGGGCAGTTTGTTCAGTTTTAAGTTGATTATACTCTTGAAGATAAACATCAAGGATTTTCTCAGGTAAATTAGTCAAGATTATCTCTCCGTCAGTCAATGTTGTCTTGAATTGAGGTTGAAGAATAATTAGTAGGGTACTCTGTTATAATAAGTGAAATCCGTTGAAAAAGTTCAAGAAAAATAAGTAATGGCAAGACCTGGTGGAAATCCTGACTTTGGAACAAAGTATCGCTTCTATTTTGGGAGAGAGCATCCCTTAACAGAGCAAGTCAAAGTGTTAATGGATTCAGATATGAAAAATCAACTGAAAAGACTAGCCAAAGAGGAAAATTGCTCGATTCCTGAAATCGTGAGGACAGCGATTAAGGAATATGTGGCGAAACAAATCGAACAAAGCCAAGAATACTGTGAGGTAAAATGACATCAGAAGTTGACATCGGGATTATCATTGCCTTAAGGGAAGAATTTAGGGAGCTTTATCGTCAAATTCCCTCTCCACAAGCGTTCAAAGATGAAGAAACAGGGGTAACAGATTACTTATTTCAATGGGGGAGTTCGGCTCCTTATCAATGTGCAACCACGTTTGTCGGAGGGATGGGCAATGAAAAAGCGGCCTTGGCAACAGAGAGGTTCATAAAACGCTGTCAACCAAGGACTATAGTGTTGCTGGGGATTGCAGGAGGGATAGGGACGGATGTTAAGTTAGGAGACGTGGTAGTTGTTCAAAGTGTTAATAACTATTTAACGAGGGGAAAGGCGGTTTCAGGAGAAAACGAGAGTTTTACTTTTGAGGCAGGAGGAGATCCCTATCGTTGTAGTGATGATTTAGTCAGAGCAGTGCAGGATATTGAATTTGCCCACCATAAACTTTACGAGGATTGGCAAGAAAATAGTGAACAGAGACTCAAACAAAGCATTAAGGGAGAGCAACTAGGGGAGTTATTGAGCAAGGATTACATAAGAGAAAAAACAGAAATGAAAGAGGGGACAATCGCATCAGGTCCAGTGGTGGGAGCAGCGAAAGAATTTATTGATTGGCTAAAAAAGATAGATCGGAATTATCTAGGGTTAGAAATGGAAGGAGGAGGGGTGTTAGGAGCAGTGTACAGCCAAGCCAACCCCAAAAAAACCCTGATTCTGAGAGGAATATCAGATTTTGGAGATGAGAGAAAAAAAGAGTTAGATGCAATTGGCAAGGGAGGATTTCGCCGTTATGCGATGAACAATGCCATTGACTTGCTTTGGAAACTATTAGAAGCCGACATTCTCCCAAAAAATCAAGCATTAGAAACACGAACAACGGAAAAATCAGCAGCCGATATATCTCCATCCAGTAAGTATGATTTACAACGAGCCACAATCTACGGCTTGGCCTCAGAGTCTCAAGGTGGTAACGTTGTTAGTGGTCAGAATGTTCAAGGCAATACCATCATAGGAACGCAGAATAACTATGGTACATTGTCGCCACCTCCTGCATCTGGCAATGTAGAAGCCTTGGAATTGTGGACAGAGAAGTTAGCTGTTTATCGTAGAGAAGAAGCGATCGCCTCCGACCCTGAAAAGAAATTCCAACTCAAGCAACTAATCGAAGAATGTCAGCAGAAGATTAGAGAGTTGGGGGGCTAGTTATATGAAATCATCTCGCTTGATAAATTGGTAATAATGCTTGGACAAGCCGGAAAGCAAGCCACAGTGGAAGTCACCGAGAAAGCTGCTTAATACACCACATAATCAATGATTAACCCCCTATGTCAATGAAAAAGATCCTCTTACTCTCAGCAAACCCCAAAGATACCACGCAGTTGCGTGTTGATGAGGAAATGCGAGAAATCAGAGAAGGGTTACAACGGTCAAAACAACGAGATAACTTTGTACTTGAAACTAGACTGGCAGTGCGTTACAAGGATCTTCGTCGTGCTATTCTCGACTACGAACCGAATATTGTTCATTTCTCTGGTCATGGTGCAGGGGAAGAGGGGTTATTCTTTGAAGACGAAACAGGTCAAACTAAGCTAGTGAAAGCTGACGCATTAGCAAGGTTATTTGAGTTATTCGCTGAATCTATCGAATGCGTAATCCTCAATGCTTGTTACTCAGAGGTTCAGGCTAAGACCATCTCACAACACATCCCCTCTGTGGTAGGCATGAACAAGGCCATCGGTGATAAAGCAGCCATTGAGTTTGCTATCGGTTTTTATGATGGTTTAGGTGCCGGAAAAACAGTTGAATTTGCTTATCAATTGGGGTGTAATTCCATTGAAGGGGCAGGAATTCCAGAACGTCTTACACCACAGTTATTATCTAATCCTACAAATAATCCTACGAAGGATGATACAACTTCGCCACAACTTAATCATTACATAGAAAGACCACCTATTGAGCAGCGATGTTATCAAGAAATTCTCAAAAATGGGGCATTAATAAGGGTTAAAGCTTCTGAAAAAATGGGGAAAACCTTATTATTAGAACAGATAGCAAGTTTTGCTAATCAACAAAATTATAAAACTGTTTATCTTGATTTTTCTCTCCCTGGAAGTTCAGTTCTTGATGAGTCATCGCAATTTCTTCGCTGGTTATGTAAACGGGTTTGTAGGAAACTAAAATTATCGGAACAGGTGGATGAAGTTTGGGGCGATTTATCACCTAATACAGATTGTACTGATTATTTTGAGGATTATATTTTAAATCAATTGTCTACTCCGTTAGTCTTAGAATTAGATAATATTGAAGAGATTTTTTCTAAAAAATCAGCTTTTGATTTTTTTTCTATGATTCGCTCTTGGTGGGGAATGCGTCATAAAGAGGGTTGGAAAAGTTTAAGATTAGTTTTAAGTTATTCAACAGAGGCCTTACCTCAATTACCGATTCATCAATCCCCTTTTAATGTCGGTTTAGAAATATTATTACCAGAATTTAATCAAGAACAAGTCAGAGATTTAATTGAGTCCCATAATTTGCATTGGAAACAAGAAAATATTGAGAAATTGATGACAATGGTAAGTGGACATCCTTATTTAATTAGTGAAGCTATTAACTATCTAGCAAATTATCCAGAAAGCAACCTAGACGATGTATTAGCAAAAGCACATACGGAAGAAGGAATTTATACAGCTTATCTTCAACATCATTGGTCAACTTTAGAAACAGACAAGGACTTAGCTGATACCTTGAAGAAGATAGTGGAGGCTAATCAATCTATAGAAATCTCTCCTAAATATTCGTATATACTAGAGAAGATGGGGTTAATTTGTAAGGAAGGAAATAAGGTAAAACCTCGTTGTCAAATTTATCGTCTGTATTTCCAAGAACGGTTGAAAACACTAACATGGTAACAGAATTTTCTTTGAACTCTTATTATCAAGTCGGCGGCAACTTAAGTGCCGATTCACCTACTTATGTCGAAAGAGAAGCAGATGAGCAATTATATCAAGCCTTAAAAGTGGGTCATTATTGCTATGTCTTAAACTCACGACAAATGGGAAAGTCAAGTTTAGCTTTTAAAATAAAAGAAAAGCTAGAAAATGAAAGTTTCTTTTGTGTAGATATTGATTTATCGGGAATTGGACAAGCAAATGAGGTACAGTGGTATAATTCCGTTGCTAATCGTTTAGTTAGGGAATTTCGCCCTTATGTGAAGATAAATTTTAGACAATGGCGAGAAGAGAATAATTTTCTTTCTGCTGTAGAACAGTTAAATCAATTAATAGAGTTGGTTTTAGTTCCTGCGGTTCCTAAAGATAAGAAAATCGTTATTTTTCTAGATGAAATTGATTATGTTCGCAGTTTAAAGTTTAATTGCGATCCATTTTTTATTTTAATTCGTTCTTTTTATAATCAAAGAAGTAAAAATAAAGATTATCATCGTTTAATTTTCTGTTTAATTGGAGTAGCAACCCCTTCAGATTTAATTGAAGATAAAGAAATAACCCCTTTTAATATTGGTTCAGCGATTACTCTCAAGGGTTTTACCATAGATGAAGTAGATCCTTTAATTGAGGGATTAAACAATCTGGTTAATGACCCCAAAAAAGTCATGTCTGATATCTTATATTGGACAGGAGGGCAACCTTTTTTAGCCCAACGTCTTTGTAGTTTAGTGGTTAAAGAAAAGAACCCCAAACCGGATGTTGCTCAAATCGTTCAACGTCACATTATTGATAATTGGGAAGCGCAAGATGAACAAGAACACTTGAGAACTATTAAAAATCGGATTTTAAGTAATGAACAAAGAGCCGGATATTTACTAGAGTTATATCGAAAAGTTTTAAAAGATGAACAAGTGCCGATTAATAATAGCTCAGAGGAAACGGAATTAAAATTGTCAGGATTAGTGGTAAAAAAAGGTAATTTTATTCAAGTTTATAATCCTATTTATGCTAAAGTATTCAATGAAAATTGGATAGATACAGAGTTAAATAAACTGCGTCCTTATGCTGAAAATTACCGAGCTTGGTTACTTTCAGGGAAAAACGATCATTCTCGGTTATTACGGGGTCAAGCCTTGGTTGAAGCTGAGAAATGGGCTAATGGAAAAAATCTCAGTGGGGAAGACAGGGATTTTCTGGGGGCTAGTCGGGCAAAGCAAAGAGCAGAGGAAATTGAACAAAAGGACAAAGAGGCTACTAAGAAAAGAAATAAAATGTTAACTTTAGGAATAAGTTTTTCAGGAGCAATATTGTTAGTCGCTGGTGGTCTAATATTCTGGGCTTGGCGAGAAAGAGATACGATTAAAGCTAACATAAAAGTGGCTGATGAATTATCCCAACAGGCAGGAATTTTACAAGAGAAAAACTATCCTGAAGTGAGTCTTGATGCTCTGACACAAGCTGGTTTATCTTTAACCCTAACAGACCCCGAACTTAAGCAAGCTTTAGCCTGGAGTGGTATTGC
>JBFRWB010000029.1:0-25615 GCA_051439375.1 Microcystaceae cyanobacterium
CGGTAATTCACGATGCACAAGCGCAATATGCGTCTCCTGAATTAAATATAGCCTATCGGATGTCTGTACAGGAATATGAGAAATTAACCCCTTATTCCACCCGTTTAGAGGAAAATTGGGGACAACCCCCCGGACATCTTAACAGTGACGGACAGAATTTACTGGTTTATGGGAAGCAATTTGGTAATGTCTTTATTGGGGTACAACCGACATTCGGGTATGAAGGGGATCCCATGCGCTTGTTATTTTCCCGTTCTGCCAGTCCTCATCATGGTTTTGCAGCGTTTTACACCTATTTAAACCATATTTGGGGTGCAGATGCGGTCTTACACTTTGGTACTCACGGATCTTTGGAATTTATGCCGGGGAAACAAATGGGAATGTCTGGGGAATGTTATCCTGATAGTCTCATTGGCATGATCCCTAACTTATATTACTACGCAGCCAATAATCCCAGTGAGGCTACCATTGCAAAACGCCGTAGTTACGCCGAAACCATCTCCTATTTAACCCCTCCGGCTGAAAATGCAGGATTATATAAAGGTTTGCAGGAATTAAGCGAGTTAATTGGATCTTATCAGTCTTTGAAAGAAAGTGGACGAGGAATACAAATTGTTCTCACCATCATTGATAAAAGCATCCAATTGAACCTAGATAAAGATATTCCTGAATTATTGGATGCAGAGTCATTAAAAGCCCGAATTCAAAGCGAAGATGGGGAAAATGAACGGGATACCGTCGTTGGTTCGGTGTATCGTAAACTGATGGAAATCGAATCTCGCTTGTTACCCTGTGGACTTCATGTAATTGGGAAACCCCCCTCTTCCGAAGAAGCGATCGCAACTTTAGTTAACATTGCATCCTTAGATCGTGAAGAAGAAGGTATCTTATCCCTTCCTACCATCATTGCAAACAGTCTGGAACGAAGTATGGAGGAAGTTTATCGCAACAGTGATAAAGGAGTCCTCGAAGACGTAGAATTGCAACAAAATATCGTTCAAGCGACAAGGGAAGCGGTTGCATCCTTAGTCAATGAACAAATTAACGCAGATGGACGGGTTTCGCTGGTTTCCAAGTTGAATTTCTTCAATATGGGTAAAAAAGCCCCTTGGGTAGAAACCTTACACAACTTAGGTTATACTAACGTTGACCAAGAAGCACTTAAACCCCTATTTGAGTACCTTGAATTCTGTTTAGAACAAGTTTGTGCTGATAATGAATTAGGTGGCCTACTCAAAGCATTAGAAGGGGAATATGTCTTACCTGGCCCCGGTGGCGATCCCATTCGTAACCCCAACGTCTTACCGACCGGTAAAAACATCCATGCGTTAGATCCCCAGTCTATTCCCACCCAAGCAGCCGTTAATTCAGCAAAAATTGTCGTAGATCGGCTCATTGAACGTCAAAAGATTGAAAACGGTGGTAACTATCCCGAAACCATTGCGTGTGTACTATGGGGAACAGACAACATTAAAACCTACGGGGAATCTTTGGCGCAAATTATGTGGATGGTGGGCGTAAAACCTGTTCCCGATGCGTTAGGACGAGTAAACAAGCTAGAATTGATTCCTTTAGAAGAATTAGGACGGCCACGCATTGATGTTGTCGTAAATTGTTCGGGTGTCTTCCGTGACTTATTCATCAACCAGATGAATTTACTCGATCAAGCTGTTAAACTAGCAGCAGAAACTGATGAACCCATCGAAATGAACTTCGTGCGTAAACACGCATTACAACAAGCAGAAGAAATGGGTTTAAGCTTACGAGAAGCAGCAACTCGCATCTTTTCTAACGCTTCGGGTTCATATTCCTCTAATGTTAACCTTGCTGTCGAAAATAGCAGTTGGGAAGAGGAAAAAGAGTTACAGGATATGTATCTCAACCGTAAAGGGTTTGCGTTTAACTCCGATAACCCCGGTGTCATGAAAGACAACCGACAGGTGTTTGAATCAGCCTTAAAAAGTGCAGAAGTCACCTTCCAGAACTTAGACTCCTCTGAGATTAGTTTAACCGACGTTTCCCACTATTTCGACTCAGATCCCACCAAAGTGGTTGCTAGTCTGCGGGATGATGGTAAAAAACCCACTGCTTATATTGCTGATACAACAACAGCTAACGCACAGGTACGAACATTGTCTGAAACCGTCCGTTTAGACGCACGTACCAAGATTTTAAACCCCAAATGGTACGAAGGGATGTTGTCGCATGGATACGAAGGAGTACGGGAATTATCCAAACGTCTCGTTAATACAATGGGATGGAGTGCAACTGCGGATGCGGTAGATAATTGGGTTTATGAGGATGTTAACACCACCTTTATTGAAGATGAAGAGATGTGTAAGCGTCTGATGAACCTTAACCCTAATTCCTTCCGTAAAATGGTAGGAACACTCTTAGAAGTGAATGGCCGAGGGTATTGGGAAACCTCCCAAGAAAACCTTGACAGGTTACAGGAGTTGTATCAGGAGGTTGAAGACAGAATCGAAGGAATTGAGTAGAATTTAACCTAATTTTGTGTAAAAGAGGTGTTAAATAAGTCAGACACCTCTTTTTACTTTATTGAGAATCTAAATACTCTTGATTGTCTAAATATTGATTAATATTATTTAAAATTTGTCTAAGATATTCAATTACCCTTTCACTTATTTCAACCAGTTCAGTAGCCGTCTTACCTTTACCTACTTCGCTAAATGGTACACTACCATGTGCTAAATCATTCCTATTTTTCTTAATAGAAAGTAAATCAATACCACCTTTTGTTTGACTATAATCTGTATTTGGTGAAAATCCATATTTTTTTGCGATTTCTTCTCTAATCAGTTTAGCATCTACATTTCCAAAGAATAAATCCTCAGTCTCAAACGTAATATGAATAATATCGGTTGTTAGTTGTATAATATTATTGGTTAACGTATCAGAATTACGTTTTTTTACATTTTGCCAGATAATTTTTTTGATTTCCGTCCTAAGACTATCAAAAGCAATATTATTCGTTTTAATTTCATCGAAAATAAATTGAACTGCATTTCTCATCGTAGATTCTACAAGATTATAAAGCAATAAATACGCTGTTGCTTTGAGTGTCTTTGCTAATTCGTCATCAATTTTAGATAATACACCATTTTTACTTAATTTAATGGTTTCTTGATCTAAATCGTTTAAGAAAGTCATATAATCAGTAACTTCCTTAGCACGTTCGTTAAAATCATCTAATACGCTTTGCATAACTATTTATTCACTTAAAAGCTGATCTCTAACATACTCGATACGACGAATAACCTTTTTTTTAGAACTACTTCCATCTCCCCTAGTACATTTTTTGTATTCATCAAAGTTCAGTAATTGTAGTGATTTGGGGTGAGGTTTCAAATCAGGTTTTTGTCTTAATGCTAAAGCAATACCTACAGCAAGTGATTCAAATTTTATTTTCGTGACAGGCTTATAACTTGTGCTAGTTTGCTGAGAAAATCCGTGGGGGAAGTAATTATTGACAAAGTCAAGCATTCTGTAAAATTCATTTTCCATATTTTTAAGATTTTCAGGATCAGCTTCATTAGTTTTTACTAAATATTCATCAAGAAATCCAGTTAAATTTTTAGCATCAAAATTTTTATAGTTGTTAAGAAAAGCAAAAAATCGTAAAACATACTCTTGGGGATCTTTGAGATTAATTTTTGCTTTGGAAAAATGACAAAGATTAAGAAACATTTTAGCGGAAGCTAATTCGTCAATCAAATTAAGAAAAGCCCCTCTATGTATTCCTCGCCGCCTTTCCATTTCTTGTAATTGAAGACTACCTGTATTAATTCTTTCAAATAAAATTCTACGAGTTTCTTCATCTGCATCTTGAGTGAGTTGAACAATTCTAATAGAAGTTCTTTTAAAACGTCTTTGACGGGCAATAGAAAAATCAGAGAATTTAAACCCTTCTGATTTTTTTAGCTTTTCCAAACCTTGTAACTCTAATTCGTCGTTTAAGAATCTATTTAAAGTACGGATTCTTTGGCTTCCATCTATCAATTCCCAACGTGCTAAGTCTTCTGCTTCTAAGATATCATCTTCAGATGATTCATCTGCTACATCTGCTACATAAATATAGGATATAGGTAAACCTAATAAAATTGATTCGATAAGCTTGGATTGTCGCTGTTCATCCCAAGCCATTTCCCTTTGATAGTCAGGAATAAACAATTCATTATCATCATTGTCTTGTCCATCTAAAAACTTTTTGACTATTACTTCTATTGGATACTCTATGGTGTTGTAATCAACAACAGTGCTTTCTTCGCGGATTTCTTTCTCCGCTTCTTCCTGTTGTTGTCTAGTCTTTTCCTGCTCTTGAATAGTGGTATTTGTACTCATCATAATACTTTGATTGTTGTTGCTTAAATGCTCATAACCTGGATCTTTTTTACCATGACTTTTATCAGACATTTTCAGGTAGTTCACTCCCATATTCACAAGTAGCGTTGTAAATATCTAATCCAGTTTGTACCCAGTCAGAACGAATCGCTTCCGCATCCGAATCTAAACGGACTTTCTTACCCACACGAACCCGATAGCGATAATCTAAATTACGACGATATGTTCCCCCAATATCAAATACAGAAGCCATTCCATCCATAAAGCTTCTTCTGGGAACAAAAGGACGTTTTGATGATATGTCACGATAGTATATTTTTACCATAACATGATTATCAGTGAATGAGTGAACATACGACGAGTAACAACATTATTTAAGTTATACTAAATACCTATTATAGCATAGTAGCCTCGCAATAGGAGCGTATCAGTTTTACAACCCAGTATATACACTCATCCTTTAATAACGAGGCGATACTGTTGGTGATTCAGACTCCTCTTTAGTAGTAAATTAATCAATTAATTATCTTTGTTTTTTTGTTAATTAATTATAGGAGAAGGAGCAGTAAACGATGCTTAAATATAAAATTTATTTTAACAGGATGAGTAATGATGTAGGGGAAGTTATTATTATTCCTAAAAAGGGAGGTAATAAAGTTAAACGAACTTACATTGAACAAGTTATTAAATTATTAAACTTGGAGAACTATCAAGATGACAACTAATAAAGCATTAGAATGTCCATCTTTAGAGTATTATTTATCTCTTAAATATCCTATCTCTATTTATCCCGAAGAAGAAGGGGTATATACCGTATTAATTCCAGACTTAAAAGGATGTATGACGCAAGGAGAAACCTTAGAAGAAGTTGTTAAAAATATTGAAGAAGCTAGAGAATTATGGATAGAAACGGTTTATTATAGTGGTAAAAAAGAGATTCCTTTACCTTCAAAAAAGAGAGGGTTTAATATACCATGTCACAACAACTATATCACCCTGCTACAGCATCATTAATAAGATTAGTTACTCCAAATTGTTCAGGATAAAGAATGACATTTTCATAATTATAACCCGTTATTAAAGTCTCATCAGGAATCGCTAAATCAACTGCATATCCTTCAGGATTTTCATAACATTCAACGATGCTTCCTCGTGTTCCTTTCGGAATAAGAAGTTTATCAAAATTTGCTTTGATATCAACTAGGGTAATAATTTCATCATAAAGTTTTGCTTTCATGTTTATTTACTCCTTTTATTTAAGAACTTGAAGCCAATTTGTAATTAATCTAGGGATAGTTCGATTGTTATCAATTTGCCATTTTGTAATTAATTTACCTTGACGCTCATTAAGACCCATCACAGGTATGATAACAGTAAATCGGATTCCGTAGGGACTCGGTTCGTCTAATGTAGCTGGAATCTGTTCTAATTGTGAACGGATTCGAGTAATAATTAATTGGGTTGTGGTTTGACGATCTTGAGGACTATCTATAGGATAACCTAATGCTTGAAAGGCTTGCCACTTTCCTTGATTATTGGGATTTAATGGATTCATGGAGTATTCTGTGAACTTACGAGGATCAATTTCAGCAAATTTTGCCATTGGTAATGGATTTCCAGATTGCCAATTTTGATTCATCTTAAGCGTGTTTATAATTCTGTTCTGATATTACCACAAAAACCATTAAATGAGGTGCATTACACTTCGTTAATTCACCCTATTTTCAAGTGCTTTAACACCTTCTCCTGCAAAAGAAGCAATCGCATCCTTGGTCTTCTCTATACCGTCTGGATCTGTTTTTGTACCTGATGAAAATTTTAATAGAAAGTTATGAAGATCGCTTTGTTCCTGAATTATCTAGCTTAGATTCACAAAATTAACGATAGAATCAAGCAAAATTATCTCCCAATAGCTTACGTTTTAAGTCTTGAGAAGATATTCCTTTATCTTTACCCGATAGATAATCATCCCATGCAGTTTGACTTTGAATAATTTCCTCTATGGGAATTGTTTCATCATCTCCTTCCACTTTTATAGACTGACTCACTAATTTTTTTAATTCCATCATACTAATGGAACACCATTAGCCGTAGATGCTTTGTTCGATACGGAATTTTCTGAGTTGGTTAGCAATATCAAAGTCAAATGCTATTATGAAAAATAATATCAATTTTTTAACCCTACTTTTTTTTAACCCTACTTTCTAAATATTTTTCCAATTGCTCCTTTTCTGATAGCTACTTTAGTTGTCATTCTTGCTTGGTTCTTTTCTCGTACTTCCCTCTTAATAATCTTGTTTTATCTCCTTCTCCTTCTCTTAACTCCCCAACTCCAATTACTCCTTCTTTGCTTCCTTCTCCCCAACTAAATTTTTCTTTACCCATACCTAAAATACCTACTCCTCAGAATAACTTTCAAGGGGTTAGTTTTGAACCTTGGCATTGGCGTTTTGTGGGTTCACCGAAATCACAACTTATCTTTGAAGAAGCCCGTTATTTTTAAACATGAGTTATGCTAAGTTTATAAGTAAGCCTCTAGAGTTTTTTGTGCCGTTTGTTGCCAAGAAAAATGTTGTGAACGCTTTTTTCCTTTATCAATTAACTGATCTCTTAAAGAAGAATTGTTAATAACTTCTAAGATAGCGTCTGCTAAGTCTAACATTTTGTTGGGATTAACCAAAATAGCTGCATCTCCTGCGACTTCTGGTAAAGAGGAAACGTTAGAGGTAATAACGGGTGTCCCTAATGTCATAGCTTCTAAGATAGGAAGGCCAAAACCTTCATAATAAGAGGGATAAACAAATACCTCTGCATTTTGATAAAAATAAGCCACTGCTTCATCTGATAAATAGTCTAAGTGATGAATAAATTGTTGATAGGAAGATTGTGCAATTTTATCTAAAATTGGTTGATATTTCCAGCCTAGTTTACCTACTAATACTAAGTTATGTTCAATTTTTTTTATCTTTTTTAAATAGTTAAAGGCTTCAATTAAGGTAATAATATTTTTTCGAGGTTCTAAAGTGCTAACAAATAGAATATAAGGCTCATTAAAATTATACAGGTTAGGTTTAATGGGTGGAGAATAAACCATTGCAGGAGAATAACGACTTGCTTGGGGAGTTACTCTAATTTTATCTTCACGAAAATCTAAATATTTGATAATATCTTGCTTTGTACTATCAGCAAAAGTAATAATTAAATCTGTCCATTTTAAACAATTTGTGATTCTCGATTGATAACTTTTCACAATATTGGTTGCATAGTTAGGATATTTAAAACAAGTCAGATCATGAATCGTCATTACTCTTAACCCTTGTTTAAAGGGGTAAATAAAATGATCTGTACCTTGAATAATATCAGGATGATTTAAGGAATCTTCTAAGTAAGAAAGTAAGGGGTTGGGAAATTGGGATAAAAGGTTAACTAAAGTAACAGGAATAGGAATAGTTTCTATAGGATAATAGTTTTGAAGTAAGGGAGACGGGGAAACATTTTGCGTTAACCAATTTTTCAAAGACGGATGAAAATACAATCCTAATTGAAAGCCTTCGCTTTGTTGTAAGTTTGCTAGCCCTTGTATCAAACTATAGACATAGTAACCTACCCCACTTAATTGTCCTCGAATGGGGGTAACATCCACATAAAGTTTTAACATTTTTTAGCCATTAATTACATAATTAAAGCGATAACAAAGTAGCTTGATCGGTTGTTTCTTGTTCCTGTAATAAATCCATTAGTAAAGACGCAGGCCGTCCTCCATAGGGCCAAGCAAACGCATGACGAAAAGCTGCATCTTGACAGGCTTCCAACTGTCGAAAATCAATAATATCTTGGGTTAATAAATTTTCATATTCAAAGGGAAGTCGTACATTGTGTAATCCTGCATTATCCGTGCAAATCGCAATATCAACCCCCGCTTCAAAACAGCGATCAAAGACGATTTTTAAGGTGTGTAAATCTTCTAATGTTCCCGTTTTTAAATAGGTGGTTGGACAAACCTCTAAACATTGACCGTTACGAGCAATTTCTGGTAATAACTGAGGATATTTTAAAGGGATTTGAATTCCGTGGCCAATTCGCATTAAATAGGGGATTAACTCAGGATAACATCCTGCTTCAGTTTCATATAAATGACCCGTTGTTTTTAACCCTAAAGAACGCGCATAATCATATAATTGAACAAATTCATCTAACCTTTCTTTGTAATGAGAATCTCCCCCTGCAATATCAATTCCGCAAACATATTCTTTCATCGTTACAGCTAAATCTGCGATCGCTTTATTAACACTATAGGGAAGACGGGAGTGCATACAAAGAATTTGACTGATAACAATGGGATATTCCTGAACTTGACTGGCTTTCCCCACAATTTTAACAATATCCGTCATCTGCTCAATTCTTTCTGCTTCTGATAAGCTATGATCGGTACGATAATAAGGTGTGTATCTTAGTTCTAGATAGGCTAAATTTTCAAAAATATATGCTCCTCGAATGAGACGATAGATAAAATAGGGTAAGCTTTCTGAATTTTGTACGCTTTCGACAAGGGTATGTAACTCTAAATATTCATCCAAGGAGTTACGTTCGCGGGTATAAAAGGCTTCAAATTCCCCATATTGAGGAAATTTTATGGCCAATTCTGGGTTATGGCGTTGAAAATAACGCCAAAGAATCCGAGGGACAACCGATCCCCCTAAATGACGGTGTAAGTCTGCATAGAGAGCCACAATAATCTCCTATAATATTAATTCGCTCTATTTTAACCTTAACCAGCACTTGCGTTGATTCATAATTGATAATTTATGAGAAATAATAAATAATTTCATAACAATGTTAGGCCATTGAATTTGACAATCAAGCCGGCCTTTTCTTGTAAAAACAGGTAACATGATCAATGTGAGAGTTAAAGCCTCAATCTCCCCTATCTTTCCATTCTCCACAATACAAGTCTATGGCTGCTATTCTTCCCGTAAAACTGCCCCATACTTCCTATAATGTTGTTATTCAACCCAATCAACTGGCGCAGATTGGCGATTACATTAAACCGTTAAAGATTGGTAAAAGTCTCTTAATTGTCTCTAATCCAGAGATTTTTGAGTTTTATGGAGAAATCGTCACTAAATCTCTGACAGATGCCGGATTTATTGCCTATCATCATATCATTCCTGCCGGGGAAACCTATAAAACCCTCGATACCATTGCCAAAATTTATGATACCGCTTTGGAAAACCGTCTAGAACGAAGTTCAACCTTGATAAGCTTAGGAGGAGGGGTTATCGGTGATATGACGGGCTTTGCTGCTGCCACATGGCTAAGAGGCGTTAATTTTATCCAAATTCCCACCTCCTTACTCGCCATGGTAGATGCGTCTATTGGGGGAAAAACTGGGGTTAACCATCCCCAAGGAAAAAACTTGATTGGGGCATTTTATCAGCCTAAACTGGTTTTTATTGATCCAATTGTCTTAAAAACCTTACCTGAGCGAGAATTTAGAGCAGGAATGGCAGAAGTAATTAAATATGGAATTATATGGGATAAAATACTTTTCGAGGAACTCGAATCTGCACAAGCTTTACATCAACTTTCATCCTTAGATGAAAAAGCCTTGAGTTACATCATTACTCGTTCTTGTCAAGCTAAAATCGAGGTTGTTAGTCAGGATGAGAAGGAAGCAGGATTACGGGCAATTTTGAACTATGGTCATACTATTGGTCATGCTATTGAAAGTTTAACGGGATATAGTCAAATTAACCACGGAGAAGCCGTAGGAATTGGGATGGTAGCAGCGGGAAAAATGGCAACCTTATTAGATTTGTGGACACCAGACGCAGAAAAACTTCAATTTACCTTAATTGAGAAGGCCGGACTTCCCACCGTAATTCCCCATCAATTAGACAATGATCAGATTATTCATTTATTACAAACAGATAAAAAAGTCAAAGCAGGGAAAGTCCGTTTTATTTTACCAAAATCCATTGGGAAAGTCTTTATTAGTGATCAAGTCGCAGAAGAAACTGTTAGAAAAGCCATTAATTTAGTTAAAGACTGTCCTTAATTCTGCATGATTAAATTGCTATCTACTAACTATGTTCTTTAATCTTCTCCATAAAAATTCGCTCTTGTTCTTCTAACGGTATATCCTTAGAATAAATAACAGGATTTAGCGTCATAGCGAAAATCTTAATAAGTAATAAATAATAAGTAGTAGGGGCAGGTTTTAAACGTCAATTTTATGTCTCAATCATAATTTATCTGTTAGTTAAACTTGCCCGTACATAAAGCCCGAAGATAGTTAAGGATAAAAAGGTAATTTAGGTAAGCCAAGGGTTTCTTCCCAACCCATCATCAAGTTTAAACATTGTACCGCCTGTCCTGCTTGTCCTTTCAACAAATTATCAATTGCAGACATAACAATCACTCGATTCGTTCGAGAATCCGTTTCTACCCCAAGATAGCAAAGATTCGTCCCTGCCGCCCATTTTGTCTGAGGATACACCCCATTAGGTAACACTTTAACAAAAGGAGAAGACCGATAAAACGCACCATAAATGGTTAATAAATCATCTCTTACCAATCCGGGATCTCTTAAGGTAGCATAAACTGTTGATAAAATTCCCCTGACCATCGGTAACAAATGGGGAGTAAACTGTACCTTAACCTCTTGCGCTGCTAAATCACTACAAACTTGTTCAATTTCTGGGGTATGTCTATGTTTGCCTACTCCATAAGCACAAAATGAACTATCCGCTTCTGCTAAGAGTAAATTAATTTTTCCTTGACGGCCGCCCCCTGATGTTCCCGATTTTGCGTCAATAATCGCTGTCTCCGGCACAATTAATCCCTGTTTCAATAAAGGGGCTAAAGCTAATAAGCTTGCAGTAGGATAACAACCCGGACAACCAATTAACTGACTATTTTTAATTCCATTGCCATACAATTCAGGCAAACCATACACCGCTTTAGCCGCAATTTCTTGATCATCTCGTTCCTTATTGTACCAAGCCGTATAAGTTCCTAAATCCTTAAAACGATAGTCTGCAGATAAATCCAGTACCTTACAGCCTTTCTCTAATAATTTACCCGCCATATCACAGGCTAATCCATTTGGAAGCCCTAAAAAGACCACTTCAGCCCGTTTTGCTACCTCATCTAAGTCAATTGCTTCCACCTTCATTTCTAAACAGTGACCGAGATGGGGATATAATTCTGCGTAAGCTTTTCCTGCACTACTATCACCCCCTAAGTAAACAATTTCCACTAAGGGATGTTCTAACAATAATCGCACTAACTGCACGCCACCATAACCAGATGCGCCAATAATTGCAACAGGGATTCGAGTTGAGTCACTCATAACGTTTGTTATCCTATACCAAGAGTTAAAGTTAAAAAACTGGCTTTAGCTGAATTGTAGAACCAAGTCTCTCTGAGAAATCAGAAATTTTGCTGAAAAAATGTTATCGGAAATTAAGAAAATCGCTGAAAAACTCTCCCCCCGACTCGTTGAAATTCGCCGTCATTTCCACGCTTATCCGGAATTAAGTGGGCAAGAATACCATACATCTGCCTATATTTCTGGTGTCTTATCTTCAATGGGGCTGCATGTGCAGGAAAATATCGGAAAAACAGGTGTTGTAGGCAATTTAGACGGAACAGGGCAGGATAAGCGAGTGATCGCCCTACGAACCGATATGGATGCGTTACCGATTACAGAACATACGGGATTGGATTTTCTCTCTACTAAACCCGGTATTATGCACGCCTGTGGTCATGATATCCATAGTACCGTTGGTTTAGGTGTCGCCATGGTTCTCTCCCAACTCCCAACTCCCCTCGCGGGAACGGTTCGCTTCCTATTCCAACCTGCCGAAGAAATCGCCCAAGGCGCAAGCTGGATGGTGTCAGAAGGGGTGATGGATGGGGTAAATGCTATTTTTGGTCTTCACGTCTTTCCCTCCATTCCTGCTCGTTCTGTCGGTCTTAGATACGGTGCATTAACTGCGGCGGCTGATGATTTAGAGATTATCATAAAAGGAGAGTCTGGTCACGGTGCAAGACCCCATGAAGCGATAGATGCGATATGGATAGCGTCTCAGGTTATTACTGCCCTTCAGCAAGCGATTAGTCGGACTCAGAACCCATTACGCCCGATTGTGTTAACCATTGGTCAAATGAGTGGGGGAAAAGCCCCTAATATTATCGCTGATCAGGTTAAGATGTTGGGAACGGTGCGATCGCTTCATCCTGAAACCCATGCAAAGTTACCTGACTGGATAGAGGGAATTGTGGCCAATGTCTGTAGAACTTATGGTGCAACCTACGAGGTGAACTATCGTCGAGGTGTTCCTTCTGTCCACAATGATCCTAAATTAACCCGACTATTAGAATCGGTGTGTCGGGAAGCATGGGGGAATAATCGAGTACAAATCTTAAATGAACCGTCGTTGGGGGCAGAAGATTTCTCAGTTTACCTTAATCATGCCCCCGGTACTATGTTCCGTCTAGGGGTGGGACAGTCAGGATTATTAAATCCACCTTTACATAGTCCTTTATTTCAAGCAGATGAGTCAGCTATTGTTACAGGGGTTGTTACTTTAGCTTATGCCATTTATCAATATTTTCAAGATGAATAAATTAGGCTTTTATTTCAGCATAAAATCAACAATCAATCAGTCAAATGTTAAGAGAATCAATATGTTATCTTTTCCCCTTGTTTTAAACTTACCTCCTTCGGTACATCTAGATAATGTTTAGAGAATCCAACAACTGTTAAGGGTGAACCTATCTTGCAAGGGTTTGTTTTAAATATGGCTAAATTTTGGTAACTATAAATTGTGATAAGACTTACATTTAATGATGATTATCTCTCTTCTGTCAAAGCAAGAAAACCCTTGTGATTTCTAGAGTCTAGAACCCTTACCTAGACTGCGATCACCCAATTATTTTTTATTAAGAAACCTATCCAACAAAGACTAAAAAATCCTTAGACAAAGGTAGAGGCGGTTGATGCGATCGCCTCTACAAAAAGTTAAAATATATTACTATGTTTTGCAGTAACAATTATTCTTGTTGAATTGCTAATACTTGTCGTAACCGCTTTTGATCCTCACATTTTGCTGCAAACCGTCCCCGTTCAAGATCCCGTATCCAACTCTGACTCTTACCTAATTTTTGGGCTAATTCTCGTTGACTCATTCCCTGTTCTTTACGGGCTGAGAGAATTAATTCGCCAGAAAGGTTGGGTAAATTAGATTTAACTTTGCGCTTTCTGTTGATTTTTTGTTGTTTTTTCTGTTCATATTTCACCAATTGTTCTTCCCAATCCGGGGGAAATTCAAACTGAAGGATACGCGCCTTTAACAACTGCGTCCATTTTCCCCGTGGGGCTGAATCGGTTAGGCTTTTGGATTGACTGCCATCTTTTAACCAAAATTCCAAGGCTTCTTCTGCATCATCGGGTAAAGCTTCTAATTTTGCCCAAAGAGGCTGAATGGTTTCGGGATAGGTAACTGGATCAAATACTGCCTTAATACCATAATGATTCAGAACTTCTAAATCCCCTTCAAATTTACGAACAAGGCGTTTGCGGTAATCTCGTTCAAGGGTTGCCTCATCAATCTTATCCTGCCCATAGGCAATCTGCATGAGGGTAGAAGTGGTAATACATTGTTTGCGGCCGATTTTGGCTTTAAACAACAACCAGAGTAACATTCTGACTGCCCCTTGGTGTTGTTGCCACATACTCATCACAGTGGTGAGGATAAATTTCGGTAACGTACCGTATTGATAAAAGGCAGTTCGTTGACGATAACCCACTCGATTTAGGAAATACTTAGCCCATGCCCCCGCTTGAATTCTAAAGGTCAAACCTACTAAGTGTTTACAGCCATTTTCGTCTTCTTGAAAATGATGACGCGTATAGACTAAATGCCAAAGGGGACTTTCTTCTAACAAGGTACTGGGGATTTTCCCTTGTTTTGGCCAGTTAATGCCTACCATTACCTGACAAGGGGTTTGGACAAGGGTTTTGATTAGGGTTAATTTTGTCGCTTTGCTGAGATCCTTGCGTTTGTCTAAGCCTAAGTAAGTCTCAATTTGTTGATCATTAATCACAAAAGATTCTTCCCAAGGATTATCTAATGTGGTGGCATAAGCAGCATAAATTAAATGAAGACAAGCTGACCGTAAATCAATATCTTCTAAGGCTTCAGGTGTCGATAAAAATTTACCTTCTTGGGGATTTTCTAACTCTACACTTAATTTATCAACTAAACGAAAATTTAAGCTTCCTCGTCCTTGTTTAACTTGTCGATGATACAGCAAAGTATTATCTTCTTGGACTTGCCACGGTAATGCTGGCGCACCACTCAAAAGTTTACAGGCTTCCCAGATTACCATCGAAGAGGCAAAGGGGCTATTTTTACCATTGGAAAAGAGATCTAAACTCGCTTCTGAACGTTTTACTCTTTTATAACGTCCTTTTTTTGCTTGCACGGGCATTGGACTACTAACGGGACACTGCACAATACAAATTGGTTCTGGTGCAGTCCCTTGACAGTTATTACACAGACCTGCTTCGATCCAAAATGAACCGTTTTCATTATGAATTGCGCCAGTTGGACATTGAGGTTGACAAGTCCCACAATTAAAACAACTCTCAGAAATTGTATAAGCCATAACACTCTTTCAGCGAATAACAAGGGAGAAACAATAAATAGGAAAAACGGAATTGATCTTTACCAAAAAACTTGCTAAGATAACATAAAAGATATGTAAGATTTGAATGCTAGCGATTAGGGATCAAGAAAAACAAATGATGATTCCCCTAATCCTAGTAGATGCAAAAAAGCTAAACTGTTCAAATGAATCGTTTTAATAATTTATTAATATTCCTTATTCTATTCATAACCGCTTTTACCTCAATATCTGTGTTCATTTTGAACCTTTCAGACAAAAAAAGATGAACCCCTCAGATTCATCCCCTAGAAAATCAAATCTTGTTGACAGAAATGCAAATTATTCATCCCATAAATTAGATAATGTATAGGGCGATCCGTCTCTTGTCCAAAATGTCCCATCTACATAGCGATAATGACGATTTAATTGGGTGATCGCATTTAGATCATCTGACGATAAGCTGACATCGGCCGCTGCTAAGTTTTCTTGTAAACGGGTAGCATTAACAGATTTAGGGATTACTACCGTTTCTCGACCGATTGCCCACGCTAATAATACCTGTGCTGGTGTAATTTGGTATTTTTCACCTATTTCTTTTAGTAAAGGATGGTCTAATAACACGGGTTCATCGTCTTTTTTTAAGCTATCAGGGCGATCGCCAGATCCTAAAGGAGAGTAAGCGGTTAATAAGATATGGTGAGATTGACAGTAATTTAAGAGATCCGTTTGTGAGAAATAGGGATGACATTCTACTTGATTGACTTCGGGTTTTTCTGAGGTATTTTTCAGCAATTGCTCTAATTTTGTTTGACTAAAGTTGCTAACTCCAATATGGCGACATAATCCTTCTTTTTTAGCTTGTTCCATACCTAACCATGTTTCTAGTAGGGAAACCTCTTCAAGACTGTAAAAATCTGCACCGCTTTCTGGTAAAAGTACGGTTTCCTTTAAAGCGACTGGCCAATGAATCAGGTATAAATCGAGATAATCAAGCTGTAAATCACTAAGTGTCTTTTTTAAAGCGGGAATAACTTGATGGGTTTTATGGGCATTATTCCATAATTTAGATGTTATCCAGAGGTTTTCTCGCTTTAGTATGCTTTTAGAAAAGCTTTCACCTAATGCTTGCCCAATTTCCTCTTCATTACCATAAATAGCTGCACAATCAATATGCTCATAGCCAATGCTTAACGCATCTTTAACCGCCTGATAGACTTCATTTTTGGCTGATTTCCATGTTCCTAAACCTAAGACTGGAATGCGATCGCCGTTACTTAAAGGGTAAGATTTAATCATAAGGTAAGCATAAATTCTACTCTCCCATTGTAAACGGCTTGTTGATTAGTTTATTTTTCGATGGCTATCCCTCAAGTATTAGCTTATATGGCCTGTCATTCTCCTCAAACTCATCCTATTTATGGGTTGGTAACGAATGGGAATGGTTTTTTATTTATTAAATTGTATCAAGAACAGTATGCTTTTTCGACGGATTATTCAGTTTATGGCTTACCTAACAATGAACTCTATCAAGTTCTTCAAGTTATGAAAAAATCATGATATCTATTAATTATCCATTGTCTATTCTTGAAGACTGACTACCAATTATTCGTAATAATAACCAACCGAGAAGGCAACCGATCACATAATAAAAAAAATCTCCCCATGAAAAAGTTGTTCCTAATAAGAACTTTCCCATGAGAAAAGAACGAAAATACTCTAACAGAGGAGGATGCCATAATTGTAAAACTTCCACAAAGCAAGTGACTGTAAAAACAATAAATGGAATACGGAACTGATTTTTTCGAGAGGGAAACCAGAGAAAAAACAATAAACACCAAAATATTTCATACCAAACACCTGCAATTCGATCATTGATCCATTGTTCCCCCCATCCTTGATAAAATTTTGACCCTAAACCCAAGAGAATTATCAGAATTAAGGAGATTAAGATTAGTAATTGCTGACGACGAGATAGTTTCATAAGATAGTTAATAGTTAATTTAATACTTCTATCCCCATAAGCGACGACGAGGCGAACCATTTAACCGTTGATGACTATCATTTAATAGGCGGGGAATCTCTAATTTTTCGGGACAACGAGGTAAACAGTCCCCGCACTCTGTACATTTATCTCCCTTTCTTCCTGCAAACCAATGACCTGCATTTTCTAACATTCGATAGCGATATTGTCCATATTGTTTCATATCATAAGCTAAAGACAGATTTCTTAATCTTAAAATTTCGGGGATATTAATGGCTTCGGGACAGGGTAAACATTGATAACATTGACGACAAAGCTCGGTTTTTACTGCGTCTTCCAAGTGTTTATTTAATTGATTAAAAATAGTTACTTCTTCTTCGGTTAACGAATAATCTTGATTAGCTACTTGTAAAGGATAGTCTAATTCTTGAGGATTTCCTGCACCAATGCTTAAGGTGGTAATTCTGCGATCGCTTAATAAAAATCGATAGGTTAAATGTAAAGGAGAAAAGGGATAACACAGTTTTTTCAAAGTCTCTGTGGGAGTATATAATTGTCCTCCTTTATCCGCAGGAGAAATAATAAAAATTCCCATCTTTTTTTGATGAGCTAATTCAACAGCAGGTTCGTTGCGTTGAAAAAAATAATAGTAATGAAGATTGACAAAATCAAACAAATCTGTATTAATTGTTTTTAAAATTAAGTCTAAACTGCCATGGGTGGAAAAGCCTAAATAATGTATCTTACCTGCTCTTAAAGCCTTGTTCAGCACATTTACACATTCTTTCTGAGTAATCCATTGTAAATGTTCTTCGGTGTTAATCCCATGAATGGCCAAACAGTCAAGATAAGGGATTTGTAAGCGAGTTAAAGATTCATCAATTGATTTTTCTAATAAATTTGGCTCAGAAGTAGGCGTAATTTTTGAGGTGATATAAATTTTTTCTCTGTCTAAAGTAGATAAAACATTCCCTAAATAAACTTCACTTTTTCCGTATCCTTTAGCAGTTTCAAAGTGATTAATCCCTAACTCAATTGCTTTTTGTACCGTTTTCTCTAAGGTCGATGAAGATGCTAAACAACGCATTAACCCCAAAGAAAACACTGATAAGGGTAACTTGGTTTTACCAAAAATTCGATATTTCATAATTAATAAGTCATAATTAATAATTCTAATTCGGTAAATTCGGATCATTTATCACTGTTCCTTCTGGAATATCTAACTCAATGCGATCGCCTCGATCTAATACTTCAATATCCCATTGACCCCGACGCGCTGTTTCAAAGACAATATAACGACCATCTGGACTAATTTGGGGATTTCTCACCCAATTACGATAATTTTGGCTAAGAATTTCTGTTCGCTTTGTTATCCGATCATACAAGACGATTTGTGGTCGTCCCTGAAGACTCGCAATATAGACCAAATAGCGTCCCGTTTGACTTAAACTAGGCGTTTCTACCACTGTATCGCTGCGGTTTACCCCTGATAACTCTTCAAACCTTTTAAACCGCAAATCATACAGTAAAATCTCGCTACTCCCATTGCGATTAGAAACCATTGCTAACCAGCGGCCATTACCACTTAATGTGGGTTGTTCATCATGGTAGCGACTGTTAAGGGTAGCAGGAGCTTGAGGACGCTCAATCCAGTTACAACCAGCCAGCAAACAAAGTAAACTCAGTCTTAACCCCCGAAAAAGACTACCCATCTCTAATAATCAAAGCGACTGGGATTATCTTGATTACTTACTTCTCCTTCGTCATAATCTTCTCTTGTAGGACGCTCAGAACGAGGACGACGGGGTTCTTTATCAGGTGGGGTTTGTTCCCAATCATCTTGAGGAGGCGCAGCGTCTGGCTCATCTACAGGCTGATAATCAACGTAATCTGAAGGATTAGGTTCAGTATCAGGATAGTAATTTTCGTAACTCGATGGTGCAGGACGGGAACGTCGTTTTCGAGACGAAGAAGACCGTTCCGAAGAGCTTGAGTAATCTTCTGTGTTGCGAGAACGAGAACGCCGAGAAGAGGGAGGGGTGTCATCCCACATATCTGAGGGACTTTCCCAACTATCGTTCTCGTAATCAGAGGGGGTTGGCCGACGACGAGAGCGGCGGGAACGGGAGCTTTCTGGACTTCTATCACCGTAGTCGTTATAACTATCAGTTGGGGTGGAACGACGACTGCGAGAACGTCGAGAATCTTCGTTTTCGTAGCGAGAACGGCGACTGTTGCGGGGATCATCGTACCCTTGTAAGCGAGGATTGTCATAACGGGTTTCTTCCTCGTAGGGTTCAATTTCATCGAGTTCCGCTTCAGTATAGACTCTTGTACGACTGACGGAGCGATCGCGGTCAACAACTGGCCCACTGCGCTTGGCTTGTTCAACGGTTGCACCCCGTAAGCGAACGGTTTCTACCGCGAAGAAGATAGCGGATCCCGTTAGTAAAAATTGACCAAACTGTAAGATAGGGTCGAGTCGCCATCCTTGAAAGAGTAATATTAAACCACACAATAAACCGACGGCGGCAAAAAAGATATCGTGGTCTCTTGATAATTCTGGACGAACTGTGCGTAAGAAGTACAGTCCTGCTCCAGCGACGGCTAAAAAGATTCCTAAGATGCTGGCTGAGTTTAACCCGAAATTAACCATTATTCCTTATGCTTCTAACTCCCTCTATCTTAAACGAGTTTGGATTTTAGTGTTAGACCTGTGTTTGGGATTCAGGAGTTCAGGAGAAGGGAATCAAAGTGCTTACCTTTAAACTATAAATAGGGAGAATTCATGAATTCTCCCTACTAACAGAGGTGAAACTTATTACTTGTTACTTATTAAGCTAAGACGCATTTAAACTGGGTCTTTGATATTTTAGTACAAATCCTCAAACTCTCTCCCTACTCCCCTCTCCCTACTCCCTTGCAGTCTTCACATACCAATGCGCGATGCTGAACAGCTTAACGGCTACTCATTAACTGTTTTTTCTCAGAGGCTGTATCTAACTCTAACATGAGAGTACGAACCGTCCGCGCAACTACTTTATTCGTTAATTCCCCTATTACCTGTTGTCCCATTTGTTGGGTTTCAGGTTTGGTTACTAATTTAGTGATAACAGGAACTAAGCGCAACGGATCAAAGCCGGGGGTTTCTTGGAGAATGTTCCAAATATTTTGTAAGTGCTGAAAGGTTTGGCTATCATCTCGTAACTCTTCTGGCATTTCTTGGACAGCCATTCCTACTTGTTCCCGTACCCCTGCGGTTAGGTTAAACCATGTACGACGACCTAAATTATCCATCCCATTGGCCATTACTTCTACTAAATGGCTGCGAATAAAAGTTCCTCTTTCGGAAAATAGAAAATCGCTGGCTTGATCAATGACTTTATCAAAGTCATAGTCAGGGGAATTCATGGCATTCTTTAAGAGGTTTTCCAGACGATTCCAACGGAAGGTATTGTCTCGAAAGAGTAGGTCTTTTAGGGAATTTCGGAGTTGTTCAGATGGGTCGGTTAATAGTCGTTTTGCAATGTAAGGATAGGCTTTACTGAGGACTTTAAAGTTTGGATCAATGCCAATGGCAATCCCTTCTAATGTTACCATTGACCGAATGATTAGGGCGTAATAAGCAGGAACTCGGAAAGGGAATTCATACATCATTTCTGACATCTGATCCGTGATACTTTTAAAGTTTAATTCTGCTACACTTGCCCCTAACGCATTGCCAAATACCTCGGTTAAAGCAGGAACAATGGGGGTCAAATCTGTCTCTGGTTTCAGGAATTCTAAACTGACATAATCATGTGCTAAGGATTCAAAGTCTCGGTTAACAAGATGAACCACTGCTTCGATTAAACCGTAGCGTTGATAGGGTTTAATGTTGCTCATCATGCCAAAATCAAGATAAGCTAACCGTCCATCCTCCATAGCTAATAGGTTACCCGGATGGGGATCAGCATGAAAAAATCCGGCTTCTAATAGCTGTCTTAAAGAACATTGAACCCCCACTTCTACGAGGTGAGTTGCATCGATTCCTTTGGCTTGAATGGCTTCGATATTGGTTAATTTTGTGCCATCAATCCATTCCATGGTTAAGACTCGTCTTCCTGTATATTCCCAATGAATTTTAGGAACATAAATTTCGGGTAAATAACCATAGAGTTCGGAGAATTTCTCGGCATTT
The DNA here is from genome assembly GCA_051439375.1 of Microcystaceae cyanobacterium. Lineage (GTDB taxonomy): Bacteria > Cyanobacteriota > Cyanobacteriia > Cyanobacteriales > Microcystaceae > JBGTGT01. The sequence continues at coordinate 21,201 of JBFRWB010000029.1, forward strand.
TGTCCTTCATTTACATAGTTAATTTCTTCAAAGACTCGGCTGGCTAACTCATCTGTAATTCCCACCAAATCAGAGCGAACCCGTTTAATATTTTGTTTCGCCCATTTTGCCGCTTGGCGCATGATATAAATATCAAGGGTAATGCGACTAATTAAATCAGGTCTTTGCACCTTAACGGCTACCTTTTCTCCTGTTTTTAAGCGTCCCTTGTAAACCTGTCCTAAAGAAGCCGCTGCGATGGGTTCAGGAGAGAGTTCTGCATAAATTTCTTGGGGTTTTTTGCCTAATTCTTCTTCGATAAAGCGATAGGCAATTTCATTGGGGAATGAAGGAAGTTGATCCTGTAAAGTAGATAATTCGTTTAAATAATCAGGAGGAACTAAATCAGGACGAGTGGATAAAGCTTGACCGATTTTAATATAAGTCGGACCAAGTTTCGTTAGGATTTCTCTTAGCTGAATGGCTCGTCTTTTGCTTTGTTTCTCTCCCCTTCCTAACCGTTTATCCCACCAAACGCCTAATATGAAGTTGATAAATGGCAAAAGAATATTAATTAAACGCCAGAAAACCCGTAGAAGACGTTTCTTGTAATAACCTTCAATGGTTTCAGGGTGATATCGCCAGCTTTCAGGATCATTATCCTGTACTGGCCCTAATGTGGCTTGGTGCGTTGCTGGAAGATAACGGGGTTGAACATCAATGGTGACGGGAGCTAGGGAAGAGTTAGTCATAGAGAGCCTTCTTGTAACAGGTTTCGCAATTTATGGTAACAATGGAGAAAGGGTTATAGAAACCGTAAAATCTAGACAATTATAGGGATAGTAGCCGTCGCTTAAAATTTATTTTGCTGCGCTGTGCTGTTTTTGTTACATTTATTAACAGCATTTTAACATAACTTTACTTTATCCTGAGAGGATTACTCATGAAAGACCAACAATCAAATGAAAGTCGCTTTGGGTTTACCCGTTACGCTGAAAATTGGAATGGCCGCTTGGCTATGTTAGGGTTTGTTGCTGCAATTATGGTGGAATTAGTGACAGGACAGGGAATTTTGCACTTTTGGGGATTGATGTAGTGCTAAGTTAAGTTCAAATTGATGGGTGATGACTGTATAGTGCTACGCACAATTAAAAATTCAAAAGCAATCCCTGACGCTCGTTTGCTGAGATTACTGATGTCAAACACGTTTTTGCGATTTTTAGGGCAAGAAATCATTCATAGCCATCGAGCAATCATTCATAACCATCGAGCAATCGTTCATAGCCACCGAGCAATCGTTCATAGCCATTGAGCAATCATTTGTGAGCGGCTGTAAAAATATACTTCATAAACAGAAAAAAAAGCTCGAAGATAAGCGATCGCCACTTCCTATCAATAGCGATTCATATAACGTTATCCTTTTTTTATATAACCTAAACCTTCAAATAGCCTTATAAATCATTGAATCCTATGAGCCTCAATTAAGATGCTAATATATTTTCATGATTCCTAACTCATAATTTATATTTATAACTCAAGAGACTCTGACTCAACATAATGAGTTATTTTTCATAATTTATAATTCATAATTCATAATTCATAATTTAGATCATGACTCGAACCATCGAAGAAATTAACGAGAAAATCCGCCAAAAAAAGGCAGTTGTGTGGACAGTCGAAGAACTAAAGGCGAAAGTTCCCGAACTCGGTGTGAAAGCGGTCTTTAAGCAGGTAGATGTGGTTTGTGCTGGCACATTTGAACCGATGGAATCATCCGCCGCAATGATCAATCTTGGCCATACCGATCCCCCCATCAAAATCCGTCAATGTTGGTTAGATGGGATACCCGCCTACGCCGGACTAGGGGCAGTGGATATTTACTTAGGGGCAACAGCCACGGCTGATTTGGGGGATAAAGACAATTTAGAAGGAATACCCGAAAGAGGCGGCGGTCATGTCATAGAAGACTTAATTGCGGGGAATTCTGTCAATTTTAAAGCTATTGGCCAAGGGACAGACTGTTATCCTAGAGCGTCCTTTGAAACCACACTAACCAGCGATCGCATTAACCAGTTTTACCTATTTAACCCCCGTAACCTCTATCAAAACTTTATTGTGGGCGTTAATGGCGGCGATCGCCCTCTTTATACCTATTTAGGTCCCCTGCTTCCCCGTCTGGCTAATGCAGTTTATTCTAATTCTGGGGCAATATCTCCTCTGTTTAACGATCCTGACCTGCAAATTGTCGGCATTGGTAGCCGTATCTTTCTTGGTGGTGGAATTGGTTATGTATCTTGGGAAGGAACACAACATTTTCCTTTACAGAAACGCCTAGAAAATCGTACCCCCGTCGGCCCTGCCGCTACCCTTGCGTTAATTGGAGATGCCAAACAAATGAATGCCCGTTGGGTACGAGGTTGTTATTTCAAAAACTATGGCCCCTCTTTGATGTTAGGAGTCGGTGTACCCTTTCCCGTGTTAAATGAAGAAGTTATTAGCAATTGCGCTGTCAAAGACGAAGAAATTGTCGCCCCTATCATAGATTTTGCCATTCCTCGCCGAGTGCGTCCAACCTTTGGCCTTGTAAGCTATGCGCAGCTAAAAAGTGGTCATCTGACAATTGAAGGAAAAAGTGTGAAAGTTGCGCCCCTTGTTAGTTTGTCTCTATCCTTAGAAGTAGCAGAAACCCTCAAACAATGGATCGAAGCAGGAGAATTTACCCTAACCCCTGCGATCGCCCCCTTACCAAGCGATCGTCACTTTTTATCTCAGGAAGAATGGACATAATTCTTTAATTTTGAGATAAAGATTGAAGTTACTTAATCCGCTAAACTTGATGACGAGGGCAAGCTTCTCCCTTCTCTCTCATGACATCATTATCTTTAGATCAGGAGATTATTATCCCCCATGGATCAAGCGAACCAAGACAATCATACTGACAACAATACCCGTAGTTTTCTTTACGAGGTTGTCTTCTCGTCTGCTAAGGCTAAACCATCCCAACGACCTAATCGTCAAGCCAAAAAGGTATTCAAAGTCCCTTATGAGCGCATGGCTCAAGAAATGAAGCGGATTAACCAACTAGGCGGTACGATTGTTAAGATTACGCCTATTGTTGACCTTGAAATGCCCCAAGACACAGAGACAAATCTTCCTTGGTGGCTAGAAATTACGACAACCACACCTCCTTGTCTCTATTATTTTGGTCCATTTGATAGTAAAGCTGAAGCTCAAACCGAACAAGGCGGATATATAGAGGATTTAGAAGCAGAAGGGGCAACAGGGATTAAAGTTGATATCAAGCAAACTCAGCCGACTGTTTTAACTCAAGAAATAGATTAAAAATAGTTTGACTAACTTATAACGCTTTGAGTTGTTGTTCGAGTAATTCAATCAGTTGATCAAGCGTGGCTTCACTCTCTGTTAAACATTGAGGAGGGGAGGGTTCAGGTTGAAAATAGAGTAATTTCAGTTGATTGTCTCCAATCACAAGAATAGCGATGTCTTTTTGTGGATCGTGATTTTCAATAATACCAAGAATTTCCTGAATTTTTTGCCCCACTTGTTGATTGAGTTGAGCGATCGCTTCGTGGGAACAACAGATAAAATGAGGTTCGGGTTTAACATCAATTCCCAAGGTTTCCTTTGTCTCTCCCCATTCTTGACGTAACCCCCACGCGACCGCAGCCAGTTCTTTTTGGTATTGTTGACTAAATTGATCAAGTTTTTGTAACCACGGGTTAGGCTTGTTATCTGGGGCCGGACTACCAAATTGAATCATTGAACTAAATGATGAATGGTAAATTACACATTATACAAATTATAAAATCTTCTATAGTCCTCAAAGTAAAAAGTTATTGCTTTTCGTAGGAAGAACAGCCCTCACAAGGGCCACAGGGGTTAATAGCACATCGAAGATAAGGAGAACGAGCATTATAGCGACAGGTAATATCTCCAATGTATCTTGGAGCATAGGGGGGCGGTTCTGGCGGTTCACGAGAAGGAAGGTGATCCAAGGAACGATGATATAAATAACGCTGACGAATTGCTCTCATTCGTCGATGAAACCGTTGTTTTGCCTTGCGAATCGCAAATAGGGAGATGATTGCAGGAATAAGAGCCAGCAGAAAAATTAATAAAATCCAGACCACGGCATCACTCATGATGATAGGAAGACATAACTCATCTTAATATAACGCTACCGACCAATAACTGATTTTCAGAGATCCCTACTGTAAAACACCTTAATGCGTAGAGCGTATAGAAGTGCGAGGATCTTGCTCGCTATATGTACTAAAAATAAGATATAGCCGCTCCTAAAAACTTACTCAAACTTACTCATTTAAGTAATCGCAGACCGAACAGCTTTGTCTGCTAGGGTCAGAGAATCTCACTCTGAAGAAAAAGTGCCAGTTGGCTTGCTACTCACCCCCACC
>JBFRWB010000030.1:0-2604 GCA_051439375.1 Microcystaceae cyanobacterium
TTCAAAAAAGTGAATCCAAATTGAAGGGGGCTGCGTATTCAGGTGCAGTTGTAAATTTCTTGTTCAAGTTGGATAGGAAAACTTATTAATGGATTCAACGTTCTGCTGTGATTTCCCAAGAGTATTGTTCCTTGCCATTAGATGATCTTGACCTAGACAATCAAACAGATGAAGCCGTCTTTTCTCATTTCCAGCAGGGGAATCCCAGCGCTTTAGGGGTTCTTTATGATCGCTATGGTTTGTTAGTTTATCGTCTGCTATTTCGTATGCTTAATGACTGCCAAGAAGCTGAAGATTTAACACAAGAAATTTTCTTAAGTCTTCTACAAAGTTCTAAATATGATCCTAACAGGGGGTCATTTTATACCTATTTAATGATGTTGGCTCGATCCCGAACCCTAGATAAAATACGTTCTCGACGGTCTAAAAATCGCTTTTTGCAAGATAAAGGCAAAATGAAGGACTTAATCGGGAAAGCTAGTTTTATCAGTCCCATTGAAAAGATTTCACTCAATGAAACTACTCAACAAGTAAGAGAAGCACTGGCTGCTTTATCAACTAATCAGCGCCAAGTTTTAGAACTCTCTTATTATCAGGGATTGAGTCAATCTGAAATTGCTAAACGGTTAAATTTACCTTTAGGAACGGTTAAAACCCATAGCCGTAGGGGACTGCTACAACTCCGAAAGAATCTCCAAAACTTAGTTAAATAAGGCCATGAAAACTCACTCAGACTCTAATTATGAAGCTCGTTTAGAAGAGATTTTAGCAGGATACGTTTTAGGGAATTTAGATGAAGCTGAATTAACTTGGCTGAATCAACAATTAAGCGCTCATCCTGAATTACAAAAACAAGTTAAAGAACTCAATACAACGTTAAACTTGCTCCCTTATGATTTACCCGAAGAGTCCCCTAATAACAACCTAAGAGGCTCAATTTTAGCTCAGGCTGAAGGGAAAGTTTCTGTTAAGTCTAAGCTCACTCGGTTCAATCGTTTTGCTTGGATTATTAGTGGGGTAACACTTCTAAGTACCTTATGCTTTGGTTGGCAAAATTATCATCTCCGCCAACAACTTGCTCAAACTAATTATAAACTCAAACAACAAGAATTAAAGGCATTATTATATCAATCTAATAATCGTCTGGTTTCTTTCCAAGGCTTAGATCAGTTAACACCTTCATCGGGTAGCTTATTTGTTTCTTCTGACTCTCAAAAAGCAATTTTGGCTTTACAAAATCTTCCCTCTTTGTCAGGAAAACAAGTCTATCGCTTATGGGCGGTTTCTCAAGGTAAAAAAACGGGTTGCGCCAATTTTACCCCTAATAAAGAGGGTAAGGTTTATTTGGAATTATCTAATGATGTCCTCAATGAAGCCAACTTAGTTTTCATTACGATTGAACCAAAAGCCAATACTAAACAACCCCTTGGTACACCGATTCTAACTGGTTCTTATACAGATAGTTAACATTTAATACTATCTAAAAGTAGGTAGCTTGAAAATTACAAAAATTTGATTTTTATCCTCTTTAAAGAGAAGGATTGAAACCATTTTTCCCTTGTCAAATTTAATCAATTATCATAGGAGATTTTACCAATGAGTACACCTATTTCTAACGCTAAATTTTCCGTCTATGCCCTTTTGTCTTTACGTTTGATGTTAATCGCTATTTTTCTTTATCATGGACTGCCTAAAGCGATTTTTTGGTCAATGGCTGTAGAAAAATTTGTGGGGTTTGGCCTTCCAGGTTTTCTCGGTCCGATTACAGGAATGGCTGAAGTCATTGCCAGTGTTTTACTATTATTTGGACGTTTTTGGCGAGCTTCTAATTTAATGTTACTGTTTATTATTGCAGGGGCGATCGTAACAGTACAATTACCTAACTTTCTCGAAGATGCTAAAAAGGTAGCGGGTTTGGAAAGAGATTTGTTAATCTTAGTTGGGCATATTGTGTTATTAGCCGCTTATCCTAATGGAGTCTTAAATCGAGCAACACCCACTCCAAGTGCTTCTCAAGAAAAAGTAATTATGTAAATCATAAGATTTAAGTTAAAATCTTTAGGGATGAGGAAGGTTAATTTCCTCATTTCTAGTTATAATAAAGTTCATAATTCATAATTCATAATTCATAATTTACAAATGACGACTTATGAGCAAGAGACATGGGGCTGGAAACTGCAAAATATGATACAGCAATTGCAGGAATGGTGGGAATTACAAGCTCGTAACTTATTTAGTCATTCTCCCGCTCTTCCCAATATAGCTCTTCCTAACCCATCAAGGCTACAATTAATTCTACAGTATATCCTATTGATCATCGCTATCTTCTTGATCGCCTGGGGTATTCTTCGTATTGTTGATTTGATTAAATCCTATCATTTAAGTCAATCTAGTACTAGATACCAACCTCAGCCTTCTGCTCCTCAATTAAGCGCTCAAGAATGGTTAAAGCGATCGCAGCAATTTCAACAACAGGAAGACTATTATCAAGCCTGTCGGTCTCTTTATTTGGCAATGTTACACCATCTTCAGGATCAGAATCTTTTGATGATGGAAAAAAGCAGAACTGATCAAGAGTATAATTATCTAATTATTAGCAATCTT
>JBFRWB010000031.1:0-2993 GCA_051439375.1 Microcystaceae cyanobacterium
TGGGGAAAATGGATTCAAAATCTCTTTGTTCCTTCGGCTGAAGTTCATCCCATTTGGTTAGTAATTGGCAATGCTCATGCTTGGGGTGTACACACTTTTCGTAATCTTACATCAGTATTATTTTTTAACAACGGGTTAACCCAATATCCCCCTGCGTCTTTTCAGGTAAGTGGCAAAGAACGTAAAGCGATCGCCCTAGAATTAGTCGTGATCATTGCCCTTCATTTAAGTGTTTTGATTTACTTAGATTTTCATCCCATTAAATTATTACTTGGCTATTTTCTTCCCATTTGGATTGGCTATAGTGGGGTCATGTTTTACATTTACACGAATCATATGTTATGTAGGATGACCAGTGTAAATGACCCTCTTATTAATAGTATTTCATTGCGAGTTCCTAAAATTTTTGATCTCCTCCACTTAAATTTTTCTTATCATACCGAACATCATATTTTTCCAAATTTAAACTCTGATTACTATCCTGTTGTTCAAGATATCTTATTGACTCACTACAAGGATAGATTTAATTTAATCGAAGCAAAACAAGCCTGGTCTTTGATGTTAAAAACTCCCCGACATTATAAAAATGAAGAAACTTTTACCGATTGGTCAGGAATAAAGTCTGTACCTTGTCCTTTATCAGCAGAGAAAAACATGGCTGAATAATCTGAAAGAGTATGGTATTTAAACGGATTTCATACTAGGCAGTACAGGGGGTACATTCCCCCTAAAATTTTTCTATGAAAGATTGAAGTAACCTATCTAATGGTTCAGAAATATTGACTTTTATTGGAGTTGGTTCTGTTAACTCACGAGTCACTTTTGGTAAACCATTGACTGAGGTTTTAACTCGTTTGCGAATCCTATCTAAACTCTCAGATTTTTTGACAGTTTTACCCCTTTTCATGACTAATTCTAATAAAGGGGTTTCTCCTGCTTCTGTTGCTTCATTGGCTAAACCTAACCGATCACTCTTAATTATTCCTTGATCATAGCGACGAAATATTTGCTTACGCCCCGGATAAGTCATTTTATGGCTAGATTGTTTCATCGTAGGAATATCATCGATTTCTACTAATTTATAAACCCCATTGACTGGTTCTCCTGTAACTAAACGAGTTCCTACCCCATAACCATCAATACAAGCATTTTCTTCCCGTAACCGCTTAAGTTCCCACTCGTCAATATCACCACTAGCAAAAATTTTCACCGTTGGCAGGAGCGATCGCTCCTTTTGCGATAAACTCACTAAATCCCCTGAGTCTAAACGGACTCCCCTCACGTCTGCCTCCCCTGTGTTTATTTTCTCGGCTAACCGTTGCGCTGCAGCAACGGTATCATAGGTATCAATCAACAAGGTTGCCCCAGGAAAGTAACGACTAAAGGCTGCAAACGCTTCATCCTCACTCCCCGATAAAGCTTTAATAGCCATTACCAAAGCGTGAGCCATCGTACCAGTGGGTTGTTGCTGGAGTTCCCTCGCAGCTAACACATTGGAGGTGGCATCAAACCCCGCAGCTAAAGCAGCCCTAGCCGCCCAGATTGCCCCTTGAGGACTAAAAGCCCGCCTTGTGCCAAATTCTAATAAAATTGCCTCTTCCCCTCCTATATCACGCATTCTCGCTGCTCTGGTGGCGATTAAAGTTTGATAGTTCAGAGTATTTAATAGGTAAGTTTCGATCAGTTGAGCTTGCCATAAGGGAGCTTCCACTCGTAACATGGGTTCATTGGCGAAGATGGCTGTCCCTTCAGGAACCGCCCAAACATCCCCGGTAAAGCCCTGAGTTTGCAATAATGACCAAAACTGTGCCGGGGCATTGTTGAAGATGCCTGTATTTTCTAGATAGTTGATCTGTTCTGGGGTAAAACGCAAATTTTCTAGATAACTTAACCCTTGTTGGAGTCCCATAGCAATGAGATAACCAAAATGATCGGGTAAACGCCTGACAAATAGCTCAAAACTAGCTTTTTTATCTGCTATTCCTTCTCCTACGTAACAAGCAGCCATGGTTAACTGATATAAGTCTGTCAGCAAACTATAGTCTTGGGAGGATGGGGTTAAATTGGGGTTTAGAGTAACCATGATTGATATCTGTCTTTGTTATTTTAATTATAGTGAGTTTTACCAAAAATGTCATACGGTCAAATCATAACTCAGATGTTTGAGTTACTATTTGTGCAATTCAAATTTAAACAAAATTATTCAAGGATTAATGACCATTAATAATATTTCAAAAGCGATTGTGTAGATAACCGAACCTTCTATAAGTATCGAGTTTTGCGTTAAAGTAAGTAGATAGGTTAGTCTTAAAGACTTAAGCAAATTGAGGACTGGCCACTAACTTTCTAATACAGTATCAATTTTTGATTGATTATCACTCACTTATGACCAATACAACTGTTACCAAGAATCCCTTACTGATTGGAAAAGGACTGCCTCCCTTTGATAAAATTACCCCTGATCATGTCATTCCGGCAATGACTGAATTATTGCAAGAATTAGACAGTAAATTAACCCATTTAGAAACGAATGTTACCCCTACTTGGGAAGGTTTAGTAGAACCTTTAACAGAAATTGAAGAAAAATATAGTTGGAGTTGGGGAATTGTCGGTCATTTAATGGGAGTTAAAAATAGTCCTGAACTTCGTAATGCTTACGAAACGGTACAGCCTCAAGTTATCCAGTTTATTAACAAATTAAGCCAAAGCAAGCCCCTCTATGAAGCCTTTAAAACCCTTCAAGAAAGCGAGTTATGGGATACTTTAGAAAATGCTCAAAAAAGGATTGTAGAAACAGCCATCCGAGAAGCAGAATTATCGGGAGTTGGCTTAACTGGAGAAACCCGTGATCAATTCAACAAAATTAAACTAGAATTAGCTGAACTTTCCACTAAATTTTCTAACCATGTTTTAGATGCCACTAAAGCCTTTAAACTGAAATTAACCACAGAAAAAGAAGTAGAAGGTTTACCCGCAAGTTTACTCAGTTTAGC
>JBFRWB010000032.1:0-15867 GCA_051439375.1 Microcystaceae cyanobacterium
TAGTACAAAGATGTAATATTTTGACAGAAACGACGGAAATGCAGGAAAAAATCAAAGATTTAACTTACTATAGTTGGCTTCAAATAGCCTAATTATAACTAGGTTTTATAAGTCGGATTTGGTATAATACGCTAAAATTAATAATGATAATAAAAAACCAGTATGAGAGCTAGGATTGCGAATGATAGACCAAATAGACCTTCTCGATTTAGATTTAACAAGTTGAAAACTATTAACAAATTCACCTAAGATTTGATAAATTTTGTCATAATTTTCTTTAAATTGTGAAGATACTGAAAGATCGCTATCTTGAGAAGAATTATTCAGGTTCATTTTGTTACCTCATTAAACTAGATCAACCGTTTATAGTTAGAAGGGGGTTTGCTAAAAATAATCTAAGATTTTCTTAGAAAGTTTCTCAGATTTTCTTAGTAAAATAGCTAAAAGTCTTATCCTAGTTGTGTTCTGAGTTCATTCGTCTAAAAAATTTTCTTGTTTTAAATAATTAAGGGGGACTTTTGCCCCCCTATCATTCTACTCTGCCCCTTCAATGGGTGCAAAACCCTGTCGCTGGATATTCTCCGTTACATGACGAGGTTCGAGGAATTGCAGCAAATAGTCAGGTCCTCCTGCTTTTGAACCTACTCCTGAGAGTTTAAACCCTCCAAAGGGTTGACGGGCTACAATTGCACCTGTAATCCCTCGGTTAATGTAGAGGTTTCCTACTTCAAATTCCTTGGTCACTCGTTCAATATGATGGGGAGTACGGGAATATAACCCCCCTGTTAAAGCGTAATCGGTACTATTAGCAATATCTAGGGCTTCATCAAAGGTTTTTGCCCGAATCACAGCTACAACAGGACCAAATATCTCCTCTTGGGCAATCTTAGCATCAGGGGGAATATTACCGATAATCGTTGGAGAAACATAATATCCTGTGTCTGGGACAGGCATGTCTAAGGCTAACTCCCCTTCTTGTTTTCCTATCTCAATATACTCCTTAATGCGACCTTGTGCCGTTGCATCGATAACGGGGCCGACTTGGGTGGAAGGGTTAGCGGTGTCTCCGATATTTAATGAACGGGTTGCTTCGACAAAGCGTTCCATAAAATGATCATAGACGGGATCTAAGACGATAACACGGGAACAGGCTGAACATTTTTGTCCCGTGTAGCCAAAGGCCGAAAATACTGTTCCTGCTACGGCTTGGTCTAAATCTGCGCTTTCATCAACGATAATGGCGTTTTTACCTCCCATTTCCGCAATGACTCGTTTTAGATGTTGCTGGCCGGGTTGCAAAATGGCTGCATCTGCATAGATGCGACACCCGACTTCTCGCGATCCCGTAAAGGCAATCAAATGTACGTCTTTATGGTTAACCATCTGTGCGCCAACCTGTGACCCTTTACCGGGGACAAATTGAAATACACCTTTGGGAATTCCTGCTTCGACTAAGATTTCGGTAATTTTGGCTGCAATAACGGTAGAAGTTGCAGCAGGTTTGAGTAAGGTACAATTTCCTGTCACTAACGCAGCAACCGTCATTCCTGTCGCAATTGCAAAGGGAAAGTTCCAAGGAGAGATAACTAAAGCGATACCACGAGGTTGATAGAGATAACGGTTTGTTTCTCCTGCAATATCGTAATTTACGCCTTTATCTAAGCGTTCCATTTCTGCTGCGTAAAAGCGACAAAAATCAATCGCTTCTGAAATTTCTGCATCTGCTTGTGGGATAATTTTGCCAACTTCCACACAAATCCATGCTGATAATTCATGACGACGACGTTCCATTATATCAGCAGCTTTACGCAGAATATTCGCTCTTTCACTTGCAGGAGTATTTTTCCACTTAGGAAAGGCTTCTTTAGCTGCTTTTAAGGCTTCTTCTGCTTGCTCAATGGAAAGTAAGCCAATTTTACCGACAACTTCACTAGACTTAGAAGGGTTAACGGACTCAACATAGTTTTCTGTTTGGACATATTCACCATTAATTAAGGGTAAATAGGTTTTTCCTAAACTATCTTGTACAAATGCTAATGCTTTCTGGGCTTCACTGCGTAGTTTAATATTAGCGTAATCGGTATCCGCAGCAGGAATAAAATAAGCGTTAGGTTTAGGTTTATCCCCCGTAATTTCTGGTTTTCCTATAGCATTGGGGGGAGAAATTAATTCATCAATGGGTTTTTCTTCGAGATTTTGCCGTAAGAAAGAACTATTTGCTGTATTTTCCAACAAACGACGAATTAAATAGGCCATTCCGGGGAGTAATTCACCATAGGGAGAATAAACTCTTACCCGATGTCCCCTTTTAACTAATGCTTTGGCTAAACTGTCCCCCATCCCGTATAATACTTGCATTTCTACCCGACGGCGTGGAATATCGAGGCTTTCTGCAATTGCACAGGCTAATGCTTGGGATCTGACGTTATGTGAGCCAATAGCTGCATATAAATATTGGTGATTTTCCAATAATAACCGAGTCATCTTCTCATAATTAACGTCTGTTTCCGCTTTTTCAGTGAAAACAGGATTATGCCAATGATTTTGTAAAGATGTAATGGTTTCTTGATCCCAATATGCCCCTTTAACCAATCTTACCGTAACAGGATTCCCCCGTTCTTTTGCCCATTCAATCAAATCTTTGAGATCCGTATAAGAATCTTGCAAATATCCCTGTAAAGTAACTCCTATATCCGTTCTGTTTCGGAATTCTTCTTCTAAGAGGAGTTCTTTTAAAATAGAGAGGGTGAGATCCTTGTAGGAATATTGTTCCATATCGAAGTGGATAGCCACCCCTAATTCCTTAGCTTGTCGTAATAAGTCCCTGATGCGATCGCATACTTTCAGTTTACTTCCTTCGGGATCAAAGGGATCAAATTGGGAATAAAAGGCGGTTAACTTGACAGATACTTGAACTTGTGGTACATTTTCCCCATCTGCTTGATCAATCTGAGGAATGGTTTTCCATTGTTGCGCTTGCTGGGATAATTGGTTCATTAAGTCGATGTAGCGATTAAAATAAGCTTGTGCTTCTGTATCTGTAATCACCGCTTCACCGAGTAAGTCAATGGTAAAGGCCATTTTCTCTTTACGCAGCTTTTCCACCGCTTTAATGACTTGAGGGATAGTTTCCCCTGCGATGTACTTAAATGCGAGGGTTTCCACCGCTTTAGAAATAGTCGCCCCTGCGGTCTGTGCGATAGGACTTTTAGGATCGCTAAAATTAAGAATCCCTTTTAGTGCGTTGGGTAACTCTACGGACTCATCGGACATATATTGCTGTAAATGGTTAGCAATTTCCGCATTACTTTGCAAAGCAGGCAAACTATCGATAAAACGGAATAATTGCACCCTTAATCCCGGATTTTCCATTGCCCATGCTAAGAGTTTATCATCCCATCGCATTTGGTCGCCAATCTTAGCCCAAAGTGAGCGTTTTTCACGGGTTTGAGCGATTAATTCTCTGGCAATCTCTTGGGTTTTTCCTTCGTAGTCCATTCTTGGGTTTGCTTGTACAACCATCTTCTTTCCCTCCTAATTGCAATGATGGTGTGAGAAGTATTGAGTGTTTTTATAGCGTTTCCTATAGTTGTGTGAGGTACAGAGTCTTGGGTTTTTAGGAGTCAGGAGTTAGGAGTCAAAAGTCAGAAGTTAAGATTCGGGTGTACCTCATGACTATGGGAATTGCGATATATAAACGTTCAAATATTCCATCTTAACCTATTAAGAAACTTGATCGCCTAAAAGAGAGATATTTTTTCATATTAAGGAACATAAATAGAAAAGAAGTCGGAAGTATGCAGTCGGAAGTTGTTTTTGTAACCAAGATTTATACCTCATTCCAAAAACATTCCGTCTTAAAAGACAGGGTTTTTGATATAGTTATTTCGATAATATTTGACGGTAGGAGAAGTTATTTAAAGAAGTCGGAAGTCGGAAGTATGCAGTCGGAAGTTGTTTTTGTAACCAAGATTTATACCTCATTCCAAAAACATTCCGTCTTAAAAGAAAGGGGTTTTGACCTAGTTATTTCCATAATGTTTGACTTCCAAAGATCAAGTTTTCTAATAAGTGATGTAAATTTAAAGTTAATTTTTTCTAAGTTACTTAGGAAGAGTAGCAGAAATAATTAGACTCCCAAGAATTAATAATTCAGTATAGAGACTTGCCTGTTGAACCGCTAAATAAAACTTACCCAAACTTACCCACAACGTCAATTGACACCGATAGTAGATAGGTTTGAGTCCATTTTACTTCCTACTTCATCCAAGGGAGTCGGCTCCTTCTTGTCCATAGGCGTTAATTCGGCCATAGCTTGACCTATTTTTTCGAGGTTTCTGGCTGCGTTTAAGTCTCTGTCTATCCGACAATGACATTTCTCACAACAAAATACACTTTCTGATAACAGCACGGTTTCTTTGATTTCTCCACAGTTTGAACAAGTCTTACTCGATGGATAAAATCTATCTACTATTACCAGCTTTGAGTCATACAATTGACTCTTATACTCTAACTGTCGCCGAAACTCGTAAAATCCCATATCTGCGATGGCTTTGGCTAATTTATGATTAGCCATCATCCCTGATACGTTCAAATCTTCTATCACATTAATGGCGTGGTTTTTGCTTAAATATGAGGTTAATTTGTGTAAGGTATCTTTTCGGATGTTAGCAATGCGACGATGGAGTTTTTGCAGTCTTAATTGGGCTTTCTCCCGATTAGCTAAACGAGGTTGTTTTCGGCTAATCTGTCTTTGTAGCCTAATGAGTTTTTGTTCGAGTTTTTTATAAGCTTTGACTCTTTTGATAATTTCTCCAGTAGATAAGGTAGCTAAGGCTTTTATCCCCAAATCTATGCCAACTACCTCTTGTTTCTTGGAGGTTGGTTGAATAGGGGTTTCTATTTTCCACGAAATAAACCATCTATCTGCTTCTCTACTGATGGTTACATTCTTCGGTTGATAAAGATGGGGAAGTCTTTCATAGGTTCTCAGTTTTCCGATGATGGGAACTTGGATTTGATGGGAGGATAATAGCTTAATTGTTCCATCTAGGGTAAAACGGTCATTTCTCCCTTTCTTTTTAAACTTTGGTCTTCCTTTTCTCTTTTTCAAACAATCAAGCCATGCTCTGGCTAAATATCTTAAAGCAAACTGTGGGGCGCATTTTGAGACTTCATAGTACCAAGGATTTTTCGGTTTTACCAGCTTATTCAACCATTTGTGTAAATCTATAGCGGTGGGAAATTTTATTTTTTCATCGTCAGTACAGGTTTTATTATGGTCTAAAATCTCTAAACATAAAGCATTCCCCCAATTGTAAGCATGACGAGCAACTCCTGCATGGCGAGCCAGTTGTTGACGTTGGGTGGAATTTAATTTAAGTTGGGTTTTGAAGCCTAACAACATAACATTTTAGCTAGGTTGACCAATCATTAAGTTTAATCGTATCCTATGCAGGATAGTAAAGACAAGACCTCAAAAAATCTGGGACATTGATGGACTATTTAGACTAATTTTGGCATAATTGTCCAAGATTGTCTAAGTTTTTAGCCACTGCAAACTAACCCTCTCCGTGGATAATCTAAAAACATCATCCCTTAAAATAATAGGAGACACCATGACCCAATCTCTCATTCCTGTCATTCTAGCAGGTGGCAAAGGCGAACGCTTCTGGCCACTGAGTCGCAAACATCGTCCTAAACAATTTCTTTCTCTTGATGGAAGTGGTATTAGTTTATTGCAAAGTACCGCCGAACGCTTGTTACCCCTTGGTCAAACATGGGATAATATTTGGGTCATTACATCCGCTTTAATTGCAGATGGAATTAAACAACAATTACCCCAACTTCCCCCTAAAAATTGTTTAATTGAACCCCAAGGAAAAGATACTGCACCCGCCGTTGCATGGGCAACTTTAGAAGTTGTTAAACATCATGGAAAAGATGCGATTCTTGGCTTTTTTCCCGCCGATCATTGTATTGGAAATCAAGCTGCTTATCAAGCAACCTTAGAAGCGGCTGCAACAATGGCCGCCCAAGAAGATGTTATTGTTACATTAGGAATTACCCCTGATTATCCCTCCACAGGCTATGGTTATATTGAACAGGGAAACTTATTAGAAAAAGTCGGTGATTTAGGCATTTATAAAGTGACTCGCTTTACCGAAAAACCAGATATTACAACTGCCGAATCTTTCTTGCAAACAGGAAAATTTAGTTGGAATAGCGGAATGTTTATTTTCCGTGCAGAAGTGGTTTTAAATGAATTAGAAAAATATGCCCCAGAAATGTTAAACTTATTAAAAGAAAAAGGTCAAGATGCCTATGCAGTCTTAGAAAAGATTAGCATTGACTATGCTTTAATGGAGAAAACCGAATTAGCAACCGTTATTCCTGCTGACTTTGGCTGGGATGATTTAGGGGATTGGAATGCCTTAGAACGGTTACAAACCGAGAAAAAAGAGAATGTAGAGTTAGGCCGTCATGTTAATTTAGATACCAAAGGAGCAATTGTTTACAATGACAATAATGATGAGGTTATTGTTACCATTGGGCTAGAAGATGTCGTTATTGTCCGAGAAGGAAAAGCGACTTTAGTAGTTAATAAAAATCGGACTCAAGATATTAAAAAGGTCTTAAAACTCTTACAAAAGGATAGCAATTTAGAAACGTTCCTATAGAAAGCATAGATAACCTTATTATTATCTAATTCCTGTCGGATTTAACCAATAAGTAATTTCTGTTTTTAAATTGATTAAATCACGGGATAAGGTTTGTTTAATCCATTGTCCAATGGCATCAAGCGGCGTGAAGTTGCGGTTATTTTGCCATTGGATTTCTTGTCCGAGTGGAGTCAGATGATTTCCGTCAATCAGTCTAAAAGCGATCATATTATTAAACCGTTCTATCAAAACAGGTTTTAAAAAAGCCGTTTGATCAATATCGTCGTTAGTAAATTTAATCAGTAAATTGCGACGGACTTGATAATTTTGGGCAATTAACTCGTTAGTTTCTTCAGGAGAAGGGGTAAATTCTAAATTAAGAGTATTTTCTGTGTCGATTTGTTCTAAGAAAGGAATCGCACGACGAACTGGATAATTATTATAAGAAATTAAAATATTTCCTTCTCTTTGTACCGACAAAAGACTGCCAATTAAAAGGTGTAATTTACAGCCCATACTGTGGCCAAGTCCATAGGTAGGTAAATAACGTTGACTAATTTTATGTTGTGCATAAAGTCGTTCGATAATTGTTTCATAGCGATTAAGAACAATACGAGCGATCGCAGTATGATCAAAAGTATTAAGAAACGGTGTGGCGACAATTCCGTATCCTTCTTTAGCCAATTGTTCGAGTAACCAACGATAGGTAATACTTGGTGCAGTCCCGACAAATGCCCCTCCTAAAAAATGAATCATTGCCTTGGGATCACGAGGAATTAAAATCCAACTCCCAGAAATTTCTGTCCATTCCATAATTAATAGATTTAAGCCATTAAACCTTGAAAATCTTCACACTTTACTTATTGTAAAGCAAAGTTCGGGATCTGTTAAAGCTTAAAATCTTTTGGGCTTATCTTGTCATAAAACTAAGCAATGCTGCTCTAACCATTCAAAAATGCTATTTAATTGAGTTAAGCTGATTAAACCATACTGCCATAACAACATGGGTAAATTATCATTGTCAGTCTGTGCTTTTTTTTGGACTAAAGCCAAGCAATCATCAGAAAGTAAGAGGTCTGTCCGAAGAAAATTTATAAAATTCCTAAATTTTGCAGAATGGTTCATAGTTTTAAACAATAGCTGTAATTATTAACACAATGTAACGGTCGTTCATGACATCTACATGAACCCTCTATTAAATTTCGATGAAAATTAACCATGTACTTCTTAATAGTTAGAATATGTTGTCCATCCGTCATTGTATGCTGATATAATTAGTCCTTTAACTGGTAACTGGTCACTGGTAACTGGTCACTGAATCACTGCTAACTGATAACTGCTAACTGAAATGAGCCTATTTAAACGCTTTTGGAACTGGTTAACCGCCCTTATTGGTAAATGGGTGGGGATTCCTACGGCTGCTACCAAAAAGAACAGAGGAACAGAAAAAACCTTCTCAGATACAGACTATGAATTTCTCTTCTTTCAATTACTCGAAGGGGTAGCCCACGGATGGCATGGGGGCAGAATTGTTCGTTTTTTTGAGCAATTAGGCGAACAGGGCAAAAGTCGCTATTGGGTAGCATGGTTAAACCGATATCAAGAGAAAGTGCTGAATTCTGCTGTCCCTAACCTGCAACTCGCTGCCCGTATGATGCGCTTAGGGGAACTCTCTAACGCCTTTCCCAAAGTTGAACCGATTGGTAAAACAGCTTATGATATTGGTCGGCAACTCTACGTCCGTCAGTCTAATAGTGCGATTTGGGAATATGAGGGTCCTGATGTGGAAACACCTGCTGCTATTCCCAAATTTGAACCGGCAACTGCCGAAAATCAAGGAATGGAAACCCTCACCCTAGAAGAATTGATGGCCAGATTACAAGAAGATGAACAGTTGGGAAGTCAGTTAGCACAACAGTTAGGCTTATCCGAAGGGACAGATACACAAACGGTTATTGATACCTTAGTTGCTCAGTTTACCCAATCTCAACAGACAGTTGATCAACAAAAAGTCCCTGAAACCGTAGAAGAATGGTTTAATTTAGGGCTGCAAATGGCGCAATTAGGCAATTTAGAAGAAGCAGTTGCTAATTGGGACAAAGCTCTCGAATTAAATCCCCAACTCACCCAAGCATGGCACAATCGAGGTAATGCCCTAGCCACCCTTGGCCGCACAGAGGAAGCTATTCAAAGTTTAGATCGTTCATTAGACTTAAATCCAGAAGACCCTCAAACATGGAATACCAAAGCCCACATTTTCTACGAGAGGCAGCAATGGGAAGAAGCGATCGCTTGTTGGGATAAAGTGTTAGGATTACAGCCAAATTTACCCCAAGTTGTCTATAATCGTGCCTGTGCCTACGATAACTTAGAACGGTTTACAGAAGCGATCGCTGGTTATCAACAATCTTTAGAATTACAACCCGATTTTGCTGAAGCCCAAAGCCGTCTTGATGAGTTAACCCGTGAACACAATTCATAATTTATAATTTATAATTCATAATTTTACAAACGATGGATGTTAAAGCTGCTGTAGCCTTTGAGGCCGGAAAACCCCTCTCTATCGAAACCATTCAACTTGATCCTCCCCAAGCAGGAGAAGTCCTCATCGAAGTAAAAGCCACAGGGGTATGTCATACTGATGCCTACACCCTGTCAGGAAAAGACCCAGAAGGCTTATTTCCGGCTGTTTTAGGTCATGAAGGGGCAGGAATAGTGGTAGAAGTCGGAGAAGGTGTCACCAGCATTAAACCGGGGGATCATGTCATTCCCCTCTATATTCCTGAATGTCGTCAATGTGAATACTGCCTGAGTTTAAAAACGAATCTTTGTCAGGCAATTCGGGAAACTCAAGGCCGAGGAGTCATGCCGAATGGTAGTAGCCGTTTCTCTTTTGAAGGTCAACCTTTATATCATTATATGGGAACTTCTACCTTTGCTAATTACACTATTTTGCCAGAAATTTCGGTGGCTAAAATCCGAGAAGATGCCCCTTTTGATAAGGTTTGTTATATCGGTTGTGGCGTAACAACAGGAATAGGTGCAGTGATTAATACGGCTAAGGTAGAAGCCGGGGCTAAAGTGATTGTATTTGGTTTAGGGGGAATTGGGTTAAATGTAATTCAAGGGGCAAAATTAGTGGGGGCAGATATGATTATTGGTGTTGATATTAACAATAATAAAAAAGCCTTAGCTGAAAAGTTTGGGATGACCCATTTTGTCAATCCCCATGAAGTAGAAGGAGATTTAGTGTCTTATTTGGTGAATTTAACCAAAGGAGGAGCAGATTATACCTTTGAATGTATTGGCAATATTAATGTGATGCGCCAAGCCTTAGAAAGCTGTCATAAAGGTTGGGGGGTTTCTACAATTATTGGGGTCGCTGGTGCAGGAGAAGAAATTCGGACCCGTCCCTTTCAATTAGTCACGGGAAGAGTCTGGAAAGGAACGGCCTTTGGGGGAGCAAGAGGACGGACTGATGTGCCGAAAATTGTGGATTGGTATATGGAGGGTAAAATTAATATCGATGATTTAATTACCCATGTGATGCCTTTAGCAGAGATTAATAAAGCGTTTGATTTAATGCACGAAGGACAATCAATTCGCAGTGTGATTACCTTTTGATGCTAAAAGTAGGCTAACGCCCTAAGTTGAACGATTCCTCTTTGCTGACGATCGCTAAACTGAACCATTGCTGCCACCTATTCCCTAGTGGGGGATATTAAAATAAAATGGAAAGTGGTTTACAAGAGAATCATCTGAGACATCCATTATGACTTTAAGGAGGTTAGCCGTTTTATGGATAATAATGATTGGATTAAACAATTAATTATGGTCGGGATTGGGACAACCTCAATGGCCGCTGATAAATTGCGAGAAGTGAGCGAACAATGGGTTAAGGACGGAAAAATTAATTCCGAACAGGCTCAAACTTTTGTTGACGACCTAATGCAGCAAGTACAGTCCGAACAAAACAATTTTAATGAGGCTTTAGAACGACAAATCCGAAACATCCTCCAAGATTTAGGTGTTCCTAGACAGGCAGAAATGGACGAACTCAGGGGAAGAATTGACCGTTTAGAGCGTCAAGTTAGGGATTTAGAAAATAAACTGTGGCGTTAGGCTAAGACCCATTTAAACTGGGTCTTGAGTATTTTAGTACAAATTATTTAACTCTCTCCCTACTCCCTTACAGTCTTCACATACCAATGCGCGGTGATGAACAGCTTAGGCTTTCTTCGTCCCTATTACCCTAGAGCTTACCCCCACACAAATCCTTTTTCAGTAAACCCTAATTAATGATGCTCAGTGCTTTAGTCTGGATTCCTTTTCTTGCTGCTGTATTTATTGGTTTATTACCCGAAAAACTAGAGTCAGCCCGTTGCCGTTCTCTCTCTCTCCTCATTTCTTCCTTAATTCTTGGTTTCAATACGGTTCTTGCCTTCCTTTTTGACCCTAGCAACCCGCAAATACAGTTCAACGAATTACTCAACTGGTTACCAGAAATTGGACTGAGTTATCATCTAGGAATTGATGGTCTTTCCTTTCCCCTCATCTGTCTCAACAGTTTTCTCACCTTCATTGCTATTTACTGCACTAGCCCTAACATTAATCGACCTCGCCTTTACTATGCAATGATTTTCCTCCTCAGTGGTGGGGTAGCTGGTGCATTTTTAGCCCAAGATTTACTACTCTTTTTCCTTTTCTATGAGGTAGAAATTGTTCCCCTCTATCTTCTCATTGCGATATGGGGAGGGCAACGTCGGGGCTACGCAGGGATGAAATTTCTCCTTTACACTGCCTTATCAGGAATTTTAGTCCTAATCTCTTTCTTGGGCTTAGTCTGGTTGTCTGGTGCATCTACCTTTGACTACGAACCTCTGCGTTCCCACACCTTAGCCGTTGATCAGCAATTGCTCCTCTTAATTCCCCTCCTCATCGGTTTATTTATCAAAATTCCTATTTTCCCTTTCCATACATGGCTGCCTGATGCTCACGTTGAAGCTTCTACCCCTGTCTCTATGTTATTAGCAGGGGTTATCTTAAAATTAGGGACTTATGGGTTATTGCGCTTTGGTTTAGGTTTATTTTTGGACGCATGGATAACCATTGCCCCGTGGATGGCGACGTTAGCAGCAATTAGTGTCTTATATGGGGCTTGTTGTGCCATTGTCCAGACGGATATGAAAAAGGTGGTCGCTTATTCTTCTATTGCTCATATGGGCTATATTTTATTAGCCACCGCAGCTAGCACACAGTTAAGTATTGCCGCAGCGACGGGGCAAATGGTGGCACATGGCTTAATTTCGGCTCTTTTGTTCCTATTGGTGGGAATTGTCTATAAAACGACGGGAAGTCGCAATGTAGATTATTTACGAGGCCTCTTAAACCCAGAAAAGGGGTTACCGATTACGGGAAGTTTAATGATATTGGGGGTAATGGCAAGTGCGGGAATTCCGGGGATGGCAGGTTTTATTGCTGAGTTTTTGGTCTTTAGGGGTAGTTTTCCCGTATTTCCTGTGCCAACCCTTTTCTGCTTAGT
This sequence comes from Microcystaceae cyanobacterium, assembly GCA_051439375.1. Taxonomy (GTDB): domain Bacteria; phylum Cyanobacteriota; class Cyanobacteriia; order Cyanobacteriales; family Microcystaceae; genus JBGTGT01. The sequence continues at coordinate 12,205 of JBFRWB010000032.1, forward strand.
GGGGAGTGGTTTAACGGCGGTCTATTTCCTATTAATGATTAATAAGGTCTTTTTTGGTCGTCTCACCGAAGAATTAGCTCAACTGCCTCGTGTTCTTTGGTCAGACCGCATTCCCGCTATTATCCTATCTTTGTTAATTGTTTTCTTTGGTTTACAACCGACTTGGATGGTGCGATGGAGTGAACCTCAAGCGGCTATGTTGGTAAGTTCAGAGTTGCCGCAACCCTTCGAGCTTGAGTAATATTCGAGAATTAGGCATTAAGCGTTATGAAATTTTCCCGTAGAACTATTTTTAGTCTCTTTGCTGGATTAGCCAGCATCCCTTTGTTTAGAAGAGTCAGCCAAGCTTCTGAACTCGTTCCACCATCTACTAAAGACATAAACTTAACACAAAAGACCATGCCTCAACCCGAATCGATTAAAACTCGTATTGGTCGACTGGATTTTACCCACGATTTTGCCAATGGTTATCCTAGCAAAGCAACCGTTGAAAAATTATTTGATGAAATGGACTTTCAACGGGCTTGTCAAGCTTATCTTTGGGGAATTCCTATTGTTGCTTTTGCGGAATGGCAACAGGCCCATGAGAAAGTCTTTGGGGCAAAAAGTGGTGATATTGTCTTTTATAAAAACTATGCTGATAAATCTGGCTTATTAACTGCTAATGCTACCACCCCCTATGTTCTCAGTTATATCCGACTCGATGAAATAGGATCTTATGTCATTGAAATTCCTGAAGGAGACGTGCGTGGGGCAACCCATAGTATGTGGCAAGTTGCCATTACAGATATGATTGAGGCTGGTAAATATTTGTTTGTCGCACCGAATCAGGATTTGCCCCAAGTGGAAGGGTATCGAGTGTTTCAATCTCCGACCAATAGCATCTTTTTCGGCATTCGCTTATTGTCAACTGCTCCTGATGTACGAGACGCTTTGCTCAAAAAAATCAAAATTTATCCCTATTCTCAACGAAATAACCCTAAAAAAACTCGTATCATCTCCCCAGAAGGAAAACCTTGGCGGGGTTATCAACCCAGTGGCTTTGCTTACTTTGAGCGACTGGCAGATATTTTATTGCGTGAACCCGTTGTTGAACGCGATCGCTTTTTCATGGCCATGTTAAAACCTTTGGGAATTGAAAAAGGAAAACCCTTTAACCCCGATGAACGACAAAAACGCATTCTAACCGAAGGGGCGATCGTTGGGGAAGCAATGGCCAAGGCCAATGATTTCTTTAACCCTCGTCTGGAAGCATCTCACTATGCAGAAGGAAGTCACTGGGAAATTGCGACGGTTTGTCCTCCCAATCAAAGATTTGAAACTTATGAATCCTTAGACGGACGGGCAGCGTGGTTTTATGAAGCAGTAACCAATGATCCAGCAATGCAGTCCAAAACCCCCGGAAAAGACCAAATTTATCTGGCCGCTTATATGGATAGTAAGGGAGATTGGTTAGATGGCGCAAACAATTATCGTCTGCACATTTTACCGAATGCCCCTGCTGCGGCCTTTTGGTCAATGACGGTTTATGATGTTGCTACCCGTTGTTTAATCGATAATGGGAAAGAAATTGCGGATCGTTCCTCTCGCATGGATTTACTCAAAAATGGGGATGGTTCAATTGATGTTTATATCGGCCCCGATGCACCAGCAGGAAAAGAGCAAAATTGGATTCCTACTGTTGCAGGAAAAGCGTGGTTTGCTTATTTTCGCTTTTATTCCCCAACTCAGCCTTATTTTGATCGCTCTTGGGTACTGCCCGATATTGAGAAACTTAGTTAATCAACTTTACACCCTGTACCTTTTTGGTACATATCCTTTCCCAACTCCTCTTTCTATTATTTTTGGTCATTTTACTGATTAATGACTGTTCGTCATTTTAATCCAATCGTACCAATTGGATAAACCTTCCCCTGTTAAAGCAGACACCTGAAAAATCTTAATGTTGGGGTTAACTTGTCGAGCATAGTCTAAACAAGCCTTTAAATCAAAGGGAACATAAGGAAGTAGGTCAATTTTCGTTAAAATCATCACCTGACTCGCTCGAAAGATATAAGGGTATTTAATCGGTTTATCTTCTCCTTCGGTAACCGAAAGAATGGCAACCTTCGCAAATTCTCCTAGATCAAATAGGGAAGGACAGACTAAATTTCCGACATTTTCAATCATTAAAAGAGAATTGGTCGGGGGATTAAGTTTTGTATAACCATTTTCGACCATTGCAGCTTCTAAATGGCAGCCTTTCCCCGTATTAATTTGAACCACAGCACATCCTGTTTCTCGGATTTTCTCAGCATCATTGAGGGTTTCTTGGTCACCTTCAATTACACTAATGGGTAACTGAGATTGTAAATCTTTAATCGTTCGGGTTAATAGGGTCGTTTTTCCAGAACCGGGAGAACTCACAAAGTTTAAGGCTAAAATATTACGTCCTTTAAAGAATCCTCGGTTTTGTGCTGCAATTAGATTATTTTTCCCTAATATCTCCCGTTCTAAGTTAATAGTTGTTCCATGTTGTTGGCCATGGACATGGGGGTGATCTTCAGTATGAGTATGGGTAATCACCTGTCCATCGGGTAAAGTATGAGTATGTTCATGTTCTGCCGTATTTAATGCAGTTACGGTTGTTTGTCCATCACCAGAGCAGCCACAGGTTACGCACATTGAGATTCTACCTCCATTTCTTTAATGGTTAACTCTTCCCCTTGAATAATTCGCAAGTCTGTACTGCCACAGCGATCGCAGATTCCATAAGGTTCACTAAGAAATATTTGATGCTGACAAGCGGTACACTGGCCGATACCGGGAATCTCTTGAATCTCTAGTTGTGCATTTTCTAGTACTGTTCCTTTTGCACAAACATCGAAGCAAAAGCGAATTGCATCGGGCAAAATAGCCGATAGCTGACCAATTTCTAAGGTCACTCGTTTAACGGGTAATCCTTTGGCGTTTTCGGCTACAATAGCCACAATATTCGTGGTAATTCCCAGTTCGTGCATAAGCTTGAGGATTCATTGACTTTCATTTATTGAAACGTCAATTTTGGGGGAGTCGGTATTTTTGCAGAAAGTTTTAACAAAACACACCTAAGACCCCACACCTTTTGTATTACATACAAGGCATAGGGCAACAGTCAATCATTAAACCAGACGGACTTTCAGAGATATCTAATGTCTTAAGCTTAATGCGTAGGGCTATAAGACCTCGCTATAATGCAATAACGATTCACAAATTTCATCTCAAAATTATGTTTTTAGACGAATTACAGCCCATTGTTAAGGAGTTTCTCCAACAACCCCTCGCCTTCTCTAACGGGTTTGTCTCAGGACTCCTCAAGTTAAAATTCTCCGAAGATCCCCTAAAAAGCTGGTTAGAAGAACAGGGTGTGTCCAACTTTAATTATAAAGACGATGATAACGATAATGGGGGTGGCCCTCAGTCTATTTCCATTGATTAGCTTGGTAAAGTGGGGTGAACTACCCCAACTAACCTACGGTATAGTTGGGGCTTCTAACTTCATCGGGAATAGCGTCTAAAAGGCAAGGAATCTTACCTCCTAAACGACTTACATTCCCTCCATCAGCAGTAGAGCTAGTTCCTAACTCTAATATCCGTAAGGCTTCATTTCTAATATTTACTGATGCGTTGATGTCGCGGTCATGG
>JBFRWB010000033.1:0-4035 GCA_051439375.1 Microcystaceae cyanobacterium
GTGGAAACTCGCAAGAAGCATCAACCCGAATGGCTTGAGGCATTCCTCCTTGTAAAGGCATTTCTACAGCCCCTTGACCCCGAATTGCCAAAAAAATCATCCCTTTCTCACCATTTTCTCTCGGAAAGGCAGGACAGGCTAAAATCCCTAACTTGATTTCTCCTGCTTCGACCAAGGCCAAAGCCACCGCATACTGATCTCCACGAATAAACCCTTTTGTGCCATCAATAGGGTCTAAAGTCCAATAACGTTCCCCAACGCTTCCGTTGCCCCAATTAATCCAGTGTATGACCTTCTCAGGGGTTGCCGTGGGAAGACTCTTTTCTACCTGATCAATAATCTCGCTGCGGACTGTTTGTAACTCTGGTTGTTCTAAAAGGGTGGCATCTTCTTCCCCAATGACAGGATCATCAGGAAACGCTTCAGCTAACCCTTGACATAAAATGGCTTGGGCCCCAAAGTCAGCCACCGTCACGGGACTAGTATCTGCCTTTGTTATCGCTTGGCCTGCTTGACTTTCTTGTACTCGTTGACAGAGTTTAGCCGCCTCAGTCACGATTGTTAAAGCTATGTCTTTCTCTTGCTGATAATTCATGGGTACAAAAATATTGTCTTAATCATTATCTACTATCTGACGCACGGCTTCCACCACACGATTCAATCCAACTGAATTGGATGCCTTAAATAATACGCGATCGCCGGGTTGCAGAATTGTGGTTAACCGTTGGATTAATGCCTCATGGGTTAAAAAAGATTCGGTTTCTATCTCTGTTACCCCTAGGGCAATGGCTTTCGCTTCAGGATCATCCTCCAAGATAAAAAGACCATCTAGAGCCAATTTTTGAGCCATTTCCCCCACTTCTTGGTGTAGTTGGGGGGAGTGTTCACCCAATTCTTTCATCGTTCCTAAAACTGCTAAATGACGCTTTCCTGGCGTATCCTTCAGTAATTGTAAGGCAGCTTTCATGGATTCTAACCCGGCGTTGTAGGTTTCATCTAAGAGGACAATGTCGTTGGCCAAAGAATATTTTTGCGATCGCCCTTTGGGTAGGTTAACGGTTACGCCTTGAGTTAGGGGAGTCCAATCTAAATTTAAGGTTTTTAGCACAGCCAAAGCGGCCAAATAATTCAAGGCATTATGACGACCCGGCAAAGGTAAAGAAAAGTCCATCCCTTTTACCCTTAATTTTTGATTTTCTAATAATTTTCCTGTAATATCGCCTCCTTCCAACCCATAAGTAACGGTTGTTCCTTGCCATACCCTGGCTGCTGTTTCCATGAGACTTTGATCATCGTGGTTGAGAATCGCAACTGAATCTTTAGGCATTTCGGCCAATAATTCACATTTTGCTTGGGCGATCGCCTCTCGTGATCCCAGTCTGCCAATATGTGCCGTTCCCACATTGGTAATAATGCCAATGGTGGGAACAGCAATTTGAGTTAAGAGGGCGATTTCTCCCCGTCCTCGCATAGCCATTTCAATCACAGCATAATCATGATTGGTTGTTAAATCGAGTAAGGTTTTTGGAACACCAATTTCGTTATTGTAGTTAGCTTGGGTTTTATGAACTTCTCCATAAACCCCTAAAACAGAAGCGATTAATTCTTTGGTGGTGGTCTTGCCGACAGAACCAGTGATGCCAATGATAGGAATTTTTATCTGATTTCGCCACCAATTTCCCAGTTGTTGATACGCCTTTAAGGTATCTTTAACAATAATTTGTGGAGTTTTATTAGGGGAGTTTACAGATATTTCATGGTCTAAAATAAGAGCCACTGCTCCTTTCTCAATTGCCTTTTCTATAAAACAATGACCATCAAATTTTTCTCCTTTTAAGGCTACAAACACATCACCTTCTTGTAACTCACGGGTATCTGTGTTTATTTTTTTAATTTTTTTATTTAATAATAATCCAGCAGCTTCTTGGAAGTTGTTTGTCAAAAGATTAGGAATTTCACTGAGTATCATACTTAATTATCCTGATGTAATTACTAGAAGAGGTTTGGAAATATTTACTGAAAACAAAAAGTGCCAGCCTTGTGATCAAGATCACATACAATCGGTGTTCTTTTTCGTTACTTTAAGAGATGTCTTTACGAAAGCCAATCTATACAATAAAGGATGTCGAACTGGAAAAACTATGACAGAGGGTTTAACCGAAAGATTAGCTAACAATTTGCGAAAAAAATCGTTTTTTAAACGTTTTCCCAAATTGTTACAATAGTCAAACCATGAACTCGAAACTGTTGACCACAACCAATTAGGTAAAAATGCTTGAGCAATTTCTATCATCAAACCAAAAGCGGGCAATAAATTCACTCTAATATGAACGGAATTTTACAGCCCCAGGTTGAATTAATCAATTAAAATGGGGTGACGGCCATGAAAAACTTATCTGCAATTTACTCACGACAACAAGGATCCCAAGAAGAACAACTTGTCTACGACTACTTAGTAGAGCAAGTCCGAACGGATACTCCAGGCCAGTTAGTCGAGGATTTTCGTCGCCTATTTGTAGAAGCGCGAGGGTTTCGTCATCCACAAGTGTATGTAGCCTTAGAGAAAATTGTCAAACGTAAGAACGTTGAAGATCAGTTTAACGATTTTTTCAACCGTTGCTGTCATATTCTAGTCAACCATTGGCAGATGGATGTTCAGTCACAAACTGTGATTCCTGAGTTAATCGGTTTATTTGAGAATTTAGCCCCTCCTCGTAGTGGACATCAGAATACCGCTAATCGAGTTAGATATCTCGTTAAGAATTTTACCCAATGCGATCAATACCTCAAATTACAACGATTAGCACGGGTTATCAATAATAACTTAATCCCCGATAAAGCTGATGTAGTGGGTAACTTGATTCATCGTGATCCCTATCTTTATAATCATTGTTTATTGGGAGAGGAAAGTAGCGAAGAACACCAAAAAACCGTCAGAAAGATTAAAACCCAAACCGAAAAGCGTTTTGAAGTCAATTTATCTCGCTATGTCACCTACAAGGTGAGATTAGCACAAATGTCCCGTTCTCCTCAATTATATGAAGAGAAAAGCCGTATTATTCGTCCTGTCAAAAACCCCACCCTTCTCAAAGATAAAGAATTAAATCAAGCTTTAAAACATTATGTGGGAACAGTGGATGGCGATTATACCTATAAGAGTTTATCTCAAAACTTTTTGAGTCACACCGTTTATACTCAAACCTTTGGTCGTTATAAAGATGATCTCTATGAATATATCCTCACTTCTTTAGATCCCAAATATTCCAAAGGTCAATTTAACAAGAATCTCTATCAATTATTACAAAATACCCTACCCGAATGTAATCATCAAAAACCGAGTGAGTTCTTAAGGTTACGTACAGCTAGTCAGTTGATGAACTTTTTAGTGGTGGAAAATAGCAAAAAACCCGATCACTATATTTTTGTTGATATGATTTCTAATATGGGAGTGACTCGTACGATGGGGCTACTGTTAAAGGTGGTTCTGGTTTCTAGTAAGGTCAAGCCTTATTTAGAAAAGCGTTTTTCCATCTTATTTAATCACTATGAATCCTTTACAAGAGAGGGCGTTCCTTGGTTAGTCAAGTCGTTAGAAAATTTACAGTTAGCCTTTAGTGTTCATTTCGGAAAAGCGGATTTATCCTGCTTAAAACAAGTTAAAATGAAATAAAATAATTAAAGATGAGAAATAGAAAGTTAAGAGTTATTTGACTTAGTTATGTTTCAAGCGACACGCCGTCGTTTAGCCCTATGGTACACCACGGTGACAGCTATTTTGTTGCTTCTGTTTGCCACAGGGGTATTTTTCTATGTTCGTAGTACCCTCGTCGAACGGGTAGATGACACCTTAAAGCACGTTGTCGAGGTCGTGAACCGTTCTCTGGTCATAGAGTCCGTTTCTGTGTCTCAGGGACGCTACAAGGTCAATGTAGAAGCTAGTTTCCCAGACAATGCTGAAGCGGTGGAAGATGATCACATTGATCTCGAATGGTTTAGTCCCCAAGGAAAGTTAGTCTGGTCTACCTTTAGCGATCC
>JBFRWB010000034.1:0-2966 GCA_051439375.1 Microcystaceae cyanobacterium
ATTGGTTATTTATCTGACTTAGCGGATAAGGTAGTCGACGCTAATTTACCTTTAGTGCAAGCGTCGGAAATTTTACTGTTAAAGGTTCCAGAGTTTACTGCTTATGCGTTGCCCATTTCCGTGATGCTAAGTACCTTATTAACCTACGGTCGTTTGAGTAACGATAGTGAATTAATTGCCTTACGGGGGTGTGGGGTGAGTCTTTATCGCTTAATTGTTCCGGCTTTGGTGGTGAGTTTCATGGTGACGGGGGTGACGTTTGTGGTGAGTGAGTTGGTGGTTCCAGCGGCCAATTATCGGGCTACTTCGATTTTGGTCAAGTATTTACAAGAAGAACATCCTTTTTGGCAAAATAAAGACATTTTTTATCCTGATTATGAACAGGTAGAACTGCCGAATGGAGAAACGGAAAAACGTTTAAAACATCTCTTTTTCGCTGAAAAGTTTGATGGTCAACATCTACAAACATTGACGGTTTTAGAATGGCTTGAAGAACGATTAAATCGTATTGTTGTCTCAGATTCAGCAACCTGGAATAAGCAAGAAGAAACTTGGGATTTTTTCAATGGGACTATTTATCAATTAGCCCCTGATGCTTCATATAAGGAGAGTCATCCCTTTGAACATCGACAGTTACCTTTGACAAAAGCTGCCTTTGAGTTCGCTTTACAAGGCCGTGATCCTTATGAAATGAATCTTATACAAGCTAGGCAATATATGAAAATTTTAAAGATGATGGGAGATGATAAAAAGTTACGGACATTTCAAGTAAGAATTCAACAAAAGTTAGCGTTTCCTTTTATTTGTGTGGTGTTTGGTGTGATTGGATCAGCTTTAGGATCAGCCCCTCAACAGATGAGTCGGGCGACGGGTTTTGGGTTAAGTGTCGTAATTATTTTTAGTTATTATTTGTTGGGTTTTCTCATTGGTAGTTTAGGGTTAATGGGCTTAATTTCTCCTATTTTGGCGGGTTGGTTGCCTAATCTATTAGGATTGGCTATGGGGGGATGGTTTCTCTATCGTTTCGCTGAATCTTAAGTTCGGAATGACTGCGATCGCCTGCAAGTCGGCGCGATCCCTATCCTAATGAATATCGAAATAAAAGGAAGACATTAAAACCTTCCTCACACCTAAATTAATCATTTATCATTGGTCGATTTTCAGGAGTTCCTAGGCTAAAGCACTTTCACTTCCTGAGTCACTAATAAATAAGCAAGAGGAACCAGTTGCATTGATGGTATTTTGCACAAATTGAAAATCAGGCGTAGATTGTAAGCCCATAAAATCCATATCTCCTTGTGGAGTTTGTATAATACAGGCGGGAAACTCTCCAACAATAATTAAGGTGGTAGCGGTGCTAGGGATGCGACATAAATCCCGTAAACTATTAAGATAATTTTCGGCGGCTTCTCTATCTTTTTCTTGAGGGATGACTGAAATAATATTTAACTGTGCCTTCCAAGCTTTAAATAATCTTAAAGCCATTAAAATTGCTAAATCCATATTCCCTTTTTCTAAGCGTTCAATTATCGGTAAATCGTCTAATTGAGGACGAATCCAAAGGTTAATTACTTCCATTCTTCCTAAACCAGCAGTGGGATGTAATCCTAATAACATCACCCCAATTTCTAGATGTTTTGCTTCGTCAAAAACTGGTAATAATTTATCCCAATCCTGTGATTCATAAGGAAAGCGAATAAAGAGAATATTAGGACGGAAAAAGGCACTTTGTAATGCTTGTAATGCAGTGATAATTCCTTGAGTTTCTTCCTCAACTTTCATCACTGAAATAGTCGTTAATAGGTTATGATGACGAAAAGAACTCGCTAATTCTTGAAGCTGTAAGGATAAATTAGTGAGATAACTTGCTGGGCAAATTCCCAACAGTTGTAAAAAACCTTCCGGTTGGGATAAATCTAGCAAAAGCCGAAATTCTCCTAACAATTGAGATCCGTCTTCAATGGGGACTAAAAAAGTTGGTTTCCAAGCTCTAACATTCGTTAAATCTAATTTAATAACCTTCATAGCTGACCACTGGGCAATAGCAGCAAAAATCCCACTTCTGACATCAGCCGACCGTTTTTCTTTAGGGAGACTAACTAAGCGTAAATAAATGGCAAAATCCATTATCATAGCCACTAAACTTAGGACAGGACGAATGACTAACATAGCTAAAATGCAGCCAATAATTCCATACAAAGGAACAATCATTGGCACTTTAAATGTGGGTCGAAAATTCATCAATCCTAAGCTAGATTCGACTAATACCACAAGATTGATAGTGGCATAAGTTAAGAGGAAAAATAGGGTAATTAGGGAAGCAATCAGATTTAATTCCTGTAACAATAAAGCAATTAAAACAATGGTTCCACTGACAAATAAAGCACGACGAGGTTCCCCATTACTAGAGCGTTTAGCTAAACATTTTCCCCAAGGAATTACCCCATCTTTAGCTAAGGCCATGAGAATGCGAGGCGCACCGACTAGAGAGGATAAAGCAGCACTAAAAGTGGCTGCCAAGAGTCCCATTAATACTAAGGGTTGCCAACGAGATTTTTCTACTAAAATAGCGTAATTACTAATTAATTCGTTAGGGGGGGCTGCACGGGATACCCACCAACATAAAACTAAATAAATTGCGGTACTTAAGACAATGGCTGATAGGGTTCCTAATGGAATATTTTGACGGCTATTTTTGAGTTCTCCTGACATATTAACCCCTGACATAATACCAGTTGTTGCAGGAAAAAAGACAGCAAAAACTCCCCAAAAACTAACATTAGAAGCCCTCCCCCAAGGTTCTGATAAGACAGAAGTTTGGAAAGTAATTGGACTCGAAAAAATAGAAATTAAAGATAAAATAATTAAGATTAAGACTAAATATTGAACACGAAAAGCAACACCAGCACTAATATAAACGATCAAAAAAATAATAATAAAAACAGTGAAATCAATCAAAAATAAAT
>JBFRWB010000035.1:0-23447 GCA_051439375.1 Microcystaceae cyanobacterium
ATTGATTAATGTTATTAATATTATTGTGTCTTCAGCTTAAAGGATTTTCACCGATTGATTTGATTGTGGGGAATCATAAACCACCTTGAAATCAATTTCAAGGCTCATAAGGGACGTTCATTAAAATAAACTATTAGTTATTTATTATTGATGAATTAGTTATCTTTAGATAACAATACCTCTATTAGCCTTATCAATTCATTGCAAGGCGATGTTAATGGCAAATTGATTAATGTTATTATGCCCTCATATTAATCGGGTTACCTCACAAATAACCCAATCCTGTTAATCCTTAAATCTTGAGAATCTTGATTCAGACAAAGATAAAAAGTTGTAATGACTTATCAAGTTCCGCAGGAAACCAAATCAACGAACCATTACCCAACTTAAAACGAATAAACAACTACTAGGAATTAGTAATAACTGAAACCCTCTGATAATTGAGAACTTCTCAGAAATGCTGCCAACAATAAAAGGAATTAGACTCGATCCCATCATTGCTGTTCCTGAAATTAAAGCATAAATTGTCCCCGATAAATTAGCATCAAATTGGACAAATAACCATCCTGTCAAAGTAGGAAAAATAGGAGCAAAACTGATTCCTAAAACAAGAATAGCAGCAATACTCAACCCCCGAAATAAAAAGCGAGTCATTATCATAAAAGTAATAATAGTCAGAAGAATTGAGCCTTGAAGAATTACTTCACTATTAGCAGAATTAACCACTAACCCTGTGATAATTCTTCCTCCCATCAATCCTAACCAAAACAAAGAAATTAAACTAGAAGCCGTTAAAGTTTCCCAGCCGATATAACGTAAATAAGTCGTTGTCCAAATTGCGATCGCTGATTCAATTCCCACATAAAAAAAGGCGACTAACATAGCTAAAATCATAGTAGGATGTAAGATTAAATCCAAGCCAATTTCTCCAGTATCTGGCATTACACTAGAAGGATAGGTACTAATCAAAGCAGGAATGGTGGGTAAAATCAAAAAGAGGGTGATTCCACTAATAGCATATCGCCAAGGAAACCGTCTCAATAAATAGGTTAAAATAATTGGTAAAATTAATGCACCCACACCAAAGCAAGCATGGGCAAAATTAGTAATTGATGCAGGATTATCGGGAACAAGAACTGCCAATAAAGCATTACTTCCTAAATTCAAAAAACTTCCGCCTAATCCCAAGCTTAAAATAGCTAACATTAATAATAAAGATTGCTTAAATTGGGCAATTAAAATAAGTGCAAAAAGAATTAAAATAAAACCACCGACAATGACCAATTGATAGCTCAAACCCACTAACCAATATCCTGCTATAAATGTACCGATCACATTGGCAAGGGGAGCTAAAATGAAAAAACGAGCAATCTGAGCATCATTGAGGGTTAAACGTTGCGCCAAAGGTAGTTTAATTGCTCCTAGAAAAGCGATAGCTACACCAAAGGAAAAAAGTGGTAAAAAGACGTTAGTTAAGCCTAAATTCATTACTTTTAAGTTAAATGATGAATGATCAATTATGAAAGTTTCTTTAGCGGATGACCAAACCCTTATAAAATAACAATGGTAATGATACGTCTTTTGATCAATTTGGACAAAAATTAATGAAACTTCTGGTTATTATTAACACTTATTGGAGAAATATGAGCAAGAAACTCCTAAAATTTACTTTTATCTTGCTCCTAATCCCTATTCTCTCCCTTACGATCCCTGCTTATTCCGCCAAAGCAGACTTATTATTAAGCGTATTAGCACAAGGAGATGCAATCACTGATCCCTATTCTTTGTTACGCTATGCGTTACCGATAGATAACAAAAGGATTCGTCGCTTACAAGGATCAGTAGAAGACATTTCCACCCAATTACGCCGTAAACGCTGGCCATCAGTGCAAAAAGATGCCAAAGATGCAGCCTTTCTCCTAGCGATTAAATCAGATAAATTATTGGAAGGAATTCCCGAAAGTCAACAAGAAACAGCCCAGACCATCATAGATACCTTAAAATCAGAGGTGAGTGATTTGCAAGAAGCGATCGCACTTAAGGATAGTCCTCAAATTACCACTCTACGAAAGCAAATCTTATCAGGTATTACGGACCTTGAGGAAATGATGGTACAGGAATTTCCTTTTGATGTTCCTGAAGAATATGCTAACTTACCCCAACTCAAAGGCCGTGCCACAGTAGAGTTGGAAACTAGCAAAGGAATGTTAACCTTAATTCTAGATGGTTATAGCGCACCCGTAACGGCGGGTAATTTCGTTGATTTGGTACAACGGGGGTTTTATGATGGTCTTCCCTTTATTCGTTCTGAGGATTTTTATGTATTACAAACAGGCGATCCTGATCCTAAAGGGAAAGAAGATGGATTTGTTGATCCCAAAACAGGGGAATATCGGGCAATTCCTTTAGAGATTCTTGTTAAAGAGGAAAAAGAACCTTTTTATGGTGAAACATTGGAAGAATTAGGTATATACTTACCTGATTTAGCCTTACCTTTCAATTCCTATGGTGCAGTTGCCCTCGCTCGTCCTAGCACTGAACCCAATGGGGGATCATCTCAATTTTTCTTCTTTAAGTATGATAGTGAAGTAACGCCCCCCGGTTTTAACCTAATGGATGGTCGTTATGCAGTGTTTGGTTATGTGGTAGAAGGACAGAAAGTTTTAGAAGAATTGACAGATAAGGATAAAATCATTGCTGCTAAGGTAACCGATGGCTTAGATAACTTGGAAAATAAAGGATAAAGTAATAAAAGGAATAAGGTAGGGGCGAGTTTATAAGTCAAAAGTTAGAAGTCAAAAGTCAAAAGTTTTGGCTTTTTTCCCTTAAAGGAGGAGGCTTTTAACCCGATTATTTTGGTCACCTCGCCCTTACACCCGAAACCCGCAAACCCGATACCCGATACCTGAAACCCAACACCTGAAACCTTACCTCAAGTTAATAAGGTTAATAACTCTTCTTCAGTTAATAAATTAATGCCTAATGTTTGGGCTTTTTCTAACTTAGATCCAGCCTCTTCTCCCACTACTACATAATTGGTTTTTTTACTCACTGAACTGGTCACTTTTCCCCCTGCATTCTCAATTAGTTTTTTCGCTTCACTCCGTTTTAACGTCGGTAATGTTCCTGTTAAGACAAAGGTTTTACCCTTAATATTAGCATTGAGGTTTTCGGGAGTTTCTACTAAAGATGTTTGTACAGAAAACTGTAATCCTGCTACTTTTAATTGTTCAATTAACTGCAAATTTGATTCGTTTCTAAACCAATCATAGACAGATTGAGCAATTTCTTCTCCGACTCCGTAAATACCTTCCAACTTAGCCACCGATGCTTGAGATAATTCTTTAACCGAATGAAAATTCTCCGTTAATAATTTTGCGGTTACATTGCCAACAAAACGAATGCCTAACCCATATAATACCCTTGACCAAGGTTGTTTTCTACTCTCATTAATCGCTTCAATTAAATTATTGGCAGATTTTTCTCCCATGCGTTCTAATTGGGTAATGTCTTCTACTTTTAAAGTATATAAATCAGCAATAGAATGAATCAAATGATTATCTAATAATAAGATGATAATTTTTTCCCCTAACCCTTGAATATCTAATGCGTCACGAGATGACCAATGAATTACACTTCCTCTTAAAATAGCAGGACAAGAAAGATTAACGCATCGTGTCACCGCTTCTCCTTTAGGACGAATTAAAGTTGAACCACATTCTGGACAATTCACAGGCATTTGATAGCTAACTGTATTTTCAGGGCGTAATTCCTTTAAAACAGACACAACTTCGGGGATAATTTCTCCTGCTTTGCGAATAATAACCGTATCTCCCACTCTAATATCCAATTCTGTGATGCGATCGCTATTATGTAAGGTTGCCCGTTGTACCGTTGTCCCTGCTAATTGTACTGGATTCATCACCGCCATGGGAGTTACTGCCCCTGTGCGTCCCACATTAACGATAATATCTTTAACAACGGTGGGAACTTCTTCGGCTGGATATTTTAAAGCGATCGCCCATCGGGGAAATTTTTGCGTAAATCCGAGTTTTTGCTGTAATTGGTAAGAATTTAGCTTAACGACTACCCCGTCTGTTAAATAGGGCAGTTTTTTCCGTTCTGTTTCCCAATAATCAAAATAGTCTTGAACTTCTAGGAGAGATTGACACAATGTACGGTTAGGATTGACTAAAAAGCCAATTTTATCTAAATATTCCAACGATTCCCATTGAGTCTGCGGATTCTCCCCCCTTTTTAAGGGGGGTTGGGGGGGATCAGATCCTTTTAAGGGGGATTGGGAGGAATCTACAATATGCAACGTATAAGCAAAAAACTGTAAGCGTCGTTGATTGACAATTTTCGGATCTAATTGGCGTAATGTCCCTGCTGCTGCATTTCTAGGGTTAGCAAACAAAGATTCGCCCTTTTTTTGCCGTTCTTGATTAATTCTGTCAAATTCTGTCAAGGGTAAAAAAGCTTCTCCCCGTATTTCAAGTAAAGGTGGTGGATTATCTAAGTTCAATTTGAGGGGAATTGAGCGAATTGTCCTAATATTTTGGGTAATTTCTTCTCCTGTCGTCCCATCTCCTCTAGTTGCACCCCGAATGAGCAGTCCATTCTCGTAGGTTAATGCGATCGCCGATCCATCAATTTTCAATTCACAGATATACTCAAAGTCTGTAACGTCCTCAGCTAATCTTTGCCAGCGTTCTTGCCATTTTTTGACTTCTGTAGCGTTAAATGCGTTTTCAAGGCTATAAAGGGCAATATTATGGCGGATAGAGGTAAATTGAGTCGCAGGTACATCCCCCACCCGTTGGGTTGGACTATCGGGGGTCATCCGTTCAGGATATTGGCGTTCTAGGTCTTCTAATTCCCGATATAGTTGATCATAGACAGAATCCTCCATAATCGGTTTATCGAGAACATAATAAGCGTAACTTGCCTTTTGCAGTTGTTCACGCAGTTGTTGAAGCCGTTTAGTCATCAGTAAACAGTTATCAGTAAACAGTTATCAGTTATTACTTATGGTTCATTACTTTTTATTTAACCTAACACCACCCGAAACCTAACACCCGAAACCTGACACCTATATTAAGAACGCCGACCATAGTAATTATAATAGTCGTAATAACCGCCTAAACCGCCTCGTTGAACCGCATTCGTCACAAAACCTAAGAGGGGAACATTAGCCATTTTCAAATCATCTAGGGTGTGCTTAACTGTAGAGCGATCCGTTTTACCGACCCTAACTACCATAACAATACCATTCGTCAATGCCCCTAAAATCCGAGCATCTGCGAAGTTTGCCATAGGTGGAGTATCGTAAATTACAATATCAAAAGTATCTTGCTGACGTAGCTGATTCATCACTTGCTGCATTTTGCTAGAGGCTAACAAACGAGTGGGATCTGGGGGAATATCCCCCGCTGTCAGTACTGACAGATTCTCCCATTGAGGAATCGGTTGTATGGCTTCTTCTAAGGTTAATCCAGTGGCTAAAATATTGCTCAATCCCTGCTCATTATCAATATTGAGTTGACAATGAACTTGGGGACGGCGTAAGTCTGCATCTACAATTAACACCCGTTGTCCCATTGCGGCCGCAGCTTGGGCTAGGTGGGAAGCCACGGTGGATTTACCATCTCCGGGGGAGGGAGAACTCACAACGAAAGATTTAAGGTCACTTTCTGAGCCTAATAGCCAAATATTAGTATTCAAAGAGCGAAATGCTTCTAGAAAACTTGATACTTTATAACCGTTTTGTCTTGAAGAACGGGGTAAGGTATCTAAAGCAGAAGAATTTGACGAACCCAGTTGATAGTTCCCAATTTGCAAGGAAGGGAGACTGCGTTCTAATACTTGTTCTACTGATTTAAGCTCTTTTTGTAAAGGAATTGCCCCAAGAAGCGGCAGATCAATTTGTTCTTTTACTTCGTCTAGGGAATGGAAGACTGGATCAAGCCGTTCTGCTAAAAAGGCCGCCGCCACACCTAATCCTAAACCAGCAATTAATCCCAGTGCAATATTACGAGTCGGTTTAGGATAAACTGGAGCTTCACCGACGACCGGTTGAGAAATTAATTTCCAAGGAATATTTTGCTGTGCGCCGTCAATTTGGAGAGTTTGTTCAGCTTCTAGGAGTCTATCCAAGCTTTCTGTTGCAATACGAAGTTCTCGCTGCAATTCAGTATAACGCCGTGAAAGGGCTGGCATTTGTAAGAGTTGTTGCTTGACTTGTCCAATCTCTTGTCCTAAAGATTGATAGCGCAGTTGCAGAGTTTTCAGTTGATTCGCCGCTTCTACATATTGCTGATTGAGGGTTTGGCGCAACTGACTCGGAGAAGACAAAGCAGGAGACTCACTGACTTGGGTATCAAAGCGATCGCCAAGGGCATTTTGAGCTTCTGCTTGTACCATCGGTAAGAGTCTGTCCCGTTTCTCTTTTAAAGTTTGGATAATAGGATTTTCATCGGAAAAACGGGCTGATTCTTTGGCTAACTCTAATTCAACTTCTTGAAGTTCGTTGAGTAGGGCTTGATAACGGGGAGCTTCGCTTAGGTAGGTTGAAGAAATGGCATTGTCAACATTTAGCCCGATTTGTCCTTGTAAAGCTGCATACAATGATTGAGTTTCGCTTAGTTTAACTTGAGTATCAAAATATTCACTTTCTAGCGTATAAAGCTGCTCTGTTAATTCTTTTGCCTTTTGCGCTGGATCAATGAGGTTATATCTTTGACGAAATGCCTGTAATTGGGATTGGTGTTGATTGACTGCTGCTCGTAATTGAGGTAACTGGTTACTTACAAAATCAATTCCCTGATTAATCTCAACTTTCCTCTCGTCTAAACTGTAGGTTAGATAAGCTTTTGCTAGGATATCCATCACAAATTGAATCTTTTCTGGATCTTCATCTTTATAAGTGACTCTAAGGATCTTTGTGTCTTTTACTTGACCGATCTGTAAGGGTGCATTGCTTCCTCCCCCCACTAGCTGACTGTATTCAATCTCTGGATATTTCTGAGTTAATTGCCCCACAATTGGCAGCAGAATACTATCACTTCTTAGTACTTCTATTTGCGTCTCATAATCAATTTGTCCCGTACTCAAGCTTTCTAAAATTGACTTTTCAGATTCATTTTGGACAGCAATAGGCTCTCCCACCAATAATTGAAATTGTCCTTCATAGATAGAGGTTTTTTGAAATGTCCATGCAGCAACGGCGGCAGTCATGCCTGTCGCAATTAATCCCACTAACAAGAGACGATGTTTAACAATCGACCAAGCTTGACTGAGGGATAATTCTTCGTCTTCGGTTTTAATATCTGTTACAACAACAGGTGAGGCGTAGGGACTGACTCCTTCCTCTCTTGGTCGGACGGATAGGTTGGCGTAGGTCTTGTCTTCCATTACGGACTTTCCTCACAAGTAAGGTTGATACGACATTAGCATAGGGTTCGTTTTTTCTCTAGCCAAATTTTGGCTAAAAATTATATTTCAATTTAACACACAAGGCCTCAATTCAATTAGTCATTATCAAAGACTCCAAAAATATTCAAAATACCCAAAATTCCTGTTAATGAGGCAAAGGGACTGAACACCGTCGTCAAGGTATCTGATGCGGCTGTTAGTGCATTTCTGTTAACGATTACTACATCATTATTCCGCAAAGCAGGATTATTCGCCGAGGTGAGTCCTTCTGAATAGTCAACAGGAATGTCTTTTTTGATCACCGTTCCATTCTCATTAAGGCGAATGACTTCTACAATTCCCTGTTTAGCACGTCGCTTATTGAAGCCACCTGCTGCTAAAATTGCTTGGTTTAGGGGCGTATTCGGCTGCAATTCTTGGACACCCGGTCTAACGACCTCTCCCACCACGTTAACTCTGATGTTATCTGGGGCAAAACTAGCGATCGCTAAGGTTTCTGATTCATCGGCGGGTAAGGTTTCGGCTTGGGGAATGACAATGGTATCTCCGTCTTGTAAGGTCAAATTTTGATCAAGATTTCCTGTAGTAAGCAAATCCCACAGATCAACCGTAAATACCTGAGCTTCACCAGAGCGAGGAAGACGGCGTAATTCTACCTCTCGAATATTTGCCAGTTGCTTAATCCCGCCGGCAAGGCTAATCGCATCGGTTAAAAGGGGTAATCGCTGTTTGGTTGTATCTTGAACATTCGTTCGATTAGGAGAAAATTTGTACGATCCCGGACGATATACTTCCCCAACCACCGCCACATTGATCTCTTGATCGGCTCTGATCCCAAAATTTGCATCTGTAAGTTCTCTTAATTCCATGGAATTAGGATTAGTTGCAGTGGGAATAATCAGGGAATCTCGGTCTCTAAGGGTTATATTCTGGCTAGAATTACCCGATTCGAGGATCTTCCACAGATTAATCTCGGTCATTTTCTGATCATTCCCAAAGAAACGTCGCAGCTTAATGCTTTTTACCTCAGCAGCCGCGGTTAAACCACCGGCTAATTGAATTAAATCTGTAATTGTTGGATATTTTCCGTCACTAAAGGGTAAAGAATAAACCCCCGGACTATTAACTTCTCCCGCTACGGTGACTCGCAACGGGCGAGGTTCTATGAGACTGGTGGTAACGACGGGTCTTTTTATATAAACGGCGTATTGTTGCGTCAAAAGGGTATTTAACTCTCCTAAAGTCATTCCTTCGACCTTAATTGACCCCAACAAGGGAAAACTGGCCGTTCCATCCACCAAGACTAAAAGTGGACCACTAAATTCCTCAACCTGATAGATACTGACTTGAATGCGATCGCCTGCTCCCAGCGTATAGGTCGTTTCAGCCGTTTCGGGCTGTCTATCCATGACTGGGGTGAACTGCATAGGCTGTGCTTGGGTGATAATCGGTAAAGACAGCCAAAGACAAAAGCTCAACAGAGAAATAGTAGCTTTTTGCCCCCCATAAAGACCAATTAGGTTAGGATTGAGCATTTATCCAAATTTAAGGAAATGGTTGATTATTATTGTGTGTTAGCTTAACATAGGCAGGAAAATTTAGCGTTAATGTTAAAAAGTGTTGAGGGTTCACTCATGGGCAAACATAGGAAATTTCCTCATCTAGTGGGATCAAAATGGACAGCAACCCAAACCAATTGGGGATGGCGGCATTTTCAAGTGGTTAACCGTAAAAATCAAGGATCTTGGGTTTTCGCAGAAATGGTCGCTTCCTGTGATCCGACCGTTCGATTCTGGTTAAATGCTAAACAACTCAAAGATCGAGCGTTATGGCAACCCGGTTGGCAATCATTGAAGGAAATTATGAATTATGAATTATGAATTATGAATGATAAATTTTTAGTAACTGATTACTGATTACTGATTACTGTTCACTGAATCACTGTTTGATGATAGGATAACAGTCTGTTACTCAATTAATTATTAGTTTACTGACACTTTTTACTCAAAAACTCAACAATGCAAAAAATAGCGTGGGTATTTCCCGGTCAAGGATCACAAACCGTAGGAATGGGAACTGATTTAATCCATTTTCCCTTTGCAAAGACCAAATTTGAGCAAGCAGAACAAATATTAGGATGGTCAGTTATAGAAATGTGCCAAGGGGATGACACCCAACTCTCTCAAACCCTTTACACTCAACCTTGTCTCTATGTGATTGAGACGATACTGAGCGATTTATTATTAGAGCAAGAAACAACGCCTCACTTAGTCGCTGGCCACAGTTTAGGAGAGTATTCTGCACTTTATACCGCTAAGGTCTTTGATTTTGCCACAGGTTTATCCTTAGTGAAACAACGTGCTGCACTCATGAATAATGCGTCAGGGGGAAAAATGGCAGCTTTAATGAAGTTCGACCGTGATCGGCTAGAAGCTGTGATTAACAGCCACTCAGACCTAGTTTTAGCCAATGATAACAGCGAACAACAGGTGGTTATTTCGGGGACTCCCACCGCAGTTGATCAAGCAATTACAGAGATTGCAGCCAAACGAGCCGTTCCTTTGAAAGTATCTGGTGCATTTCATTCTCCTATGATGACAGACGCAGCCCAAAAATTTAAAGCGATTTTGTCGGAAATTGAGTTTAAAGAGGCTCAAGTGGCTGTTCTCTCCAATGTTGATCCTACACCAACCACAGATCCATCGATTTTAAAAGCTCGTTTAGTGGAGCAAATGACGGGTTCTGTGCGATGGCGAGAAACTATGGCACAATTGAGCCAAGAAAATGTCACTCAAGCAGTTGAAGTCGGCCCGGGTAAAGTTTTGGCGGGGTTACTTAAACGAGCTTGTAAAGGAATAATGCTGCGTAATGTAAGTACGGTTGAGGATCTTTAATCTCAGTTAACTCGGTATTGATTAATGGTTGATAGTTTAGTTTAAATATTAACTATTAATTGTTTATACTTTTGCTTTTTGCATGAGTACCTTTTGCCTTCCACGAAGCAGTAAGCTGTTTAGCTTATAACCTATGAATTCGCCCTTTAGATTTGAACCTAGTCAAAGAGCTTTAATCAAAAGTTTAGCCAAGTATTTGCGTCATGTAGGCTATATTTGGACAGTTCTTTCTGTCTTCACTATCATTCTGGATGGGATAGATTTAATTAACTATTTAGCCAAGGTTAATCCAGTGAATGTGCTGGATGTCTTTAAAAAGCAGATGGAAGAGCCATATTTTTTTGATTTGGTTAGATCCTTACTAAGAAATCCTTTTTATGTGATGGTGGGTATTTTAGCAATTAAATCATCTCACTTTTTCTATAATATTGTTGACCAAGAGGGAGATGACTTAGAGAATTTAATGGGAGGATTTAGTCAACTCCGCAATTCTCTACTGTTATTGTATATCTATGCAATAATTCTAATCTCCCTCCTCTGGGTTCGTATTATCTTTTTCTAATCGTTGATTTTCTTGGATTTACATTCTTCTTAATGCGATAATCGGATCGAGTCGTGCAGCCCGTTGCGCAGGAATTACGCCGAAGCATAAGCCAATTCCCCCCGATACCCCCACTGCTACCACAATAGAGACAGGAGAAATTCGTGCCGCTAATTGGGTAAAAGAACGAGCGACGGTAATTCCCCCTGCACCTAGCCCAATCCCTAATGCACCGCCTAAAATAGCTAATAATACCGCTTCAATGAGAAATTGAAACAAAATATCCTTTTCTTTTGCACCGATCGCTTTTCTTAAACCGATTTCCTGTGTCCTCTCCGTCACAGAGACTAACATAATATTCATTACCCCAATTCCCCCAACTAAGAGGGAAATACTCGCAATCGCAGCTAACATCCGAGTGAGTCCGGCTTCAGTTTTACTAACTTGTTCTAAGACAGCTTGTTGAGTGCTAATTCTCAAATCGTCTTCTGTGGTGATAGGATGGCGCAACCGCATTAAATTTCTCACTTGAAATAAGGCTGAAGAGATCCGATTTTCTTTAGGGGTTAAGGCAATTGTGTTAAGTGGTATGCCATAGGGAGATTTCCAGCGTACCAGATAAGCGGACATGGTAGTGAGGGGGGTAAACACTTGATTATCTTGATTTGAGTCAAATAATATGCCTTTAGGCTTTGTCACGCCAATGACGGTAAAGTTTAAGTTATTAATTCTCACTGTTTGATTGACGGGATTTGTTTGCTTAAACAAACGAGTTGCGACTTCATATCCCAGTACGACAACCCGATGATTACGCTGCATATCAGCCTCATTAAAAAACCGTCCCTTGGCCATTTCATAGTTACGAACATGGGTAAATTCTGGGGTTGTTCCCACGACTCTGATGTTTAGATTTTCGGCTTTGTATGAGACTAACAGGTTAATATGGCGTTCGGGTGAGACTTCTGCAACGCTTTTTACCTGAGAGGCGATCGCTTCTGCATCGCTTAACAATAGGGGTTTTGCTTTAGATGACAGTCTTCGTCTAATACGAGTTGCGGTAAGGCTAACAAAAATAACATCAGCCCCCAAGGCTTCAAATTGTTCTCTAGCGACTTGTTGTGCGCCTTGACCAACGGCTACCATGGCAATGACTGATCCGTTTCCAATAGCAATACCAAGTATGGTCAGCAGACTTCTCAGTTTATTGCTGGTTACGGCGGATAATGCCATTTTTAAGTTCTCTTTAATATCTATGCCGAAACTCATAAGGTTAAAATCATACAGTTCAGATTATGCTCAAAGATTACTATAGCAAGGTCAGTTCAACGGTCACAATTGAAAAAGAGGATCAGCGATCGCTTTTAAACAAAAATGTTTCCTAAAAAAATTTTTTGTAGAATGTCTCTATATGTTCAATCTTCATTGATTTCTCTAAATCTACCTGTGACTTCTAGAAAATTGCCCTACACTACCGCCCGTGTTCGTATTACTCAACATTCTTGGCAACAAGGAAAGATTGAGGGGGATATTCAAGCCGATCAATATCAATGGCAGTTTCAATGGCATTTCAGACACAGCCAACTATCGGTGCAACCCTCTCTGGGCCGGGCTTTAATTTATGAACCTTTGGGGCGATTTTTAGAACGACACGACTATCAACTCGAAGCGGGAAGTGATTACGAATTCACAGTTCGGGCTAAATTTTAATAAATGTCAATTAATTGGGTCAAAATTTAAGTCAGCAGATGAATTTGACTGAGGACGTAGCGTAAACGGTCATAATCATCTTTGAGTAAGAAACTGAGTTGACGGCCGACTTGTACTAACCAACTGCGATCGCCATGACGAAGCTGATAAATCTCGCGAATAGCGGCCCCTACCAATGCTTCTACGGGAACATCTTTGACTTGCAGCAAAATTCTGAGGAAGTCTAAATTCTCACTAAAGTTAATAATTTCTAGGGAATCACAGCGATACACCCCTTGATGAATTTGAGGGGGACGAGGGGGAATATACTGGAATGTTTGACCTGTTGCTGCCCCATTTGTCTTACCATTGCGCTGTGGTGTTTCAAACCCCACAATACAGGTACGGAATTCTGTTTTCAGCATGGCAAAGATTTGGGGTTGTTGTTCCCGTAATTCACTGAGGGATAAGCCTAATGCCCTCGCCCGATGGACGGAATCAATGGGAGAAGTGGTAACATTGGTGACGACGGCTAAAATCTTATTACCTGATTCTTCATCGAGGGATTTTACCCAACTCCCAAAGGGGGGCATTGAGGGAAAACTGAGTTCTTCGGGTTCTAAACATTGCGCTAAAAATCCCGTGGTGGCCGTTTCGATGACTTCGCCAATGTGATCGGGATGGCGATTATCAAGGGAAAATTGGGGAAGGGGTAAGCGCATTGTTTATTAAACCCCTTATTTCTTTTTGGTTGGGTCAACTGCTTCTAATTCTGACAGTTGGAAGGTAACTAATTTATCCCAATTCCCATTTTCAAAGAGAACTGCAGCTTGACCATCGCTAACCCGTTGGACTAAGCCTTCAAAGCGATAGTAGGTATCGTCTGCATTGGTGACACGAACGACTGAACCGGGGAAAATCATCAATTTACTCTTCCTTTTTTAAGGGATTAATTATTTATTTTTACTTATCATATCAAAAGGTGAGCGAGTTCCTTGGACTTTCATAGCCCTACGCATTAAGGTGTTTGACATTAGAGATCCTTGAAACAAGCGTCACAGCAAAATGTTTGAATGCGTGACTTTTGCATGAGTGATGCTTTGCGTAGCACTATATATTATGATGCAAAAACTTGGTCAGAGCCAAGACAGATGATTATGAAGGCAGAATGGTTAGAAAAAGGAGCAAATCCTAGATTTGTCATTACCAACTTAGAGGAAAAAACCGAGACAGGAGACAGAATTCAGAATTTCTGAATCTTTAATTAAAGAGATAAAACGAAGGACACACAACTCGCAGACTAATATTTCCGTAGCCAGTGACTGACCCATTAGAGGCACGATAGGCTATGCGGCAGTGAAAAGGAAGACCATCCCACGAGCCACTACGTAAGACGTGAAAGTTGCTATTCTCATCTAACCATTCACTGCCATCAATCGGCGCATTTTTATAATTATCGTTCCAGTCATCAGCGCACCATTCCCACACATTTCCGTGCATATCGTATAATCCAAAGGCATTAGGAGGAAAAGTTCCCACAGGCGTTGTTTCACGTGGAGGTGTCCCTATCGGTTCTATCGGTTCTATCGGTTCATCTGCAAAAGTAAAGTTAGCAAAGGCATTGTAGTTAGCAAGTTTACTGGTTATGGTTTCCCCAAAATAAAAAGGATCTTCCGTTGAAGCAGCGCAACAAGCATATTCCCATTCTGCTTCTGAAGGTAAACGGTATTGTTTCCCTGTCATCTCAGAAAGCTGTTGACAAAACTTATCTGCATCCTCCCAAGAAACCTGTTCAACGGGACGATTTTCCCCTTTAAAATAAGAAGAATTTTCTCCCATCACTGCTTGATATTGAGCCTGTGTAATAGGAAATTTACCCATTGCAAAAGCAGGAATTGTTACCTCATGGCGAGGTTGTTCTCTTCTAAAACCCTCCCAATTAAACTTTTTAACTAACCGTTCAATTTCTGCATCTTCTGTCCCCATCCAAAAACGTCCTGCTGGTATTTGCATCATCTCCAACGGGACACCATTTAAGTCTTCTGTATAATAACTTGCCTTTTTACGAGTGCGACGAGTTTCTTCCCCTTTACTATTCACCGTAATCACATCAAATTCGACTTCCGAATCACTTAATTTTGTTTCTGTTTTAACACTAGGGAAAGTTAAAGGAGAATTTTTTTTATTCCTCATAGCAGTCCTAACAATTAACGTTCCCCCTCCCCCAACCACAGTTAATCCTAACAACTGCAACATTCGCCGACGACTAACAGGAATAGACGACACAGCAGGGAACATTCCCTTTAACCGTACAATTCCCTCTCCTGCGGACTCCATTACCGAGGCGAAACTTGGAACAGAAAGAGACGGTAAAGTTATCGTCCTTTGTGGTAAAACTTGAGGACTCGAAACAGAATCAGCCGCCAATAAAGTTAACCATTCCGTCATAGTTTGCGGACGATCTTTCGCTTCCAACGCCATCCCTTTCAAGATAGCTAAATTTACCCTTGGACTAATCCTCGATTGATAACGAGTCGGATAAACTAAATCAGTATCAAAAAATCTACGGTCAGTAGAAGTTGTAGGAAACTCACCCGTTATCCCATAATATAAACTCGCTGCTAAAGTATAAACATCCACCGTCACTTCTCGCTTTCCTAAATGTAACTGCTCATAAGGCGCAAACCCCTTATTCCCATACATATCCGTTGTCGAAGAACCAGCAGGAACAATCTCTTTTGCAATGCCAAAATCGATTAAAATTGGCATCCCATCCTTACGAATCATTATATTCCCCGGATGAGCATCTCGATGCACAATTCCCTTACCATGAACCTCAATTAAAGCATGACCAATTTGTTTGATCCAGCCGACCATTTCCCCTTCAGGAATTGCACCCCGTCGCCTTATCACCTCAAATAACGTTTCCCCATCCACATAATCCATCACCAAACAAGGTAAGCTTGCTTCTTCAAAATAATCCGTCACCTGCACAATATTAGGATGGGGTTTCTCGCCAAACCTAGCTAACCGTTGTCCCTCCTTTTTAAACCGTTTTAAATATTTCTCATATTCCGTATCCCGACGCTGAATTTTATCAGGGGTTTTAATGACACAAACCCTTTCTAAATGAATATGCAGTGCTTTATAAGTCAGGCCAAATCCCCCTCGTCCAAGGGTATCTATAATTTGGTAAGGTCTTTTCGTTAAACGGTGTCCGTTTTGCCACATTTTCCTAGTTGTAACCAGATGATGCCGTAATTATAAATCATTTCACAGGTTACTGATGACTGATATAGTTAATTCAAATAAGAATAAGACACCCTATATCTATACCAATCCTTAGTATAGCGAGCAAGATGCTCGCACTCTCGCACTCCTATGTCTCAAACTTATTTGAAACGACTATAACTGCTCACTGCTCACTGAAATGACTGAGCCAATTGACTAAATCCTCCCTTGTCTCAAACTCCAAGAAATTGTCCCCCAAACGTTCTAATGCTTCGAGAGTTAACCCTTCCAGTTGCTGATTTAAACTAACGGAAATTTCTCCAAACCGCTTATTAATTAAACGCAAGATTAAAGACAAAGCCTGTGCTTTTTGTCCTTGTTCTCGTCCCTGTGCTAATCCTTCTTCTCGTCCTTGTTCTCGTCCCTGTGCTAATCCTTCTTCTCGTCCTAATTCCAATCCTAATTCTCTCGCTTCTTCTATCGCATACATTACCCTTGCTCTTTCATCTCTTAAAAAGGTTGCTCTAGCTTCTACTGCTTCTAATTCTTGTAAGTTCATTCCCGCTTCATTAGCCATTGTTAACGCTACTTCAATCTCTGATACTTCTCCTAAAGAGTTGGGAATATCCTCTAATCCTTGCGCTTCTTTGAGAAAATAGATCCACTTATCTGCTAAGGTTTTTAACTCAGAAAGTGGTTTCTTAAATTTCGGTAATTCTAGAAAAATTAGTTTTAATTCTTCATCTACACAGGTAAAGTTTTTGGTTTTCTCTTTAAAGATAAATTCGTTCATTACTGCTTCAGTTTGACTAAACAGAATAAAATCTGCGATGGTAACGGCAATCACAGGGTTGAGTAAAATATAATTATCAGCTTTTTTTAACTGGTTGGCATACCCTTTTGCCATATTATAAACAACTCTTTTACTAAAGGCTGTCATCGGTGACATTTGCATTTCTATCATCACAATTGACTGATCTGATAACACGGCTTTAATATCTAAATAGGATTCCTTTAGGGTCATAATCTGACTGGGGTTATAAGGATTCACAATCGTTAAGGATTGAATTTCATTCTCCCCGTGATAAATCACTGCATTGAGAAAACTGATTAAAATATCTGTGCTTTGCTCTGAACCAAAGACTTTCTTAAACACATAATCAATTTTGGGACTTAGAAATCTCATATTTGTTTCTCCATAACTTATCTTCTTCATTATAAATGATACCAAATCCGATTAACAAAACCCAGTTATCAAATTGCGCTCTCCCTACTCCCTACTTCTCACTTTTTTATTAGTTGTAAAAAACCTACGCTTGTGAGTCTCCCTATTTCCCCATCATTGCAGCACAAAGTATCTTTTTGCAAAAATGGGATGCTCCCACTAGACTAGATTTAACTCCCTTTATAGTTAAGCAAGTTATAACAATCTTTTTGAATTAACTAGATAACTTAAGGCGTTGGAGAAGACGTAGGAGGACTAGGTTGACTGGTGGGTGAAGGACTAGATTGTGGACTAGGATTATTAATTAAGAGGGTGATAGTAGCAGCAACTCCCCCTAATAAAGTCCCAACCGCTGCGACAATTGCTGCAATGGTTTGCCAATTCCATTGATGATTACTTTGAGACGAAACCGTATTAGAAGGCTGACTTGGCGAAGGAGTTTCTAACGATACACCTAAATCTTTTAACCAATCTTCTACCCTAGAAGGACGGTTAATCACATCTAACGCCATTGCTTTTAAAATTGCCTGATTCGTTTGCTCACTAATCTTGGAATTAAGAACACTGGGTTCAACCAATTCCTCCCCATTAACTTTATCACTCTCATATAGCTTGCGCTTATTCGCACTGACAGGAACATGACCAGTTAATAAATTATATAAGGTTGCGCCTAACCCATAAATATCCGTATAACTTCCCTTATTCCTATGACGAGAATAAAGTTCAATGGCTGCATAACCTTTAAGTGATACCAAAGCGGCCTTTACCCAAAACCCCATCAATCACATATCTACCATTTTGGAGAGCATAACCCATTGTCCAACTCATCTGTTGTTACTCTCTCTTTCTCATCCGAATAACATTGAAATCATATTAGCTTAGATGAGGTGCTGATGACTGATCACTGAGACAGACTCCATCAAAGCTTACTGTCAAGTCTTTCAGTGAACTTCTTTAATTAGTATATTTATCCTGATGTTTAAAAATCTTGCCTTTGTTGGAGCGAATTTCTGCCAAAGTCCTTTTCTGTATAGCTTTCAGACTTTTAGTTAAACTAAGTAAATACAACATCCCCCGATCATCTCATAAACTATACTAAATATATCAAGTAGTTGTCAAGGAAGAGGGCTTCAAACCCCGATGCTATCATTCTTTATCTTGAAACCTTGACATTTTAGTGTTTTAATCATTCGGAAACCCCCTTATAACTTTAACTAATTAAAAAGGGATTCAAAATAAGAAGGTATGAGGTTGAAATATCTAAAAACCTAAAACCTCACACCTCAAACCTTTAACCCATTCTTACTATGTACTATGAGAATTTGGTTGTTCTAACACCAAGTAATAATTAACGACTAACAACCGCAACAACAGCTAATATGCTATTAATCAAATAAAATGCCCCAACAATTTGAGTTTCTGTCCAACCACTCAATTCCAAGTGATGATGGAGAGGGGCCATTTTAAGTAAGCGTTTCCCTTTACCATTTTCGTCTTTGGTTGCCTTATAGTAAGTAACCTGAGCAATTACAGAAAGAGATTCAATAAAAAATAAACCACTAACCAGTAATAAACCCCATAGCTGACCACTGATAACACCGACCGCCCCTAATGCACCGCCAAGGGCTAAAGATCCCGTATCACCCATAAATACCTTAGCTGGATTACGGTTATGAACAATAAACCCTAAACAACCCCCACTAATACAGAGACAGAACAGGGAAAGAGCCGGTAAACTAGGGGCAACCAATGCCGCCATTCCTAAAAAAGCTAGGGCGCAAGTCCCACCAGCCAAGCCATCTACCCCATCAGTCAGATTAGTCGCATTACTCTCAGCCACAAGGACAAATCCTGATAAAATCCAATAAAAGAATCCCAATGGAATCAAAATCCCTAACGGTAACGCAACGGTGGTTAAACTATCAGGTTGACTCCAAAACACCCAACTACAAAACCCAACGGCGATCAAAATTTGTAAAATCAGTTTCATCCGAGGAGAAATCCCCTTATTTGATTTTTTTTGTAGAATTTGCCAGTCATCATATAGGCCAATTCCCATGTAGGCGAGGGTGACAAGGGAAATCGCCATCACATTGAGATTCCCTTTAGCCAAAATCACCGCAATTATTACAGCCACAGGAATAAAAAAAATCCCCCCCATAGTGGGGGTTCCTGCCTTTTTAAGATGGGTTTGGGGGCCGTCTTCTTGAATCACTTGGCCGGCCTTAACTCGTTGTAACCAAGGAATCACCCAATATCCTAATAACCCACTGGCCAGACTGGTTAAAGCAAGGGGGAACAACCATTGAAAGGGGGAAATTTCCCAAAACAGTTGATTCAATCCAACGGTGATTCCGCCCAGAAGAACGGTCAATAACCAGAATAACTGAGTCCCTGTCGGGAACTTTCTTGACTGGGAAGATAAAGATTTAGTATCCACCATACAAAGTCCTCACACAATTAATTAAACGTTATCTATTGGATTTTGAGGACGTAAAGCAACCTTGAGAAGTTACCCATCATCCTCCACCTCCATATCATTATCATTGTCGTCACTATCTTCGTACCCTGAGTCATCGGTGTCAATGAAATCTGCTAAATCCACATCTTCTGTTGATTTCTCCTCTTCTTCGACTTTCTCACGAGGAATTAAACGATTAGTTGCTTTTAACCAATCCACTAGAGAGGTATCTTCTTTGATAGGGATAACGGCTGCTGGTTCAAACCGAGGTTCTTGGGAAAGAGACGGATTGTACTTAGGGTTAGACATAAAGTTGCTTGAAGCTCAATATCAATGGCATTAGATATTATAAGCGATCGATCGCAGTGGTGATTAACTGGCGGTTGCTTGAACTAGGGTAACTGAAGTATCTTGAACAGAGACATTTTGATATCTTTGCCAATTTTTAAGGGCAATAGGGGTTAAAAGATGAGTCTCTTCGGAAAAATTAGTCAAATAACGAGTCATGTCTGATGCACTTAAAGGAGGACTATAAAGATTCCCTTGAATTTGATGACATTGGAGATGACGTAGGATATGTAACTGTCGCTGGGTTTCCACACCTTTGGCTAAAACCTTCAGACCAAAATAATTTTCTAAGGCAATAATTCCTGCAATAATGGCTGTATCTTGGGGATGGTATTTCAGTTTATCAATCAGAGTACGAGCAACTTTAACTGTTTTAATCGGTAATTGCTTTAAATAGATCAAAGAAAGGTTATCGCCACAAAAATCATCAACAATACAAGAAACACCTAACCGATCTAGTTGATAAATAATCTTAGAAGATGCTTCAATATTTGTCATCAAAGTCTTTTCAGTAACCTCAATCCCTAAAAGCTCAGGAGCAAGGTGAGATTGAGTTAAAGCTTCCCTTACCATATCAATAAATTGAGAATGATAAAATTGTTGAGGAGAAAAATTAAGATAAATGGGTAACCCTTTTACATTTTTAGATTGCCATTTTACCAGTTGCTCACAGGCATTATCTAGAAGCCACTTACCTAGTTCAATAATCTGATTTCCTTCTGAAGTGAAGTTTCATTATCTTCTAAGGAAATAGGAATCTCGAAACAGCTTAAAATTCTTGGCGCAAGGCGAATCAGAGAATCTGCCGTTTTGAGATGGGATAATAGGAGCATAAATTGACCTTCTTGCCAAAAACAAATAAAATCTCCTTGACGTAAAGTAGATTTAAGTCTTTGATAAATAATGGGTGATAGGCGTTCTTTTAAAGCGGCTGACAGATTCGTAAAATTTTCAACTTCTAGTAACCCTAATCCCAATAAATACTGTTGTCTTTTAGCATTATCAAGACTATGACTTAAATAATCCGTAAATAGTTGATAATTGCTCAATTCATTGTATGTATCTTTAGCAGAATAATTATTTTCTTTTAAATGATTACTTAAAGGATCAACGGTTATTAGGGTATTTTTATGAATTGTCTGGTGGCTAGATACAGAGGGAAAAGTAGGTACAGTTTTATTTAAGAGATACCCTTGATTTTCAGCAGAATGATAAATCCTATGATAACTGGCTTTAATTTCTGGACTGAGATGAACCACATCTCCTGAATTAAGGTTATGGACAAACTGTCTTTTTCGATTAATAAAAATACCATTATGGCTTTTATTCCCTGCTAGATCACCATCAACAATCCAATAAGTATAATCTCCTGTATTTTTATCTATTCTTCTGATAATTGTTGCATGATAACGAGATACTTTATCAGACTTAATAACAATATCATTATTTGCTTTTCTACCAATTAAATATTGCTCTTTACTTAAATAAATGATTTGTTGAGAACCTTGAATCTCAATCACTAAAATGTGATGGGTTAAAACATCAGTAGAAGATAGTGGAGCATGAGATATTTTCATAATAGATGTGACCCTTTATGCTGTAAATCAATTGAACCGCTTAAGTACTATTTCGGATTTTTGGTTTCCGTGAAAATACTTATCCAACCCCTAGCATAAACAGCAAAATTACGGATAGCAATGATCAAGATCACTACAGCATAGTGTTTTTGATCACATTAAAAACAAACGCAAAGGAGTCGTAGAGACATTGCATTCAACGTCTCTACCAAAGTTCAGGATTTAACCTATTTCTCCAGAAATTAGGTGGGAAGCCTGAACGACTAGGGAAAAATATTAATTATTGGAGATGTCTAACGATTAACTTATTCAATATCTTCTGCTTTTTGACAGTCATAAAGTTCTTGAATCTGTTGATGTTTACTACGACGAGATTGACGACGATATTTTTTACTTTCTAACTTGGGTTCATATTGACGTTGACCCGATGTTTTAATTTTAAGCTTCAAAGACGCTTCTCTATCTGGTTGTTGTTGTAATTTTTGTTGACAAGCGATCGCTTCTTCTAAAAATTGTAGATAATGGTCATAGCGTTCCCAATTTCCCCTCACTACGCAATGGGGTTCGTCTCGATGCAAACAGTCATTAAATTGACAAATTCCCGTCTCTAAGCGGCCTCTCGCTTCAGGAAAACATTGGGCTAAATCTTGAGGAATTTGGTGAATATCGGGCTGATTAAACCCCGGACTATCGGCTAAAAAACCCCCTTGGGGAAGATCAAATAACTCTACATGACGGGTGGTATGGCGACCCTTTTGTAATTTACCAGAAACTTGATTAATTCTTTGATTACTTTGAGGAATTAAGGTGTTAATTAAACTAGATTTTCCCACACCAGAAGGCCCCGCTAAAATAGTTATTCTATTGTTTAAGCAAGTAGCTAATTTATCTAAACCTTTTTGTTGTTTCACACTGATGAAGATGGGATCATATCCCCATGCTTGCAATTGCTCTTGATAGCTTAATTGTTGTTTTTCGCTAATTAAATCGATCTTATTTAAACACAAACAGACCCCCAACCCACTCGATTCAGCCTTAACTAAAAAACGACTTAATTGCCATTTATCTAATACTGGCTCGGCAACCGTAAAAGTAAGGAGAATTTGATCCACATTCGCCACCGATGGACGATGGAGTTCACTGCGACGGGGAAAGACTTCAGCGATCGCTCCTCGTCTTTCGATGCTATCAACCTCTTCAACCCTTACCCAATCTCCCACCATGACCCGTTGTCCAATTTTCTTGAGACGGGTCCGACGAGTGCAGAGTAAATCTTGGTCGAATTTAGGAGCATTAGGGCGTACTTGGTAAAAATTTGCTTGAACTGCAACTACTGTACCTTTAATCTCACCATTATCAGTCATAAATATTGCTAGAGTCTTTTACTACCCTAGATCATAACAGACCTTTTCTCATCACTTGCCACTAAGGAAAAAATATGAGAGGCAATATGTCAAATTGTAAATTTTTTGCTAATAATATTCTAAAGGTTGCTTAAGGTGAGTCTCCTGTGATTCTCATATTTCCTTGGAATTAGGTCGAGGATGTGCTACTTTAAGAAACGTTAAACCCCGAAAACGGATTTCCCCTAATCGGGTGGGGACAATTATTTAGTCCCCCATGGAAGCTAAAACCCTTTAACGGTTTGGTTTTCATCGGTCTCATACTATAAGAAAATGGGACTCATCTGACGAAAACGCAGAACAGTTCACATTAAGAAATTTTGCTGTTGATTTCAGTTAAGCAGAGGAAAAAGCGTCTATGACCATTGCAGTAGGACGCGCCCCAGAAAGAGGGTGGTTTGATGCCCTCGATGACTGGTTAAAGCGCGACAGATTCGTATTTGTCGGTTGGTCTGGTTTATTACTCTTCCCCTGTGCTTACCTAGCACTCGGTGGATGGTTAACCGGAACAACCTTTGTTACCTCTTGGTACACCCACGGCCTAGCCAGTTCCTACCTTGAAGGAGGAAACTTCCTAACCGTAGCAGTATCCTCTCCCGCCGATGCCTTCGGACATTCCCTGTTATTCCTTTGGGGACCCGAAGCTC
>JBFRWB010000036.1:0-2754 GCA_051439375.1 Microcystaceae cyanobacterium
GGGGATGATTATTGAGCCATTGACATTGCATAATGATCTCTTACAAAGTAAGTTTACAGGGGTTCAGGGATGGGTTTCAACCGATCAAACTCCTAAAATTTCACGAAAGTTACGAAACTTCATACAATAAAGAAATGTTACAGCATTTATTCTAAATCAAGTCCAAGGAGTGTGACCATGAAAGCATTAGTAGCAGGGGCAACAGGGGAAACTGGCCGTCGAATTGTCCGAGAATTGGTCAAGCGTCAAATTGCTGTGAGAGCATTAGTCCGTGATCTTGAGACAGGGAAAAAAGTCTTACCCGCCGAAGCTGAGTTAGTGGTGGGAGATGTCCTTGATCTCAACAGTTTGACCAAAGCAGTAGCCGACTGTACCGTATTGCTTTGTGCGACGGGTGCGAGACCGAGTCTTGATCCTAGCGGCCCTTACCAGGTGGACTATCAAGGGACAAAAAACCTAGTCAACATTGCTAAAGCCCAAGGAATAGAACAATTCATCCTTGTTTCTTCTTTATGTGTGTCCCAATTTTTTCATCCCTTAAATCTTTTCTGGTTAGTTTTATATTGGAAAAAACAAGCCGAAACTTATTTAGAAAACAGTGGATTAAAATACACTATTGTCCGTCCTGGCGGCCTTAAAAACGAGGATAACTCAGAGCCAATTTTGATGTCATCCGCAGATACCCTGTTTGAAGGGAGTATTCCCCGCACAAAAGTTGCTCAGATTTGCGTAGATTCTCTGTTCAAAGATGAATATAAACAACGCATTCTCGAAATAATTACGCAACCGACTCAAGATTAAAACAATCAAAAAGTTCCCAGATTAAACTGTTTAATACCCACCAATTAATTATCATGGAATATCGAAGATTTGGTCGTACAGAATTAGCCATGCCTGTGTTTTCCTGTGGAGGAATGCGTTATCAATATAAGTGGAAAGATGTTCCTGAATCGGAAATTCCTTCGGAGAATCAACGGAATTTAGAAGCCACCATTAACCGTTCCTTAGAAGTAGGGATAAATCATATTGAAACTGCTAGAGGGTACGGCTCATCGGAGATGCAGTTGGGGAAAGTTCTGCCGAAATTCCCAAGAGAAAAATTGATTATTCAGACAAAAGTTTCACCCAAAGAAGATCCCAAAGAATTTCGTCGTCAATTTAATCAATCTTTGAAATTTTTACAATTGGATTATGTTGATTTATTAGGGCTACATGGAATTAATACCGATGAAATTTTAGATTATTGCGTCCGTCCAGGGGGATGTTTAGATGAAGCTCGAAAATTACAAGAACAAGGAAAAGTTCGTTTTATTGGCTTCTCAACTCACGGACCAACTGAAGTTATTAAAAAGACCATAGAAACGGACTGTTTTGATTATGTTAATCTCCATTGGTACTATATTAATCAAACGAATTGGCCAGCGATAGAAGCAGCGAATAAACATGATATGGGCGTGTTTATTATTAGTCCTTCTGATAAAGGTGGAAAACTGTATGATCCTCCCGAAAAATTAGCAAAATTATGTCAACCCTTGAGTCCGATGGTATTTAATGATCTTTTTTGTTTATGCCATCCGCAAGTTCATACCCTCAGCTTAGGTGCTGCTCGTCCTGGGGATTTTGATGAACATTTAAAGACACTTTCTCTAGTCGACGATCCCCAAACTGTTTTAGAACCTATTGTAACTAAATTAGAAGAAGAAGCCAGAAAAACCTTAGGAGAAGATTGGGTTGAAACCTGGGATAATGGTTTGCCGGATCATCAAGAAACCCCAGGGAATATTAATATTAAAACAATTTTGTGGTTACGGAATTTAGTCTTAGCCTATGACATGATTGAATACGGAAAAATGAGATATAATCTATTAGGAAATGGCGGTCATTGGTTTCCTGGGCAAAATGCTGAGAAGGTTAGCAAATTAGATTTATCTCAAGCCTTAATCCATAGTCCTCATCGGGATAAAATTCCTGATTTTCTAGTAGATGCTCATAACTTGTTAGGAGGAGAATCAGTACAAAGATTGTCTCAAAGTTAAATGAATCCTCAGTCAAGTCTATAAGCTAAACTCATAACAACTATTATTTATTGACCTCTCCCAGTTTATCAATTAGATGATCGAAAATAATTGGGTCTAAAACCCCGCCTTTGAGGGAGAATAGTTTTTGAGACGGAGCATAAATCTCTGTCTCAAAAACAACTTCTGTTCGCTAGAGCCGGAGCTTCGCTGTGGAACTTCTGATTTCTGACTTCGTTAACTCATCTTATTTTTGTCTTGTTTGCCATACTGTTAAACTCCTTACTCAAGCTAATATTTATTGTATTCTAAGATTATTGATCTTATCTACATCAATGATAATAATCATTTAAAAGAGTTTCAATAGCAGTCAGTAATTTTTCTTGTGTCCAAGAATGGGATAAAGAAGAGGTGATCGCACAGCCTCCAGCCCCTACCCCTTCTTTAACATAACCTTGTTCATACCATTGTAATTGTTGATAAGAAGATTTGGAAAAATTGACTTGAGTAGCTAATAAAGAAATGCTTCCAATAGACTCAGCTAAACTCACAGTATCTCCTGTCAAATCTTCCGCAACCCAGCGTGTTGTGCCAACGATAATATTATTTAAGTTGGCTTCATATTCAGACGTATTAATAATTGCTTTAATTAAAGCATAAACCGCTAACATTTGAGTGCCTCCTGCTAACATTACCCCTGTTTTTAAACTAGCAATCATCGCCATTCCAGCGACAACAA
>JBFRWB010000037.1:0-2599 GCA_051439375.1 Microcystaceae cyanobacterium
ATGTAAGACGGACTCAAGAACCGCACCAAGACAGGCTTACTTTGTGACAGAATTTTACCTTCTGCCTCGTGCCCCCTGCCTCGCCCGAAGGGCTGTTAATGAATCTTTTAGAGATAAAATCTCAAAATGAATTCCTTGTTTTGATAATTCCACAGCATTTTTATGAAGTTCACAGATATATTTAACTTGCTTTTTAAATTTTAAATCTGACGGACTATT
Source organism: Microcystaceae cyanobacterium (assembly GCA_051439375.1). Taxonomy (GTDB): domain Bacteria; phylum Cyanobacteriota; class Cyanobacteriia; order Cyanobacteriales; family Microcystaceae; genus JBGTGT01. The sequence goes on from JBFRWB010000037.1 coordinate 220, forward strand.
TCCGCCAGGCTGCCCTAGTCAACCATGATCATGACCAAACCCCTAATTTGAATCAAAGCTAAGTACCTAGACAAAAATAAACGTTCTTCTGATGTAATTGAAAAAAACATGAATATGAAAAAAACTTACTCCGATAACTGAATTAATAGATAAGTATTTTGAGAAAGATGAAGATTTGGAAGAAATTAAAATATTAGACTCCCAAAAAATAACTATACTGGTTAGGATGTTATCGAGATAATAGGTTTTAAAACCTGGCTTTTCAAAGACGTTCGGCGAAGCTCAGTCGAGCCGCGAGAAGATTTTGGAGAAAAGCATAAATACTCGATACAAAAACAACTTCTGTTAGCTAGAGCCGGAGCTTCGCTGTGGAACTTCTGACTTCTGATTTCAAACTTCTGCTATATTGGAGCGATCGCTTTGATTAATGTAATTGTTTTTCTCAGTAAAATCTGAAGAAAAGATGCGGTTTTTCAAGAATAATCAGCAAGAATGTAGCTGTCAAGATCGATTTGCTTATTGTTTGTGTCCTTAGAACTGCCTTGACTTCTAGAAAAACATAAGATAAGGTTTCGTCAGTATATACTCTTACTCCTATTAATCCATTCCTAAATTACTTGCCATACCCTTGAGTAACCAAGTGAGGTAGTGAGGGAACCTAATAAAATGATGCGATTAACCCGTTCTTTGCTCCCAACTTTAGCCATTTTGGCCACCACATCCTTAACTAGCATCAGTCCTAGTTTTGCTAACGACTTAAAACCCCTTTTTAACGATTCTAAAGCGGTTGCTATCCCAGAAGGACCCATTGAAATTTATGTTCCACCACCAGAAAATAATACTGCTGGAACTTGTGCAGCTTTAATTAAACCGATTGTTGATAACATCATCAGTCCCTATGGAAAACACTGGGGAATTTTGGTGGAAAAATTAGACGATGGGACGCTTTTATACTCTCATAATGCAGATAGACATTTTATCCCTGCTTCTAACAACAAAATCTTTACCACCGCAGCGGCCTTACAATTAAAAAGCCCTCAATCGAAAATTGGCTCAAAATCGCTTCAATCTTGGGTTAATGTTACGAATGTCAGAAGTAATAACTATTACGCTGACACTTTGTTACGTCACATTGGAGGACAACAAGCAGCCAAAAATGCTTTGGCTAAACTGGGGGTTGATCCCAGTGATTTTCGTCAAGTGGACGGATCAGGGTTATCTCGTCGCAATGTGGCGACCCCTCGCTCTTTAGTGACCATTTTGAGAGCGATGTATTATACGCCCCAAAGAGATGTCTTTTACAACTCTTTACCCGTTGCGGGAGTCACAGGAACCCTTCGTAACCGCATGAAGAGTAGTCCCGCACAGGGAACAGTTCATGCTAAAACGGGTACATTGCGAGGGGTGAGGGCGTTATCTGGTTATATGAAGCATCCTCACTTTGGGATGGTTGTCTTTAGCATTCTGGCTAATAACCCTAATGTGTCGGGTTCTTCTCTGATTCGCTCAATTGATAAGGTTGTTCTACAATTAAGGACGGTTCGGCCCTGTGATTAAAGGAGGTGGGAAGAATTTAGAATTTAGAATGCAGAATTTAGAATTGCTTAGTATGAGGGGACAATGATGGCTTCAGTTGCTAACATTTGTCAATAAGTTGTAACTGTTGCAAATTGCTCTTAAGAAAGACTATCATAAATAATTAATAGAATTTAAAGAGCAATATATTATGTCTCCTTACACTGCTAATTCCCTGAAAGCTGAACTCAACGCCAGAGGTTGGCGTTTGACTCCACAACGGGAAAAGATTCTGCACGTCTTCCAAAACCTTCCCAGAGGAAACCATCTGAGTGCAGAGGAATTATTTGAACTCTTAGAAGAACGAGGAGAAAGTATTAGTTTATCAACCATCTATCGAAGCGTGAAATTGATGTCTCGTATGGGAATTTTACGGGAGTTAGAATTAGCCGAAGGTCATAAACATTATGAGTTAAATCATCCCCATCCCAATCATCATCATCACATGGTTTGTATTCAGTGCAATAGGACTACGGAATTTAAGAATGATTCTATCCTCAAACACAGTTTAAAACAGTGCGAAAAAGAGGGTTTTCAATTGATAGATTGTCAATTAACCGTAATGACCATTTGCCCCGAAGCGATTCGCATGGGTTGGCCGTCTTCTCTTCCTAGTAATTGGGTCTGTACTCGTATGATTTCTGATGAACATTCCCATGATTCCGTTGATAATGAATGAGAAGAATTAAGCTGAGGTTCCTAACTGAAAGGCGAGAGCTTTCTTTTTCATCATTTGAAATATATTATAAAACCCGTTAGCCCTAGATGGGGTTAAACTAACATTAAGCCCTGTTTCTTCGATAAA
>JBFRWB010000038.1:0-5164 GCA_051439375.1 Microcystaceae cyanobacterium
GATAATTCCCAACCATTAGCCAATGTCAATACTTTTCCGTCGTCGGTTTTTTCTTCCTTAACGACTTCTTCTTCTAAATCTTTTTTAGGAACATAGACAGATAAATGTCCTAGTTTATTGTTGTGCAACATGACTTTCATGAGATTTTCCTCTGGTGTTAGGTGTTAGGTGTTAGGTGTTAGGTTTTTGAAAGGTGCGAGATGTGAAAAAAGTCTAGGAAAATCACTGTTAACTGTTAACTGTTAACTGTTCCACTGCTTCTAGTTCCTTGCGGCGGCAACCAATGACAAAGCCACTTTCGATAAAATGCACTGCATAAATGTAATAGCTTTGCAAATAAGTACCAATGCTTACCACATAGCCTTCTTCTCCTTTCTTAGCAAGGGTGACACCCACATCTTGGCCAGGAAATGTACCGTCATTGCGGACTAATTTTTTGAGCCTAACTTTCTGCTCCATTTCAAATGCGGGGGGCCCATCGAGTTCCACTTCGCCCGGATTATACAAGCCCATGAAAAGCCTCCTGTTGATTCACTAAACTGAGTAATTCTTCGGGGGTCAAACTGCGTTTAACTTCTACCGAGATTTGACGAACTTGCTCTAATAATACTTGGATTTCTTCAGCCGAAAGGGTAATATCATACTGTTTTAATAAGCTGTCCAGTAAATGACGACCTGAATGTTTTCCCACGACTAATTCCCGTTCTCTTCCCACTTCTTCGGGGCTAAAGGGTTCATAAGTGCTAGGATTATTTAACACACCATGAGCATGAATACCCGACTCGTGGGCAAATACGTTGTCACCAACGATCGCTTTCCATGGAGGGACAGCATAACCCGACGCATGGGCAACTTGATTGGAAAGATTGCGTAATTGACGGGTATCTACCCCTAATTCCACTTGATAAAGCCGTTTTAAGGCCATGACAATTTCTTCTAAGGCAGCATTTCCGGCTCGTTCCCCTAAGCCATTAACGGTGGTATTAACAGAGGTTGCCCCTGCTTGTAAGCCTGCTAACGCATTAGCTGTGGCTAAACCAAAATCATTATGGGTGTGCATTTCCACAGGAATGGATAAAGCTTGCACTAATTGGCTGACTTTTTGTTGCGTGGTAAAAGGATCAAGAATCCCCACCGTATCACAAAAACGGAAACGGGAAGCCCCCCAATCTTGAGCAGATAGGGCAACATCACTTAGGAAAGTATCATCGGCTCTAGAGGAGTCTTCCCCACCGACAGAGACAAATAAACCGTGATCAAGGGCAAAATTAAGGCTATCTCGCAGACGACTGAAAACTTGACGACAATTGCCATTAAACTTTGCTTCAATTTGGATCTCTGAGACAGGGATAGAAATATGAACCCGACTGAGCCCACAGGCTAGAGAGGCTTCTAAATCAGAACGGACGGCTCTATTCCAACCTAATAACTTGGTCTTTAGTCCCAAATTAGCCATTTCTGTAATTGCTTCCGCTTCTGTACCGCCCATCGCCGGAATTCCTACCTCTAATTCAGGGATTCCTACCGCATCCATGGAACGAGCGATGGCAACTTTTTCGGCAACGGTAAAAGCAATTCCGGCGGATTGTTCTCCGTCCCGTAGGGTTGTATCGTTAATGGTGATAGTTTTGTTATTCATCGGGTTAACTCCTCTAAGATTGCCACACACTAATCGGACTTTGGTTATCTTGCCAATCGAAGATCCTCTGTAAGTCCAAGGTAGAAATTAAGCCATATTGCCACAGCAACATAGGAATCGGTTCTTCGGGATGATGTTGATGGTCTAAAGCGAGGGCAAGCTCATGTTTAGACAAGGCCAATTCCTTTTGCAGAAATTGACACAAAGGGGTTAAATTAAAAGCATTAGATTCCATGACAGCGAATGAGGGTAAGGGTTCGGGATAATTAATAAGTAATAAGTAATAAATAAATATTCACTGATTACTGTTAACTGTTCCAACAGCGTTCCAACCAACCAATCAGTTCTTGACGAGGTGCAAGGGATTGATAAACAGCACTACGGACTAGCACTGCATGGATGCTATGATCAATTTCTACCCACAGTGACCCATCTTCAGGACACCAACAGTTGATCATTAATTCTTGAAGGCGATGGGAGATAAACCAGCGATCGCTTCGGGAAATCTGCGTAATCTGACTAACGAATGCGTCAGGATGAGAAGGCTTATTCATGATGGTAAGAAAGGATTAGGCGTGATTCTGTAGCTTTTGTTCCAATTGTTCAATGCGATCGACGAGGGAGCGAATAACGTTCGCTTCTACATCGGGAAGTTTGCCATGTTCGAGGGGACAGCCGCGGCCAGATTGAGAGATAATCCGACCCGGAATCCCTACCACAGTGCAATCGTGGGGGACTTCTTGCAGAACAATTGACCCTGCACCAATCCGTACATGATGACCAACCTTAATATTTCCTAAAACTTTTGCCCCTGCACCTACCACTACATGATGGCTAAGGGTTGGGTGGCGTTTGCCGGTTTCTTTCCCCGTTCCCCCCAAGGTAACATTTTGATAAATTAAACAATAATCGCCAACTATAGCGGTTTCCCCTATGACCACACCCATTCCATGATCAATAAATACACCTTGACCTAAGATTGCCCCCGGATGGATTTCAATACCTGTCATTAAACGGGCAAAATGAGAAATTAAACGAGGAATCAAGGGTAAATGATGGCTGTGTAACCAGTGTGCCAAGCGATGCAGAACAACGGCGTGTAAACCGGGGTAACAGCATAATACCTCTAACCAGTGACCGGCTGCTGGATCTCGCTCAAAGATAATCTGAAAGTCACTTTTGAGGGTTGTCAAAAGACGTTTCCAAGCAGCTTTAGGCTTAGTGACTGTTCCCGTGGGAAGCGATTGAGAAGGAAGATGAGTCCGATTGTCTTTCGCTTGGGGGGACTTTTGTTTTAGGGGAATAAATCCAACCATTGAATTCCGTGGGTGAAATTGAGAATGTGCAATGTAATGCTTATATCAAGTCCCCCTTTTTAGACGGTGGGAAAAAGGGTCGGTCAATTTTATTGCGTTGCTTATGACTGTACTCAACATTGCCAATAGGGAAAAACCCCCTATTCATTAGCCTTTCAGGGATCTAGTCATAAATTTCTGGGTCAGGGGATAGTTATTTTTTAGACGAGGTTAGGGGTTTTATGGAAAAAGGATTCAGCATTTATGCACTCAGAATTTATAACAGAACCTCAGTTCTAAGTATAAAGGCTAGGTCAGGATGTTAGGTAATGGGGCCTTCCATGCTGCCACTAAAAAACTGTTTTAGTAAAGGATGTTCGGATTGGAATGCCTCATCTGTGCTACCGTCCCATTGTATTTTCCCTTCATAGACAAAAACAATGCGATCAGTTGTGTTACGAATAGTACTATGAACATGGGTAACAATTAAATGAGCAAGACAAGCTTTTTCCTGTTTTAATAAATTGTAGATTAAGGTTTCAATTCTTGTGGAAGCAACGGGATCAAGTCCTGCTGTGGGTTCATCATAAAGGATTAAATTAGCAACGCTATCAATGTTGGGATCGGTTACAATAGCACGAGCTAAACTAATCCGCTTTTGCATTCCCCCCGATAATTCTGACGGATAAAGATGACCTGTATTCGGAAGTCCAACTAATACTAATTTCTCATCGACTAATTCTTCAATTTCTGTGTTGGAAAGGGATGAATAACGGTAGAGTTCAAAGCCCACATTCTCATAGACAGTTAACGAGTCAAATAGGGCTGATTGTTGAAAGACTAAGCCTACACCATAAGGATTTTCTCCTTGTTCAATCGTTCTTAATCTTTTATGGTCTTTGATATAAATTTCTCCTGAATCTGGGGCTAAAAGACCTGAAATCAACCGCATAACTGTTGATTTTCCTGTTCCAGAAGGACCAATAACGCCAACGGCTTGATCTGGATAAATATCTAGGTTAACTTGATCTAAAATTACTTTAGAACCGAAAGCTTTGGAAACATTTTTTAATCTAACTAGGGGTTCAGTCATAAGCATTGAGAATTAATAAATAATATTGTATAATGGTTAAGTTATCTATTTAATTAGATACCAAATACAAACTATGAACCACCAAGGATTGATTGTCATTAGTGGAGCAACGGCGACAGGGAAATCAGGGTTAGGCTTAAAGTTAGCACAACAATTAAATACCATAATTGTAAGTGCTGATTCCCGTCAAGTTTATCGAGAATTGGATATTGGGACGGCTAAACCTTCTTTACCAGATCAACATATTGTTCCCCATTATCTTATTGATATTTGTTCTCCTACCGAAACCTTAACTGTTGCTGACTATCAACAGCAAGCACAAACATTAATTAATGATGTTTCGCCCCCTAAAATTCCCCTTTTAGTAGGGGGAACAGGATTATATATTAAATCTATTGTTAAAGGAATGAAAATTCCTCGTGTTGCGCCTCACAAGGATTTACGGCAACAATTACAAGCACTTGGCCAACCTCATTGTTATCAACTTTTTTCCCAAATTGATCCCTTATCCACTTCTAAAATTCACCCTAATGATCAAGTCAGAACATTAAGAGCATTAGAGGTTTATTATGTAACAGGAAAACCCATCTCAGAACAACAGGGAGAAAATCCTCCACCCTATCCTATTTTACACATCGGACTGCACTGTGAACCTGATTTATTACGGCAAAGAATTGAACGACGCACCCAACAAATGGTTAAACAGGGTTTAGTGGAAGAAGTCGCCAATTTGGGGAACAAATATGGTTGGGAATTACCCTTGCTAAAAACTTTAGGCTATGCTGAAATGCGACAATATTTAAGGGGAGAAATCACCTTAAAACAAGCCATTGATTTGACTATTTTACACACCAGCCAATTTGCTAAACGACAACGAACATGGTTTCGTGCTTATTCTGAAATTGAATGGTTTGATGCTAATTCCTCCCACCTTTGGTTAGAGGTTTGGCAACGGGTTCAAAAGTATTGCGATCGCAGTTTGAGCTTCCCAGTAAATTAAACTATCGTTGGTGACTTACCTACACCGATTTTTCAAATACGGTGTAGGCTTCTGATGCCTTTTTCAAGACGGTCAGAACTTCCTTAAAGGTACTATTAGTATCAGAAGAAACGATAACAGGTTTCCCTCTACGGCGT
>JBFRWB010000039.1:0-6527 GCA_051439375.1 Microcystaceae cyanobacterium
AGTCTAAGACATAGCCAGACACTTGCTGCTTCCCTAATGCTTCGATGGCTTGTTTCATTTGTTCGGTGGCATGGGAACTAAATTCGTCTAATTTGATGTAACCAATGCGGTGTTGATCGTTTTCTTCAAGATGATAAGTCACGGCAGCGATTTCAATTTCTGCTCGTTCTAGAGTAACCTGAAAAATGCCTTTATCTCGTCGTGAGAGTTGTAAACTGACTTCGGTTCCTAGTTCTCCTTTAATGGCTTCTTGTGCCTGTTCGAGGCTCATTAAGGCGGTTGGTTTGCCGTTGATGCGAATCAGGCGATCGCCTCTTTTTAATCCTGCTTCCATAGCAGGAGAATTTCTGACGGCTTCGATGACATAAATTTCACTGGTGCGCTTATCTATGGCTAATCTTACCCCAACGCCCGATAATTCTCCTGTGGTTTGACTGGTTAATACGGAAAATTCATTGGGGGGCAAAAAACGAGTGTAGGGGTCTTTTAGCTCTTTTAAGGCTTCCCGAATTGCTTTATAAGCCTGTTTTGGGCTACTGTAGTCTTGAGAGAGTAATTCTTTTCGTTTTTCTAACCACTCAACCTGATTAAATTCGTAATTGACAAATTCATTATTCACAATTTGCCACATCTCATCAACAATGGCTTTTGGGTTATCTTCTAAAACGTCGGGTTGAGGCGCACTCAGAACGGGAAGGGCGAATGTCTGCATGGAGATGGCTGCTAGGGTTCCGCCCCAAAATAAGGATTGATGAGTACAAAAGGATTTTATCAGGTTATTCATAGGATGTTATCGATGTCAAACGAGAATGCAAGAGAGTGGTTTATGTTACTCAACCGTTACCTTATGGTACACGCTCTTATTTGATTATGACGTGGATTTCAATTAAGAGTTCTTAAGAATTCTATGATCACTGTTTAGTACAAAAATATCTAGCACTAGGGTTTTGAACAGCGATCGCTTTTAAAGATATTCAACGCTTCCCTTCATTTCTTCGGGAGTCATCACTTCATAGATTAATATCAAGGTGCGAATCATATCACCCATAGAACGACTTCCTTTTTTACAAAAAGCAACACCATAATGATTGCTGTCTTGACTGGTTATTTTGAGAAAATCCCTGTCATGAGTGACGATAACCCGTCTTTCTTGCTTAACAAAGGCTAATTGTACATTATCTGATGTTCCAGCCATATTCATTTCAAAAGTCGTCGTGACATCAATTCCTTGACTACGAAGGGCAAGAGCAATATCAGGGTCAACATTTTCATCTAAATGGAACTTAATCTGTTGACTCACCTCGTAATGTCCTCAACTTTGTTTGTAACCTCGAGGGGTTATTTTTCTGGAATTGGTCAGCAAAAGCTTCATCATCAGCAATTTGCTGGTCAATTTCTCCTTTATATTCGTAATAATAGGACATAGCCGCATAAACTGAGGCTAGAGATAAATTGTACTTACCTGCAATCAATTCCAATGATTGACCCATTTTGAGATACATTATGGCGATTTCAGCTACTGTTATCCGACTCCCGACAATGCGAGGTTTACCATTGCGAGTATCTGGGGTTATTTCAATATATTGTGTTAAAGTTATGGTCATTGTTTTGTCTTAATTTTCCTATTATTCAAGGAATTAACCCAGTTTCAACCACCGTGATCCTAACAAATATCTTGAGTTTGGTTTTTAGTACAAAAATATCTAGCACCAGGGTTTTGAACGGTGATACCGTGGAAAGTATGTGTTTAGCCAGAAACGCATCTTAAACTTTGGAAAAAACAGAGCGGAGTCTCAATGTTTGAACAAATGCTGTGGTCGATTACCCGTATAGCTCTTGAAAAAAGTGTTGAAAAAGGTGTTGAAGGAGCTATATCTTGGTTTGGAGACGAATTAAAGAGGCGAAAGGTCTGCACCGAAAAACATCATAAATTTGACGATGAATATAAAGGCTCAGTCTTGATTAAGATCAAAAACCTTAAGAAAAAAAGCCCTCTTGTAATATGGTGGGGAGAGTGGTTTTGCGATGGTGTCGTATTACAACCAAAGGATGAACAATACATACACTTAACTCAGGGCGGTGGTCAGGCATGGCCTCTGACAGTTGTTCTGGAATTTCCAGCTTCAATTGAGTTTATACAAAATTGTGTAAATGTCAGCGATAAACTTGAGAGCCAAGAAGGGGGATGGAGAAACAAATAGATGCTCCGAGTTTGTACTAAATTGCCGCTTCTGTATCTTTGCGCCTCTTTGGAATGGCTACTTAGAAAATTAGATTGATATGGGGTAATTATACTTTTTCAAACTTTTGGCGAAGGAACTGAAATTCATCCCTTAATGCAGGAAATTCAGTTTTTTCAATGGATAACATGAGTTTTTTTCTACTATATTTAGTGTGTTTAAATAGATTAACTTTTTAACCTTTTTTCAATGGCATTTGACCAATCATTAATCATTGTGTTAACTTCTACACTAATAATTGAAGCATCATCAGACAACATAATATCTAGTTTATTAGATTTTACTACACCTAATTTTTGCCAATTATTACCTAAATTTTGCCGTAGATAACTTTCCCATTCTTGCTGATTTTCAGGACTAACAGAAACGATAATTTGTCCACAAACTTCCCCAAATAATAAACTATCTAAACGCATTTTATTATCAAAATCTAGCTTAATTTCTGCCCCCAACTCTCCACTAATACAACATTCAGCTAAAGTAACTATTAACCCACCTTCTGCACAATCATGGGCCGATTTTATCAATCTTTGACTAATACCTTCTCTGCAAACTTTCTGCACTAAACGTTCTTGATTAAAATTAACTTTTGGGGGCTTTCCTGACACAATATTATGAACAGTTGCTAAATATTCTGATGCCCCTAAAGTGGGCGTATTGTCAACCCCTAATAGATAAATAATATCCCCTTCTTTTTGCCAACCTTGTCCACAAACTTTGGTAATATCTTCTATTAATCCCACCATTCCTATAACGGGTGTAGGATAAATAGGTTGAGGGTTTCCCTCACTATCAACTGTCTCATTATACAGAGAAACATTACCCCCAGTCACAGGGGTATTTAGTTCTTGACAACCGACGGAAATACCTTGACAAGCTAAGGCTAATTGCCAATAACCGATAGGATTTTCAGGACTACCAAAATTCAAATTATCAGTAATTGCTAAGGGTTCAGCCCCTACACAACTGAGGTTTCTCGCTGCTTCTGCTACAGCAGCTTTTGCCCCTTCTAAGGGGTCTAAATAGACATAGCGAGGGTTACAGTCAGTAGTAGCAGCAACGCCTATTTTACAAGTATCAGGTTGAGCGTCAATGGGACGAATACGAATCACCGCAGCATCAGCTCCACCGGGTAACATAACTGTATTATTTTGTACCTGATGATCGTATTGACGATAAACCCATTTTTTAGAGGCAATAGAAGGGGTATCTAAGAGGATTAAAAGGACATCATTCCAGGTTTTTAATTGTCCTTTAATTTCTATGCCTTTTACGGTACAATTCGGTAAACCCTCTTCTGTCCATTGCCAAGCTTTTTCTGCATATTCGGGAGGGTTTGCTAACAACTCTCGATGATAAATTGGGGTGTTATCTGCTAAAGCTGTTGCAGGAATTTCTGCTGCAATTTCTCCCTTAAATAATATTCTAACGATGGGTTCTTCTATCACTTCTCCTGCGACGACTGCTTGCAGTTCCCAACGATGAAAAATATCAATTAATTCCTGTTCTCTCCCTTTTTTAGCTACAAATAACATTCGTTCTTGAGACTCAGATAATAGATATTCATAAGGAACCATTCCTGTCTCTCTTACAGGTATTTTATCTAAGTCTAATTCAATGCCAACGCCTCCATTTGCAGCCATTTCTGAGGTGGAACAGGTAATTCCTGCCGCTCCCATATCTTGTGCTGCCACCACCGCTCCCGTTTTAAATGCCTCTAAACAAGCTTCAATTAATGACTTTTCTAAGAAGGGATCTCCTACTTGTACAGCAGGGCGATCATCCATTGATTGATCGGTTAATTCTGCACTGGCAAAACTCGCGCCTCCCATACCATCTCTTCCGGTGGTTGAGCCTACATACAATACAGGATTACCTATTCCTGATGCTCCTGATTTAACTATGTCTTCTGTCTCCATTAAACCTAAGGCCATTGCATTAACTAAGGGGTTGCCATTATAAGCAGCATTGAAGTAAACTTCTCCTCCAACCATTGGTACACCAACGCAGTTACCGTAATGTGATATCCCTTCAACAACTCCTGAAAAAATACGCCTCGTTTTCGCATTTTCTAAGTCTCCAAACCGCAGGGAATTTAAACTTGCAATGGGACGCGCACCCATAGTAAAAATATCCCTTAAAATACCACCAACTCCTGTTGCCGCACCCTGAAAAGGTTCCACAGCAGAAGGGTGGTTATGGGACTCAATTTTAAAGGCTAACCTTAACCCTTTGCCTAAGTCAACGACACCAGCATTTTCCCCTGGCCCCACTAAAATGCGATCGCCTTCTGTGGGAAAATTCTTTAACAAAGGACGGGAATTTTTATAACAACAATGTTCGGACCACATCACCCCAAACATCCCTAATTCTGCTTTGTTGGGGTGTCTTCCTAACCGTTTGACAATTTCTTCATATTCAGAGGGTTTGATTCCTTCTGCTGCTATTTCTTCGGAGGTAAAGGGTGAGATCATAATTGAGAATGTAGAATTGAGAATGTAGAATTTAGAATGTATGTTTTGAACTATAACAGAGTTTCCATATGTTCCCAATTTAATCCTTTTTCGATGTAATTAGGATTGTTTGGGTTATAAGGACTTTGGATGCGATCAATACTGATAATTTTAGCTTCATCGGATAACATAGGAACATCAGGATCAAATTCTGTGGGACGCATTAATGAACTAGAAAAACCTTTGAAAATCATTAATTGATCCATCTCTTCCCCAAAACTAACCGTTATTAATAAGACTTCTTGAGGATGTTTAATGGTATATTGTTCGAGTTGTTGTATGGGTGATAATGACATAAGATAACTGATAATTTATGTTCCTTGACTTAACCACGTTATCGCTTCTCTGATCCATTCTTCTGTGTTGGTATTTTTTAACATTAGGCTGTCTTGACTTAAGGTAGAAATGGCTTTATTTATCTCTTCATTAGTATAACCTAATGCTAACAAAGTCATCTCAATATCTTCTAAAATATCTAAGGATGGCATAGCAGAGGTGGACGTAACTGTGACCCCTACCAGTTTACGCCATTGTGATAGTTTAGTTTTCAATTCTAAGGCGATTCTTTCTGCTGTTTTTTGACCAACTCCTGGGGTTTTCGATAAAATTCTAATGTTTCCGGTGACAATGGCTTGGACTAATTCTTGTAATCCTAGTGTATCAATTAAAGCAATGGCTAATTGTGCGCCAATACCACTAACACTGATTAATTGACGGAATAATTCCCTTTCGGCTATTGTAGAGAAACCGTATAAAATTTGATGATCTTCTCGTATTTGTAGATGGGTAAATACTTGAATGTTATCAGGTTTGTTTTGGGATATTTCTCTGCCTAATCTTGAGGTAATTTGCAGTTCATAACCGATTTGATTCACTTCTAAAATGAATATAATTCTGTTATTGGTATTTTTAATAACTTCGATGGGACTACCTTTTAAGTAACTAATCACGGTTTTTGAATTCAAAGATTTTGTATAGAGTTAAAACGAGTTAAACTTTCTAATATTCCCTTGGTGAAGGACTGTTTTGCAAAGCATCTGGAGATAATCAGGGTTTTTCTTGATTGAGTTGATGATCTGATTGTAGCGATCGCTCGGTGGAACACATAATTTTTGTGCCATATTCTCTCCGTTTTTTCTCCAGAATCTCATTCAACCTTATCAAAGCTGCATTATCGAGATCACTCACTAATAAGAATCTTTTCATTTAAACTTTCATTTTCTCGTCATTGCACAAGCTCTGTCGCCCATCATAACATCAAGAAAAATCATTTGCCTAACTGGCTTTAAAGAATTTTACATTTTTTGAGATTATGATGACTTCTTGACTTCTCAAACAATTACCAAGCAGTCAATGTATTTAACATATAATATGAAGATAACAAGCCATAACAATTATCTCTTGATAAGTTGTGTGGGATTGTTTTAAAAGAGCGGAGGAATTACCCTTAAGTGTTAAAAATTTATCCCTTCAATATGGCAATCAATCTTTAGAAAGTATTACAATTTCTTGTGGGGTTGCCGCATTTCCTAATCATGGAGAAACTCCACAAGAATTATGACAAAATGCTGACTTGGCTTGATATAAAGCTAAAGAACAACGACGCGATCGCGTCATTTCTGCTAATTTAATTATGGAGGAGTGTCGAAAAGACAACATTTTTTCTTACAATGGTGATTAACGCCATTGCAGATTATGTTATGACCCAAATTAACAGTCAACCTCGTACTGAACCTGAAAAGGACGCTTATCTCAACGAAATACCAAATGAAGT
>JBFRWB010000040.1:0-14951 GCA_051439375.1 Microcystaceae cyanobacterium
AAAAATAGCAGCCATTACCCTTGCAAATCAAGGAATATTAATCACTCGTAACCAAAAAGATTTTATCAAAGTCCCTCACTTAAGGTTTGAAGATTGGACAATCAATTAAGAAGCGATCCCGAAGGGAGATATCAAAGTCAGTACGCACAATTTTTTCTTTATGTTAAGATTATGTTCAGTCGGTTTGTTTATCTGATTGGAGCAAACGAAGTTATGACCTTTTCTAAGCTGCAAAATTCCCAAGCTGTAAGTCTTTATGAACAAGATTTTAACTTATGGCTAAAAACAACCATTAATCACTTAAAAGAGGAAAAATTTAGCCAAATTGATATAATTAATCTAATGGAAGAGTTAGAGTCAATGGGAAGAAGTGAAAAACACGCATTAGAGAGTAATTTACGAGTTTTATTGTTACATTTACTAAAATATAAATACCAGCCTAGTAAACGTTCTAAAAGTTGGTTATCTAGTATTATAGAGCATCGAATTAGAATCAGAAAGGCGTTAAGAGCAAGTCCTAGTTTTAAACGTTATGTACCAACAACTTTTGCAGAAACCTATCAAGATTCTCGGAAATTAGCTTCAGCAGAAACAGGATTAACCATTGAGACATTTCCAGAACTATGTCCTTTTACTCTAGAAGAAACCCTACAGGAAGAATTTTATCCTACTGAAGAGAAATTTAAGTAAAAAAGATTATTCTGCTAACATTTCGAGTTAATATAATACTCAAAAAATCTATAATTAATTAAGGACAGGGTTAATTCTAAAATAATAGAATACATTTACATTTAATAATGTAAAATCTCTCTTACAGTTGCCACCACTCTTTCTTGAGCCTCAGTTGTCATTTTAGTATAAATAGGTAAGCTAACTGCCCCTTCATAAGCTGCTAACGCATGGGGAAAATCATCAGGTTTTAAATGATATGTCTCTCGCCAATAAGGATGTAAATGCAAAGGAATATAATGAACACTACACCCAATTCCTTTGTCAGCCATTTCTTCAATAAATTTATTGCGACTGACAGGGGAATCTTTAGTAAGACGAATTTCATATAAATGCCATGAATGGATGTCTTTTTCTGGGGCATTCGGTGGTAAAATTAAAGGTAAATCCCTAAACTGTTGATGATAATAAGTTGCGA
This sequence comes from Microcystaceae cyanobacterium, assembly GCA_051439375.1. Taxonomy (GTDB): domain Bacteria; phylum Cyanobacteriota; class Cyanobacteriia; order Cyanobacteriales; family Microcystaceae; genus JBGTGT01. The sequence continues at coordinate 1,148 of JBFRWB010000040.1, forward strand.
TCACCTTTCTCTTTTCTTGAAATTGCCATGCTTTTTTCAGTTGATGAATTCCTAAAGATGCAGCTAGGTCAGTCATGTTATATTTAAACCCGGGGGCAACAATTTCATAATGCCATTTGGGTTTATTGGAGGTATAACGATCAAAAGCATCTCGACTAATTCCATGTAACCGCATCACCCGACACCGTTTTCCTACCTCTGGATGTCGTGTCACCACCATTCCCCCTTCTCCCGTTGCAACTGGTTTGGTTGCGTAGAAACTATACACAGTTGCATCAGTGGGTAACGTACCAATTAATTGCCCCTGATAGGTGGTTGGCAGGGCGTGGGCAGCATCTTCAATCACTTTCAGGTTATATTTTTTAGAAATCTCTAAAATGGGCTGCATATCGCAAGATAAGCCCCCATAATGAACAGGGATAATCGCTTTTGTTTTAGGGGTAATGGCTGCTTCAATTAGATTAGGATCTAGATTGAAGGTTTTAGGATCAATATCGACAAATACAGGATTTGCCCCTAAATATCGGCAAACTTCCCCTGTAGCGGTAAAGGTATAGGGGGTAGTAATGACTTCATCCCCTTCTCCAATTCCCAACGCTTCTAAGGCTAAATGTAATCCAGAGGTAGCAGAGTTAACAGCGATCGCTTCACCGTCTGTTTGTAAAAATTGGGCAAATTCTTGCTCAAACCGCTTAGTTTTTGGTCCTGTCGTCAACCATCCTGATTTTAAGGAGTCTATCACCTCGTTAATCTCATCATCGCCAATTTCGGGTAACGCAAAGGGTAAAAAATCAGTCATGGTTATGGTAAAGATAGGGATTCAAAATAACAGCCTTTACTGTACCGCAATTTGAAGAATTTGGGAGATTGTTAAATTAGTTACATACAACTCACTCTCTTTTGTCCTATCTTTAGTAGGTAAGACAAAAAGTCAATAAAAATCACCCTCCGATTGCACTATGCAAGGCTCTAGAGTCGTTTGAAAAGCGATTTTCTAGAGTTTTTTTTGTTGAATATATTAAGATGAACTATCAACTGATGGAGAGGATTGAGGTTCAATAATAGGAGCATCTACCTGAATGAGATAACTAGACCATTGAGGTTGAGAAGTTGGAGTCTCAAGGGTTTTTGTTAATAGTCGCCATGTTTTTCCCTCTGCTTGCCGTTGTAGATAGATATCAAAGGGATTCTTTTTTTGTGTGACCTTACGATGGGGAAGTTGTAAGATTAAGCGATAAGTTCCTGTTAAATGATAAGCGGCTAACTCATTAATGAATACAGGATCGTTATTTTTGACCTCAATTTTGCTAATGTCAAAGGTGGGAGGAGAAACTTTTAATTGTTGGCTTAAACGTCGTTCAGTTTGTTCTAATTGTAAAGTGATCGCTTTTTGAATAATTGCCCCATCTGGGGTAAACTCGACTGGTGGTTCGGATGGGGTGCAGGCCGTTAATCCCACGATAAAAAGGAGAGTCAATAGTAAGGAAATGAGACGCTGTTTGAACAATTGAATCATAAGTCAGAAGTTAAAGGAGAAGGGTAGGTAGTTAACTGTTCATGAGTCACTGTTTCATGTAAAAATTATAATATTGAATCCCTCATATTTAGAAGGAAAATAGGATGGCCTATTGGCTTTTTCAAGGAAACCCCAAATACTATCGCATTTTAGATGCTATTGAAACGTTAGAAGAAATGCCATGGTTCGTGACTCGGTACGCCAAACAGATTACAATAGGCGATGGGGTATTAGTATGGATAGCTGGGGCTGAAGCGGGAATTTATGCGATTGCTGAAATTACTCAACCACCTCAAATCTTAGCAGATATTCCTGATTTAGACTATTGGCTACAAAAAAAGAACACTAAACCTGACAAACCCCGTGTGCAATTACGGTTTATTCGCAAATTATTAGGTCAACCTTTACGACGACATGACTTAAAAAAAGACCAAATTCTTAAACATTTAACAGTAATTCGTGCGCCTAATAGTACCAATTTTAAAGTCACCCCTGAACAATGGCAACGGGTTTATCAACTTAAAGGATAAATTAAGATTAATTGCTGATTACTGTTCACTGTTTTTTATTTGTTTAGCAAACCATAAAGCAGCCCGTCCATTAGTTTCTTGATCAAGACGTTTTAGCGTTTGTTCAATTACATTAATCGATAATCCTTTTATCGCTAGAGAAGTATCCGTTTCCTTATAAATTCCATTTTCTTGTAGGATAAAAGCCAAGAGTCGTTTTGCTTGTACATCTATTACCCAATATTCAGGGACTTCTAACTCAGCATAAAGATGCTTTTTTTCATCTAAATCTGTGGCTAACGTGGTATCACCAACTTCTCCTACTAAGTCTGGGATAGGATGTTTTCTCAAATCGATATAACGACTGTCTTCAGGTTGCCAACGAGGATAATCTTCTCTCAGATATAATACTATATCAGGGGCAGCCGCTTTAGTCTTAGGTTTTTCCATCAGACACCCTCCAAATAAAGCAAAATCTTGTTCAGGATGTTCAGCAAACCAACTAAACAAAATCATTGTTAACAGTTCGTTAAACTTAGCGTGATTAATTCCTTCGCCACCCATTTCAATAAATAAATAACCTTGATTAAAAAACAGTTTAATTTTTTCGATAGAGGGATCATCTCGATAAGTTAAGTAATCCTCCCAAGTCGCAGGGTGCCAAATATTTAACCCTTTATTGAGATGTTCTAACTTGGGTAAAACCTGAGTTTGAAGTTGAGACATTTTTAACCAAACAATTAGAATTTAGAATGGGCGAATTTAGACTTACCAATACCTGAACTTCTGATTAAGACTCCTGCTGATCTTTTTTGAAAGTCACTTGAATCCCTAATAAAATAAGTCCAAGGGCAATAAACCCACAAACAAATGTGCCTAAAGACGCTAAACCAAGAACAAAGGTACGAACAAGAGAAGAGAGTTTTAAAACGATAACCTTATCAGAAACTAAAGGAGTGGCTGCGAAACTTTGAGCAATAGACATGGTTAAAGCATATAATGCGATCGCTAAACTAGCGGCGATGATCGCACCCGTTAAACATTTGAGGGGAGTGACGTTTGGGGAATTAGGTTGATTAGGCGTTGGGGAATTAGCCATGATTAGGGGTTAAACAGTTAAACAACTGTAGATTAGATGGCAAAGACTATCTTTTAACTATCCTATCGAGGAAATGTTAATCGGAGAATAGACTTAGCATTTTGTAAGATTCTTAATCATTTCTTAGCCTCATTAGTATAGCAGGGAGACTGTTTATTTTGGAAAAGATCCCATAGAATGATAAGACTAAACTCAGCTAAGTCATTTAGCCGAACTGAATCCTTACCGTAACTCTTTATACCTATTTATTGTTGTAATGCGTCCCAATATTGAGACCATCCCCTTTTCTGCAACTCCCTCAGCAACGCCCCACTCGGCTGAGGAAACAACCCCTATCTTGGCGTTAAAAGAATTAGTCGCCACTTTACACCGAGAACAAAATAAAGTGCAAAATTTATTGAGTTCTCTCGGATTTGCCCTACGAAGCTTCAATAATCTCAATCAATTTCTAGAATTAACCCCATTAATGGCTGCAAGGGTAACAGATGCAGACGGAAGTGCTTTAATTCTTTTTAAATCTCCTGATAGTATTACCCTTGAACAACTGCACTGTCAAGATTCTCAAATAACCCAAAAAACCCAATCGACTCTAGAAGAATTGGTACGTCAATTTAACCATGAAACGGCAGATACTTCATCTTTGGGGACACTGGATGGAGAAATTCGTCAAGCATTGGGAAGGGAATTTCGCCTATATAGTACACCGATTTTGATTAAAAACGAGGAAAGGGGGCGACTCTATGTGTTTAGCAAAGATGGACAGTATATATGGACTCAAACCCGTCGGCGGCTTCTCCAATTGGTGGCGGATCAAACGGCGGTGGCCATTGCTAATAGCGAATTAACGGTAGAATTACGATCTAAAGAACGCCAAGATCGCGAATTAGAAATTGCTTCAGAAATTCAAGAAAGACTGTTACCGAGAAAATGTCCTACGATTCAAGGGGTTGAGTTAGCAGCAAGGTGTCAAACAGCCAGTCGAGTAGGTGGCGATTATTATGACTTTATTCCTAGTAATTATGACAAATTTTCAGGAGATCAAAATGATGTAGATGCTTTATGGAGTATTGTCATCGGGGATGTGATGGGAAAAGGAGTGCCAGCAGGTTTAATTATGACCATGACAAGGGGAATGTTAAGAGCAGAGGTCTTAAATCGTCATTCTCCGGCTCAGGTATTACGCCACCTTAATCGAGTGATGTATAGTGATTTAGAAAGCTCGCGGCGGTTTGTTACCCTATTTTATTCCGAATATGATCCCAAACGCCGTATTTTGTCTTTTAGTAACGCAGCGCATAATCCACCTCTACTCTGGCAGGCCAAAAGCCGTTCTATTTCCCGTTTAGATACAATGGGAATGCTGATTGGTTTAGAAATTGACTCAGACTACGAAGACGATACGTTTCAATTGGAAATAGGAGACACCATCCTTTACTATACTGATGGTCTAACAGATGCAGTTAGTCCTAGAGGGACTCGCTTTGATGAAGATAATTTAATCTATGCGTTTAAATGTGCTTGTCAGCAGGGGTTTACTCCCCAAGAAGTACTTGACTATCTATTTGATCAAGTAGAGACGTTTGTAGGACAGGGAAATGGGAACAGTGACGATATGACTATGGTAGTGATGCAGTTAACACCTTAAGTTGGGTGCTTCTTTGTCACCCATCCGATTTAATACCAAGTCCGAACCGACTAACAAAACATTGCCTGTCTTAATGAGGTTTTCTTTCCTTAAATTATCTTATGGTACAAACACAAACTAAGACTACACCCATTACCCTAGAAAAGTTTCTTCAATTACCTGAAACGAAACCAGCCAGTGAATATATAGCGGGTAAAATTATTCAAAAACCGATGCCACAAGGAAAACATAGCACTATTCAAGGCGAACTAACCCCTGCGATTAATACTATCTTAAAACCGCAAAAAATAGCCCGGGCTTTTCCAGAGTTGCGCTGTACATTTGGCGGTCGTTCGATTATCCCTGACATTGCTGTTTTTACTGGAAATCATATTCCCAGAGACGAAAAAGGACAAATTGCCAATACCTTTCTCCTTGCACCCGATTGGACAATTGAAATTTTATCCCCTGATCAAAATCAAACCAAAGTCATTAAAAACATCTTACACTGCTTAAAATATGGGACACAGATGGGATGGTTAATTGACCCAGATGAACTAACAATTTTTGTTTATCGTTCTCAACAAGAACCCCAAATCTTTGATGAACTTAGCCAAATGATTACTGTACCAGACTTTGCCCAAGGGTTAACCCTAACCGTTCAAGATATACTAACATGGTTACTCGATTAATGGCTCTCCTGAACCTGTGATGATAAGCTCTATTTTTTCTTCGTAATAATTAAGTAGGATAGTGTAAATAATAGTAATGTGAACTTGAAAAATTTATCCTAATAAAAGGTGGGCTAAAAGCCCACCCACGGAATTCAAACATTAATCAATATAACCCTTAACTCATCGTTTGGGTTAAGTAAGCGATCGCCTGATGAGTAACAGGCAAACTATCAATGATCATAGCTAAACAGAGCAGCATTAGATAAAAGATCGAAAATTTAAACAGCGATCGCGCCTTATTCCCATCTTGAGGGGCGTGTTTCAGTTGCCATGCTTTTTTGAGGAACATTATCCCTAAAATGACAGCAGCTAGGAGATAAGCCCCACCTAAAACCTGACAAGGATAGGTCAAAAAGAGCGTAAAAGGTAGAAAGATTAAGCTATACAGCCAAATTTGATTAACTGTATTTTCTTCTCCTTCAATGACTGGCAACATAGGAATATTGACTTCTTCGTAATCCTCTTTTAGCATCAAGGCTAACGCCCAAAAATGGGGAGGTGTCCACAAAAAGATGATAATAAACAGATCCCAAGCCGCCCAACTGAGATCCCCTGTTACCGCCGCCCAACCTACTAGGGGAGGAATTGAGCCAGCAGCCCCCCCAATGACGATATTTTGAGTACTATGACGCTTTAACCAATGGGTATAAACCAGCATATAAACAATGATGCCAGAGAAAGCTAAACAAGCACTGAGGAGATTAATGAAGACAGCAAAGAGACTAAAGGATAAAACGGCTAAAACAAGGGCAAAAATCAAAGCATGACGAGGTTGCACTCTACCAGACGGTATGGGGCGTTGACGAGTTCGTTGCATCGCATAGTCAATATCTTGATCATAGATGCAATTCAACACTTGAGCCGCCGCCGCCGCAAATGTTCCTCCCAATAGAGTAATTAAGAGTTTTAACAAGTCAACTCGCCCTTCTGAAGCGATCCACATGGATGCGGCGGTGGTAATCAACAATAACGGAATAATCCGAGGTTTAGTGAGTTGATAGTAACTTTTTAGAACCTGTAAAGGTGATTCGTGATGACGAACCGCATTAATTCCAACCATTATTTCTCAGCGATAATGTGAACAATTTGTCAGTTATTTGTGATAAATTCAGTTTCTGAAGCACTGACTGTTTTTATTTCCGATTTGAAGCTTAAAACGGTAAAAGCCACTAAAATTCCCCAAAGGGTTGCTCCAATAGTATGGTGAGCAATGGTTAGGGGTTCAACTTGCAGATGAAGGCGAAACGTTCCTACCCCTAAGAGTATTTGCAAGACAACACATCCGACGGCAGTATATGCTAATCGACGTAAACCCAAGTTTAAAGCCTCTGTACGCCATGTAATTATTCCCAAGGTCAAAATTGCTAAAGTAGCCGGAATTACGCCCCAGAGATGGCTGTTAAGTACGGTACAGAGATGATTGAAGCTGAGGTTTAGGCATTGATGAACCGCCCAACGAGACCCAACTAAGCCCCCTAAAAGACATTGGCAATAGATTAAAATGGCTGATATTAAGGCAATCCACGTTAATTTTTGGGGTTTAATCTTCTCTTGCGAGGGATAAAGACACAAAGCAATCACAATTAATGTGCCAAGAAACAATAAGGCTGTTCCTAAATGGGCGGTGACAATATCAAATCTAAGCAATTCGGTAACGGTTAAACCGCCAAGAATTCCTTGGAAAACAATTAATCCAAAGGCGAATAAGGAAGCCCAAGGTAACCATTGGGGTAATTTTGTGCGAAACCACACTGATAACCCCACTAATAGTAAGGTACTTAAACCAATGAGGGACGCATCTAAACGGTGAAACCATTCGAGAAACACCTGTAAATTCATTTGTTGGGATGGAATTAGCTGCCCGTAACACAGCGGCCAGTCAGGACAAGCTAATCCTGCATTCATGACCCGTGTAGCACTCCCAACCACCATCAACAGTAGAGTGGCCACAGTGATTTTCCACACCAGACGACGAATCCAAGTCTGGACGGTTGAGGAGTCTTCCCTGTGAGATTTGGCAGATTGAATAATGAACTCTGTCATGGAAAACAATAAAATGACACATTTGTTTATCCCTAAATGAGGGATAACTCACTTCTAAGGGTAGTCACAGGGATAAAAATTGAGACCAGATTTAACGAATGCTTAAGAATATCTGGGTTTAATCTTCTAGGTAAGTTTATTTATACTATGCTTGAACTTTATGTGTCAGATTTAGGATCATACCGTTAGGTGATGACACTCTACTCTATTGGAAGGAAGTATCGTCTAAGTGCCTCACGATAGGGTATAGACATGGTAAATAAATCGGTTTCGATGGAGGACTTACAATTATGTCTGACTTATCCTATTTAGAACAAGCATTCCTCCATACCTTAATTGGCGATGACAGTGTTTATCCTTGGAATCCTTGTGATGAGCAAACAGAAGTTTTTATGAGTGAACAAGAAAAGGAGTGGGATTTCACCCAAGAGTTAACCGATAGCGACATTGAAGAACGCTCGGCCAACTTGTTTGCCCAATTTAAGGATCTTTCCTCTAGTACAAGCGACTCAGAATGTAGTCAGTCAAATCAGCTAAGACTTGAGCAGATGGGGAAGGAGCTAGACAATCTAGCTGTTTAACCGCATTCTTAGCATGAGAATGGGCTAAAGCTCTGGAACGCTCAATCCCATTACTTTCTTCAACAATAGCTAATGCTTGCTCTATATCTCCATCTTGGGAAAATTCCCGTTCAATTAAAACCGCAAGATAAGGGGTTTCTTCCATTGCATATAAGGCAGGAAGGGTAACATTACCACTTATAAGGTCAGATCCAGCCGGTTTTCCTAAAATTTCAGTAGGAGAGGTAAAATCGAGAATATCATCCACAATTTGAAAAGCAAGTCCTAAATCCCGTCCATATTGATACATTGATTCCACGACTTCAGGGGATGTATCACTTAGAATGGCAGAGGCTTTAGCACTATTTGCCATTAAAGAAGCAGTTTTATAATAACTTTTGTCTAAATAGGTTTTTAAAGAGAGTTGGGTGTCAAAACGGTTGATTCCTTGTAGAATTTCTCCTTCTGCAAAATCGCGAATGACTTCTGAGAGTAATTTAACCACGGTTAGGTTATCCAGATTCGCCAAATACCAAGAAGATTGAGCAAATAGGAAATCTCCGGCTAAAACCGCAATACGGTTATCAAATAGGCTATTAACCGTCGGTACGTTCCGTCTTAATTCGGATTCATCCACCACATCATCATGAACTAAACTTGCCGTATGAATCATTTCAGTGATTTCTGCTAAACGGCGATGACGGGGTGTGGGATCTTGATTCAGTAAGGTTGCTCTCGCTACAAGGAGGACAATGGCGGGGCGGAGACGTTTGCCACCAGCTTCAAAGAGATGTTCGGCAGCAGCCCCTAGAATTGGGTGACGTGCGCCAATAAGCCGTTTGAGATTGTCCGTCAAGAGACGTAAATCATCATCTACAGGAGCAAAAAGAGAGGTAGTTGAGATCATTGGTTAGCCAGATTTGGCACTTTACGAAAGTTTACACAATTTTATATTTATTTTAAGATAATCATCCCAAACAGGGGAAGGGAGTATCGGAAACTTTCACCGCTTTCTGAACTGTTTCATTAAAACCTAGTAAGGTGTTAAGTATCGCACATTGGTCTGTGGGGATGAGAGAATAGGGAATGGGGAATAGAGAATAGTAAGCAGCAGCTTTTTCCGTAAATTAGAGAATACCCAGTTTAAATGCGTCTTAGCTTCGAGATGTTCCATGGAGCATCTCTACAAAGGAGGTAATAACTTCGGATACTGAGATACATCTCATGAGATTAGGAAACGCTATGGATTACCCTCTTAATATAAACTTATAACTCCTAGGTTTTATCCATCAATATTATGTCAATCGATCTTGGACAGCAAATCTTTATTGGCTTTTTTGGACTTGCATTGCTGTTTGTTCCCCTTGAATACTTTTTTGCTTACCATAAGCAACCTTTATTACGCTCTGGCTTAACCACAGATACGGTTTACTATATTCTAGGATGCTGTATTGGGGTGGTCACAGAAAGCTTCAGTGTGGCAGTTGCAGCAGTCATATTAAGGGAAAATATTAGCCTTCTCTGGGTTAATTTTATTCAATTCCAACCTTTTTTGTTGCAATTTATAGAAATAATTCTTATTTCTGACTTTTTCGCCTATTTAATCCATCGAACGCTTCATCAAGTTCCTTGGTTATGGAAGTTTCATCAGATTCATCATAGTGCAAGGCCAATGGACTGGTTAGCCAATGTGCGGTTACATCCCATTGATAAAATTTTAGGGGATTGTGTGCAGTTCATTCCTGTTTTATGTTTGGGTTTTTCAGAAAAGGTGCTATTCGCCTATATTGTCTTTTTGGGACTTCATGGCTTTTTAAATCATTCTAATATTCGGGTTAATATTGGTTGGTTAAAGTGGATAATTGCCACACCAGAATTTCATCATTGGCATCATTGTACCGATGCTAAAGCCTATGATAGTAATTTTGCCCCTCATACGCTGATTTTTGACCGTCTCTTTGGAACATTATATTTTCCTAAAAATCAATATCCTCAAGACTATGGTTTAGAAAAACCGATTCCTTTCCATTATTGGGGTCAATTATGGTATCCATTTCGTGATAAATAGTAAGCTATAAGTATTTTAGTAATTCACTTATAAGTATTAAACTTTAGAAAGTCTAACTGTTGGTAAGATTTAACCAATTTCTCAAGTCATCAAGCCTCTGCCAGTGACTAGGGCAATTTTTCCTTTTAATTTCATTGTGTTAATTGAATGAATAAACAATATCCGCTTGATAATCAATATCTTGAGCGCACAAATATTCCTGAAACGTTTTATGGATAAACCCATAACAATCAATTCCCTGTTCATTCAATAAACCTATTCGCTCTCGAATTTTACCCCTTTTTTAATATCATCAGAATTAAGTTTTGTGTTAACTTCATTAGATAAAGCTTCTAATGACTTTGTAACTGTCCATTCCCCTATCCAGCTTAAAGCAATCTCTAACATAATATTAATTCTGTACAATTGCACAACAAAATAGTTAATTATAGCATTTTACAGATAAAATCGGTATGATTTATAAAGGAAGGTGTTGTAAAATCCATTGATCAAAGTTATTTTCTGTTAACACTTCAGCCCCTTGTTGTATATAAATATTGGTACGCTCACGATAAATTTTTTCTAACATTTTATAATCACTGTTAACCGTTTCATTAGGCGGTAAAACCATTACGGCTAAGGGAAAATCAGGATTCTTCTTGTTGATTTCCTCTATTTTCCAAGATAAATCATTAAGAACGCTTTCAGGGGGATGAACTTCAAAAGAAAGTCCCTGCGCTGCTAAATAAGGATGACTATTAACCACTGCAATATCTAACTCATACTCTCCATGTTGTCCAGCGATCGCATATTTTTCTTTGATTAAATCTTTCCCCTCATTTCCTAATTTTTTGAGGGTTGCTGTTTTTACTTTTTTGATAGTAATTCTGGCCGCATCCTGACGATTACGGGGCTTTTTAGGGGGTTCTATGGGTTCTACTAAAAACTTAGTAATAATTTCCTCAAAAATATCCTCAAGGGGTTGTAAAGAACCACGAGGTTCAGTAAATTGAATACTATTCATCCATCCTTGAGCAACTTTCAATAAACGTTGATGCTTCGGTAACTCTGTTTCTTGATCTCCCGGAAATAATAAACCTTCATCGGCGGATCTTTCCATTCTTTTAGCAAAATCTCTGAGAAAACCAATATTATCACCACTGAAATTCTGCACCCGTTTCCAACTGTTTAAAAAGTGAACTTTCACCTGATAATCATCAAAAAGTAGCACCCCAATATTAATCCGTTCATCAGCGATCGGATCAGGAATATATTGAATAATACTGTATCTACTGACCATAATCTTTACCTAATCAAGATTAGTAATTTCTCAAATAATCTAACAAAGTTTGCTGTCTTTTAATTAAATATTCTATCATCACCCCTCTTTCCTCTATTGTAATATTCCATTCAGTCGGAATAGCAGCAATGACATCAATAAGTTGAATAGGGGTAATATTTTCCAGTTGTTGGTAAGCATAGCTTAATTCTTGGTCAGAAAAACCACACTGATTAAAATAAGGATCTAAACAGGCTGAAGGAGCGTTAAGTAAAGCGTTTATTGTCCAATTTGGCTTATTAGGAAAAAAATGACCATGATCAACCGAATAAATCAATCGAGGCGGATTTTGCTTAAATAAAAATTGATGATCATTAGCAATTGTCCAACCGTATAATATGGCTAAAAGAACCAATCTTAGGCGATTTTTAGGTTCACTTGTCGCAATTAACGTCCATTCGTCAAAACAATCAGGAATCCATTGTGTTCCGTGCGCTTTCCCTACAGGATAATCTTTTAAATGGGGTTCGATATCAATTAAATCTTGAGAAATTAAGATGATTTTCGGAATTCCCACAGGTGCGTCTAACAATTGGCCTAATCTAGCGACAATTTGATCATTAATGATTTGACGACCTGCTAATTGAGTTTTTACCACATAATCCTGATTATTCTCACATTTCAACAAGACAGGTTCAGATTTAGTACGCCATGCTTTTGTATAGGATACAGCCTTAAGGGAAGAAATGGGAGCAGTCAACGCCAATTCTAAAGCTTGTCGCCAGTTTTGTCTATCAGAATCGCTATACACGAAAGAATCAATTCACCATACAATAACAGCTAATAGTATAGCCTCTTACATAATCTTAATCCCCCACACTCCCCAGAAAGGAACATTGACAACCTGAAGCTCATCTATTATTCTTGGACATTCCATTATCATTTATCTATCCTAGACTAAGCACGATGGTTAACCGTTGGTTTCGTTCCCTCCTCTCCCTCTCTTTTACCTTCATCTCCCTCTCTCCTGCTACCCTAGCAGCACCCCCTCGCAATCCCGACGAAACGGTAGAATGCGAACTATTAATCGTCGGTGGGGGACTTTCAGGCGCAGCAGCCGCCTATGAAGGCTTATTAGCCGGAAGAACCGTCTGTTTAACCGAAATTACCGACTGGGTTGGCGGACAAATTTCTTCTCAAGGAACATCTGCACTTGATGAAAGAGCGACACAGCGATCGCAACTCTTCTTTCCTCGTGGTTATTTAGAATTACGCCAACGTATTGAAGAACATTATGGACAATTAAACCCCGGTGACTGTTGGGTAAGCGAATCTTGTTATTTCCCTTATGATGGTCATAAGCTATTAATGAAAATGTTGGAAGACGCAGCGCAGGATGGAAACGGAGAATTAAAGTGGTTTCCCTCAACTGTGATTAAAGAACTCGATATTCAGCCTGTCGGAAATGGAAAACAGATCAAAAGTGCGATCGCAATTCAGCATCAACCCGCCGAAAATGCACCTCCATTAAACACCTATCCCTTGTCGCAAACCATAGAAGATGCTTATCGCTACGAGAATTCAGAACGCTTTGATAAGACGATTATTAAATTTGTTCCCCAACCCCACGACAATGACACCCCTTCCGACTGGTATGTGATAGAAGCGACAGAAACAGGGGAAATTATCGCTTTAGCAGATGTTCCCTATCGCTTAGGAATCGATCCTCGGTCTTATCTTGAACCCTCTTCTTCTAGCGCAACCCAAGATCCCTATTGTACCCAAGGGTTTACCTATACCTTTGCAATGGAGGAAACGGCAGACCCCCAACCCCAGACTAAACCTTCCTTCTATGACCAGTATGCGCCTTATTATAGCTATGAATTAGAAAGATTGGCTGATTTTGACCTTGTGTTCACTTATCGGCGGATATGGAGTCCTAAAAAGGGGGAAATGACTAAGTTCGGTGGAATTGCCTTTTCCGAACCCACACCGGGGGACATATCCATGCAAAACTGGACATGGGGAAATGACTATCGGCCAGGGACATCAAGAGATAATTTAATTTATACTCGCGATCAATTGCAAGCATTAGGACAACTTAACCCCGGCGGTTGGATGGGGGGACTAAGAACTGATACCTTAAGAAAAGGGGAGGAAAACTCAATAGGATACTATTATTGGCTAGTCGCAGGGACAACGGACTCCCAATTAGGGGATGGAGTCAAAAAACCAGATCCCAATCATCGTTATCTTAAAGGGTTAGACTCTCCAATGGGGACAGTACATGGTTTATCTAAATATCCTTATATGCGAGAAGCCAGACGCATTATTGGTCGTCCTTCCTTCTTTTCGCCTCAAGGCTTTATGATTAATGAAATTGATATTTCTCG